>DASUYO010000486.1:0-16598 GCA_036377375.1 Pyrinomonadaceae bacterium
AATGGAAATCGCCGCGCTAAAGCACAGCAGCGCGGCGGGGAGCCCTTGCAACAATGATTTTCTTTTATTCACTCAAACTTTACCGAAACGAGCTTCGAGACACCTGCTTCCTCCATGGTCACGCCATAAAGCGCGCGCGCCATCTCCATCGTCCGCTTATTGTGCGTGATCACGATGAACTGCGTGTTTGCAGACATCTGGACGACCTTATCAGTAAAGCGTCCCACGTTCGCTTCGTCAAGTGGAGCGTCGACCTCATCCAATAAACAGAATGGCGCCGGGCGATAATGGAAGATTCCCAACACCAGCGCGAGTGCCGCCATGGCCTTCTCACCGCCTGACAGCAGCAACACGTTCTGAAGTCGTTTGCCGGGCGGTTGGGCCACCACATCAATGCCTGATTCGAGCACGTCGTCTGCATCGATCAGGCTCATCTCTCCGCGCCCGCCGCCAAACAACTCCTGGAACAACGCGCTGAAGTTCTTGTTGATTTGTTCGAAAGCATGGCGGAAGCGCTCACGCGAGCGACGCTTGATCTCGCGCAGCGCCTCTTCAGTGGCAGAGATTCCCTCGACGATGTCCTGGCGCTGGACGGTCAGGAACAACAGACGCTCTTCTGCTTCAGCGAGCTCTTCAAGGGCCATCATGTTCACGCCGCCAAAGCCTTCGAGCCGAGTACGCAACTCTTCCACGCGCGCGTGACTCGCTTCGAGATCGAACTCATCGGGGAACGTCAGCTCACGAGCGAGATCTTCCAGCGATTGGCCCAACTCCGTCTGACAGTTCTCGTGAACGAAAGTCTGGCGCGCCTGCGCCTCGGCTCTTTGCACTTCCAAAGCGCCGCGAGAATCACGCACTTCGGCAGCGCGGCGATTCAATTCCGACAACTCGGCGGAAAATTCATCAGCCTGCCGGCGTGCTTCCTGCAAGCGGTGCGACAGTTCCGTAATCTCCTCTGCTTCACGTGCACGATCGCTTTCAACCGTACTCAATACGTGTTCGAGATAGCTGATAGAGCGCGTCAAGTCCTCCCCTCGGCCACCCATCTCAGCAAGATCCATTCGATATCTCTCGACACGCGCAGCGAAGTCCGCCAGCTCACCCTCGATGCGACGCAACTCAGCTGTTGTCGCGCGGCGACGCTCCGAAGCAGCAGCGGCAGCAGCTCGTTGATGTGCAAGCGACTCGCTTTCGGTTTCCAGTTCCCTTCTCAGGTCAGTCAACAATGCGGATGCTTTGATGACGTTGTCAGCAGCCGCTTCTCTTGCTGTTTCGGCAGTCTCAGCTTCCAGTAAAGCCTGAGCGCGCCGGTTCTCGACTTCCCATCGCTCCTGCTCAACGCGCATCGAATCCTGACCGACAACACGCATGTGGCGCTCGGCGCGTTCGACTTCCTGTGCGAGATTGGTGGTGGTGTGCTCGCGCGCCAGGGCTTCGCGCTCTTCGCGGCCAATGGCTTCGTTCAGAATGACAACGGCGTCTTCAAGCTCAACCAGACGCGCACGGGTGTCCTTTGCAGCTTTTGCGGCACTATCAACTTCACGCGCCAACGCTTCGGCACGCGTTTCCAACTCTCTGAGCTCTCGCTTGAACGCGAGCAGTCCCGCTCCTTCTTCGAGATCGCGCGCATGACCGGCGTTGACAAACTGTCCACTGGCGATCCAGTCGCCGTTCAACGTCACGTACATCTCGCCAGTCGCGATCGACTTGACCATTGCATCTTCGAGATTGGCGGCAAGCCGCGCATTCATCTTTTGCGGGAGAGTGCGTTTGAGGACGGTGACGAGCTGCTGCGGAGCGCCGAGAAGATCGCAGATTCGCAGATCTTCACGAACGCCTTCAGTGAGTAAAGGCATTAATGCGGGCCGCTCGTCAAGCCGGCAGGCAAGCGCGGTTACGGTGTTAATCTCCTCACTGCCTCCGTGTAAACCTGCGACGAGGAAACTCGCACGACCACCATTGTTTTCTCGCAACCACTGTGCAGCACGAACTGCATCGTCCGGCGTCGGCACGACTATCGATTGCAAAGAAGATCCGAGGACACCTTCGACCGCGCGCTCCCACTTCGCGTCGACATTCAGCGCATCTGCAAGTGTGCCGATGAAATGGAAATCGCGAGGCGTGTCGCTCGGCGCAAAGATGAGTTGCACCGCGGGTGAATAGTAAGCACGCCGCTGGTCGAGCTCCTTCAAACTTTCGAGGCGATGGCTCGCGCGCGAATGCTCGTCGCGAACCCTCGTCAGCTCCGCTTCTGTGTCACTGACGGCTTCGTGCCCGCGCACAACCGCGTCGACAGCCGTCTCACGCTCGGCTTGCAGTTTTCCGACACGCGCTCGCGCGTCGCCGAGCTCGCGGGCAAACTTCTCCGCTTCCAGTTTCCGCTCGGCGTGCTGGCTCGCTGCACGATCGCCTTCGCGCGCGAGACCTTCAGCTTGTTGCGACAAACGTTCCAGCGTGGTTTCGAGCTGGCGTGCAATCTCGCGGACTCTTTCCGCAATCGCAGTTTGCGACAGCAAATCTGTGCGTGCACTCTCGATCTCGATCTCGGCAGCATTCGCGGCACTGAGCTTTCCAGCGTACGACTCTTCGGCCGTTCGCAGCAGCAGCGCACTCTGATCAAACTCTTCCCGAAGCCGCGCGTCTTCCTGTTGCAAACGCCTGCATTCGGCTTCAATCAGCACCAGGCGTGACGTCAACGCTTCGATTTCCGCAGTGACTTCACCTTTGCGCTTCTCAATCTCACTCAACTGCTCCTGCTGGTAGACACACTCACGTGCCTGCCTGTCTCGCCGCAACACCGCTTCAGCAGCAGCGGCGCGAGCGTTCGACAACGCATCTTCGAGACTTCGGGCCTCCTGCGTTGCTGCACGAGCAGCTTCTTCTCGCCGGCTCAAATCGTCTGCGATACCGAGCTCGAGCTCAGAGACCTCGGCCAGCTTTGACTTTGTCTCTTCGAGAACAGTGGCGAGTTTGTGATCCTCTGCGACGTACACGACACGCAGCAGCTCGCGCAACTCTTCGCGCAACACGCCGTAACGACGCGCCTTTGCAGCCTGTCGACGCAAACTGTTTACCTGCCGATCGATCTCGGCAACGATGTCTGAAATTCGAGAGAGATTTGTTCGGGCAGATTCCAGCCGTGCTTCAGTTGCTCTTTGACGGACGCGAAACTTCGTAATGCCTGCCGCCTCTTCAATGATCGTGCGCCGGTCCATCGGCTTGGCAGAGAGGATCTGTCCGATGCGACCCTGCTCGATGATCGCGTAGTGACCGCCTGCGAGACCCGTTCCTGAAAACAGATCCTGGATATCACGGAGACGACAGATCCTTCCGTTCAGCAGGTACTCACTCTCGCCCGAGCGATACAGTCTTCGTGTTACCGAAACAGCTTCGCCAGGCGCAAACTCCAGCGCGAGGTTTCGGCGTCGCCAATGTCGTTTATGCGTTGTTTTGTGTGTGGGAGTTGGTTCTAAGGCAGTTGTTTCTGGTGCGGCTTCAACGACATCTGGCGCTACCGCGCTCGGTTCCGTTTCTGCGGCTGCTTCCGCCTGCTCGGGCGGAAGAATCTCGTCCAGATTGACGAGCCGGTCATCGATCCGCTCGAGCGTCGAATCGATGTCTTCGATATCGGGCTCCGCCTCGTCGACCTCATTGCGGATCAGGTGCATGACCACTTCTGCCATGCCGCTCGGCGGACGATTGCGGGCGCCCTGGAAAATGACATCCTTCATCTCACCGCCGCGGAGATGTTTGACGCGCTGCTCGCCCAAAACCCAGGCAATCGCATCGGCCACGTTGCTCTTGCCGCAGCCGTTCGGCCCGACGATGGCGGTGATTCCATCTCCCGTGAAGATTATTTCCGTGTAGTCGGCGAAGGATTTAAAGCCGGTAATTTCCAGCCGTTCGAGTTTGAACATTCGGTAAACAATAATTGTGAGGCGCTTAGAATGTCAACAAGAACTTGAAGTCAGAGTCGGTTAATTCAAGTCAGCGACAAACTTAAGCAGGCCCTTTGTCCCTTTGTGGCTAACGGCGGCGCTCGTACAGCAGGAGGTTCACACCCGGGCGCAGTTGAAAGGTCCCTCCGGGCTCGTTGGAAAGGACTTGCTCGTAAAACTGGCCGTAATTGGCGTCAACTTCCTCCTTTTGATTCGCATTCGCAATAATGATCGGCTCGGAGGTCGCAGCCATCCTTCCGAAATAGCCGACGCGGCTGAAGTTTCGGAAATACCACGGCAGCGGCCAGTAATCAGGGCTGACAATGGTGATTCCAGTCAGACCCCCCGCGTTCTCTTTCGCGATCTCTTCGACGTGATTAACTAAATCAAGCGCCCCTCTCGTCGTGTGGGCATACACGTACACGTACTGCTGGTTGTCATTGTCGTAATTTCTAAAGTTCAAATCGAGAGATTGGTATGTCGCTATCCCAACCGCAATCAGTAGAACAAGCGAGGCCAGTCTCCAGCGAGCATGGTCCATCTCGAAGATTGCCTGGATCGCGTAACCGGAAATCAGCGCCAAAGGAATCAGAAAGTTCAGCATCAGCCACGGCGTTTTGTACGGAATCAACGAGTAGGCTGCGATAAGTCCGAACGACCACAACGCACAGAAAAGTGCAAACGAGTTTTTCGGTTTCAAGACCGCGAAGATTGCGCCAATCGCGCCGAGAAACAAAAGTGGCGCTTCAATCCTTATCAACCACTCAAGATACTGGGATGGTGGATGAACATGTGCCGCGCGTCCTGTCTTGGTCCAGACAGCGAACGTTTGCAATGAATCGTTGATGCCCTTGTAGTTTGTGAAAAACGATGAGTAGAAGAGAATGTAGAGAGCAAGGAAAACAATACAGGCTACTCCAATGGTTCCCATCAGGCTTGCTGTGCCGCCCAGCTCATCGATTAGATCGCTCACTCCTCCTGACCTGTATCGTCTGCCGGCATTGAACTGCATGTAAGCGACAGTCAGCAGAAGAGCGATGATCAAAACGCCCACTGAGATCATTGCGGTTTCCTTCGTCGCAAACAGCAGAGATGCTGAGGCAGCAGCCGGGAGCAGGTAAGAGGGATTGCGTTCGTCGTAAAAGCGCACGAGAGCAACGACAATTCCCAACGTGAAGAAGACGAACAGCGTCTCGTGAATGAAATAACGCGAGAGATAAACGGCACCTGGCGAGACACCCATCATCAGAGCCGCCGCAAGTGTTGCCACAGTCCCCAGACGTCTTCGCAGCAAAAACACGAGACCAATCGTGCCTAGACCAAAGAGTGCAGGGATGAGTCTGATGGTGAACGTGGTGAGCCCATACGTCTCGCGTGCGGAGTTGCCGAATAAGAGTTTGACGATCCAGGGAATTATCGCTGCAAAGTAGTACAGAGTTGGGCCATGATAGTTTTCAGGATCGTACTGGTAATGTCCTTCGCGAACCAGTCGGACCAGAAAATTTCCATTTACTCCTTCATCGTGATGCAGCGGTACGAGATTCAGATCGTATAGACGAAGCACAGCCGCGATCACGAAGATCACAATGACCGCGATTTGCCAGACACGCTCCGAAATGACGTCTGGAGATTCCGCCATGATCTCATGGTCGCGACGCGAGTAGGCGTCGAAGCCACGATGTTTAGTCTGAGCTTTCTTACTGCTGCCTGACTTTGTAGAGCGCGTACTCACCGACTTCTCCAACCTTCTCAAACCGACTAAAAAATGCTTCGTTTACTGGAGTAACGAGTCTCTCCTGCGGACCCAGTACGAGATATTCGACACCGTACTTTCTGATTAACTGCTCAGCGTCGGGCGCGCCCAGGTAGATCCGTTTGATCTCGCCTTCACGCTGCACAAACTGAAGTCCATGCGTCCAGATATGTCCAGGATAACCCATCAGCGAGCGACGACCGGTAAGGAACACCGGCGTGTTGTGAACAGGCGCATGGACCACCAGCGCGCGGGGAACTGTTTGCGCTTTCACAAGCTCCGCAAACTGTAAGCCGTCAACGTCAAACACCTGATACTTAGTAGTTCGCAATGCAATCCCAGCCACATCGAGAGCACCGGCCAGTGTGACACCGACAAACAGCAACACAGCGACAACTCTTCTGATCGAGCCTTGTTGCCACAGCTTCGCCAGCAATAATGCAACGAGCGGAGCTGAAGCGAGCCACCAGTAGAACAGCACTTTGATGTTGTCCCAAATCCACGGCGCCAGTTTGATGATGTTAGGAACGATGAAGCAGAGCGTGAACGGCAAATAGAAAAGCAGCAGGCGACGCGGGACGAGATAGCCGTTTGCCTTCGCCAGGATCGCTATCAGCAGGAGCGGAATAAAGAGCCCGGTGTTCTTGATCCAGAACCAGAACGGATTCGCCGGGCCGTGATCCCAGCCCATCTCCCACGCAAAGAAACTGCCCACATCAACGGCGCTGTGAATGGTGGACCAGAGTAGTTGCGGCATCGCAATCACCGAGGCCACTACAAAAAAAGTGAACCACTCGCGCCAGCGACGCTGGATCAGCGCCAGACACCCCGCCATTGCCATTACCACTATGAAACTGTGTGCATGGACCAGCGGCAGCAGTCCTGCCGCTACTCCCGCAGCAATCATGCGACGCACGGAAGCAGAAAAGCGTGCACCGCGTTTTTCGCTCCATAAGTTCTTCTGCTTCTCACTCGCACGTGCTTTTTTGCTGGTGGGAGGTGGTTCCGTCTGTCCTTTGTTAGTGGCTATCCACCATTGCGTGAAAGCGATGGTGGCCAAAGGAAGTCCCATGAGAAACCCACGTTGCGGCACCAAAAGCGCGGAGACCGCATTGCCCCAACGCCAGGTAGTTTCCGGAATCACTGTAAACGATGGCGGCAGATCCATTAGCGCACCGAACAGTCCACGTTCGTTGGTTGCCGCCTTGTCCAATAATAATGTGAAACCGAAGCCGCCGTTCAGCAATACGAGTAAGGGCGTGATGATTGCGGCGAGCCTGTCGCGCAACATCACCAGAGCCCAGCGATGGACCAAGCCGACGAAAGAAACTCCGAGAATGAAGTTCTCGATGAACATCGATTCGCGCAAGTCCGCGCCGCATCGGACAAAGATCGCCGAGACAAAGTCAGAGATAAATGGGTAGGTGAATCTGACGCCGGCGTAAGTCGGATCTTCGGGTGGAAAGTTGTTGCCGAAGACAAAGCTGGTGATGACGCTGAGATGAAAAGGAAGATCGCCGAAGTTGTTCAAAAGTCCTGTGCTGAGGCCGGTGCTGTCTTCGATCACCGCGCGACTGAATACCTTCCAGAGAATTACCGCGGTCAGGGCGTAGAAGAGAAAATAGCCAACGGAAGTAATGTCAGGTTTCAGAATCAGCCGTCGAGTGCTTGTCGAGACCGCATCCAGATCGCTCTTCAGTCGCTTCCGGATTACTCCATCGGTTACGAGCGCCAGTGGACTACAGCATATTGCTGCACTGAACAAGACAGCAGCGCCGCTAAGACCCACAAACGACGCCACTACAAAACCGACCAGACCCAGCATAGCCAACCCGAGTACGGCACCGGCACACAGCCTCGCGCCGAACGATGCGTTTTCATCGTAAAGATAAGTGGCGACCGTACCGCTAAGCGTGACGAGGAGAGCCAATAGGAGAGATGCGATCATGTTCAGAGAGATTTAGCCACAAAAAGGCACAAAACGCACAAGATGATTTATAAGAAAATCGCGTTAAAAACAAAGGCGCGCGTTTCTCAAAAAAACATTTTGTGCCGTTTGTGCCTTTTTGTGGGCTTGCTTTGCAATCGTCTGCAGTAATCGGTTACGTTTCTGCACGATGTTAAGAGCAGGTATTGTCGGGTTGCCTAACGTAGGCAAGTCAACTCTATTCAACGCACTCACGGCGCAATCGTCTGCGCTTGCGGCCAACTATCCCTTCGCGACAATCGAACCAAACGTCGGCGTCGTCTCGGTCCCTGATGAACGATTGGAACCGCTGGCTCGTCTTGTCAAAACGGAAAAGATCGTGCCCGCGACTGTCGAATTTCTCGATATTGCAGGCCTGGTTCGCGGCGCTTCCAAAGGTGAGGGATTGGGAAATCAGTTCCTCGCGAACATCCGTGAAACAGACACAGTGGTCCAGGTGGTTCGTTGTTTCGAAGACGAGAGCGTTATTCACGTGGAGGGCGCGGTTGATCCAGCGCGCGATATCGAGACCATTCAGATCGAGCTGGCGTTGGCAGACCTTGCGACCGTCGAGCGTCGACGTGAGAAGGCGCAGAAGAACCTCAAGGGCGGAGATAAAGTTGCGCGCCAGGAGCTCGACGTGCTCGACAAGATCCAACCAGCGCTCGAGCAGGGCCGGTCGGCGAGAACGGTTACGCTCACCGATGACGAGCGCACCGTCGCTCGCAATTTCTTTTTACTGACAACGAAGCCGACTATCTACGCCGCCAATGTCGAAGAGTTGGCACTTGCGAATCTCAACAACAATCCGATGGTCAATACAGTTCGGGAGATCGCGACGAAGGAGGCCGCAGAATGTGTCGTCATTTGTGCGCAACTCGAAGCAGACCTCGTGGCGTTGCCACCCGATGAACGTCTCGATTACCTGAAGAGTCTTAACGTCGCTACGAGCGGAGTGGACCAGTTGATCAAAAGCGCCTATCACCTGCTCGGCTTGATGTCGTTTTTGACGGCGGGGGAGAAAGAGGTTCGCGCCTGGACAATTCCCCAAGGAACTCGAGCACAGACTGCGGCCGGCACGATTCACTCCGACATCGAGCGCGGCTTCATTCGCGCAGAGATTATCAGCTACGAAGAGTTGATGACAGCCGGCTCATACGCCGCAGCACGCGAGAAAGGCCTGCTACGCCTCGAGGGAAAAGACTACCTCATGCAGGAAGGTGACGTGGTTCACTTTCGATTCAACGTTTAGCCACAAAAAAGCACAAAAGGCACAAAGAGTGATCAGCTACTCTTTGTGCCTTTTGTGCTTCTTTGCGGCTTATAAAGAGGACTAACGCAGCAGGGCTCGAATACCGACAAGAACGAGGTAAGCAATCGCGAGTGTTACTGCCACCTTGATCAAAAGAACTGCGAGTCCAATTATGATGCCCAATGTAATTCCCACCACCTTCAGTGCCAGCGGCAGGACTACCGCAAAAACAAACACGGCCAGAAGGACCATTCCTACCAGCCTCAAAAGATTTCTTGCGTCTCTCATCGTCTGCTCTCCAATCGTTTGCGCGGTTCCCTAAATCCCGGGTTCTATCGTCCGCAGCCAACTATACGCAGATTCCCGTGGTCGCGTTCCAATGAAGATTCTGAATGCTTTACCCGAAAAACGGCTGATTTTGACCCTGACCGGCTTCAGCCGAAAGTCGGGTTCAGATGATCCCACCGGTCGCTTGTTTATATCTTTTCGGCGATAATTATACAAATTTTTTGAGCCATGGATCGGTGGAATTCAAGAAGTCTGTTTAGCGACGAGGCGCCCGAGCCGGCAACTCCGCCACTCGGGGGCACGCCTCTGGCAGAGCGCATGCGCCCGCGGTCGTTGGCGGAATTTGTCGGACAGACTCATCTCGTCGGCGAAGGTCGTATCCTGCGCCGGCTGATCGCCAGTGGCGGCGCGTTGCCGTCGTTGATCCTCTGGGGTGCGCCGGGCACAGGCAAGACGACGCTGGCTCGCCTGCTCGCCGACAGCAGCGGCCAACGCTTTATTGCCCTGTCGGCAGTGTTCTCCGGCGTTAAGGATCTGCGTGAAGCCATTCAACAAGCAAAGACGGAAAAACGTTACGGCAAGCGCACGGTGCTCTTCATCGACGAGATCCATCGCTTCAATAAATCTCAACAGGATGCACTGCTGCATGCCGTCGAAAACGGCACCGTCACACTCATCGGCGCGACCACTGAAAATCCGTCTTTCGAAGTAACCAGCGCACTGCTGTCGCGCTGTCGAGTGCTGGTTCTCAACCAACTCTCCGATGAAGAGATCAAAACCGTTCTTCAGAACGCACTCGCAGACGAAGAACGCGGCCTGGCCACTTTCAATTCGTCAATATCGGATGAGTTGCTGGATCGGATCGCACACTCCGCCAACGGCGACGCACGTGTGGCATTGACAGCGTTGGACGCGGCAGTCGAATCCACCGCACCTGACGCAAACGGCGTCAGAATCGTTACGGAACAGACGGTGATCGAAGCACTCGGTCGGGCTCACTACGCTTACGATAAAGGTGGAGAAGAATACTACAACCTGATCTCAGCGTTGATTAAGTCGCTGCGAAACTCAGACGTCGATGCTGCGCTCTACTGGCTGGCGAGAATGATCGAAGGCGGCGCCGATCCGATTTACATTGCGCGCCGTTTATGCATCCTTGCTTCTGAAGACATCGGACTCGCAGATCCGCAGGCGATGGTCCAGGCAGCAGCGGCGGCTGATATCGTGCAGTTGATCGGTCTACCTGAAGGATTGTTTCCACTTTCACAGGCGACGATCTATCTCGCGCGAGCGCCTAAGTCGAACGCTGTAAAGAAAGCGTACTTTGCAGCCTCGATGGACGCAGAGCAAACCGCTCGGATACCCGTCCCGCTTCATCTCAGAAACGCAGCCACGCCGTTGATGAAACAGATTGGTTACGGAAAAGACTATCGTTACGTGCACAGCGATCCGGCGGCCAAAGAAGAGATGGAGTGTTTGCCTGAGCAACTGCGCGGCAGAAAATATTTCTCAGACGAGGATCTACCGGACCAGGAACAAACAAGGGGTGAGGAAACTGAGCGTGAACAATAACCGCAAGTCAGACAAGGAACTCGCTTTTCTTCAGGACTTATTCATTGCTCCTGATTGGGGCGAGCGCTTTGCCGAGCTGATCGACGAGCACGTAAAACTTCCTAAAGAAGGTGAAGCACTTTACGTTGCCGCGGGAACAGGCGGACACGCGATGTCGCTGCACGAGCGTGCCGGCGAAAAGCTCGAGCTGCTTTGTGTGGATGAAAACCCCGAGTGTCTGGAATTGGCGCGCGCCAAAGCAACCGCTACGAACGAACAGGTCAGCTTCCATATCGCTCAGCCCGATCGTCTTGACTTGAACGACAACCGCTTCGATCTGGTCATCGGAAACGCGTCGCTCGTTTCTCAACAACGCCTCCGTAAGATGTTTTCAGAGATTGTGCGCGTCGCTGCACCAGGCGCTACGATCGCCCTAACACTTCCGACCGCTTCGAGTTTCGGCGAGTTCTTTTCAATCTACTGGGAAGCCATGCACAACAGCGGACTCATCGATCACGAATCTGACGTCGAGCACTTGATCACCGAGCTACCGACTGTTTCAGACGTCGAGCAACTGGCCGAGGACGAAGGGCTGAGGGACGTTGAATCCTGGACACGCATCGAGGAGTTTGACTTCGAGTCTGGCGAACAGTTTTTGAACTCTCCACTTGTAGCGGAGTTTCTGATGCAAGAGTGGTTGGCGCTCGTACCAGATAACAAGAAGGCCGAATTGTTCAGCGAGATCTCTCGACTAATAAATGAAGATAGGCATGAGGCTGAATTCGCGCTTTCGGTGAAAGCGACTCTGGTGGTTGGACAGAAGGCTCATAGTCACTGAGCCACAAAAGGCACAAAAGCATTTAGCTGTTGTGGGCTACTTCTCGATGGTCTTGCGGTCTTCCCGTTCGCCTTCTTCGATACCTTCTCGAAACGCCTTCTTGCTTTGGCCCAGGGCTTTCGCTAACTGCGGCAGCCGGGTGGCGCCGAAAAGCAAAAAGATCACCAGCACGATTACTATCAGCTCGGGGGTACCAAGACCCGCGATCGCCAACACTGTTTGATTCATGACTTCCTCTTTCTAAGGGGGGCAGCTATTCTCGCGTATCTGATTCGTAGAACAGATATTTTCTCCAGGTCTCGTCAGCTCTGCCCAGATAACGCATGATCTGCCGGTTGACGTGCAGCGAGAAACCACGCGGTCTTCGCAGCAGGTGCATCCCGGATTCTTCGGGAGTCCGGTTGCCCTTACGATGATTGCAACGCTTGCAACAGGCAACCAGATTATCCCACGCCGACTCCCCTCCACGCGAGCGTGGCAGCACGTGATCGAGCGTCAGTTCTGAGGGCGGATACTGCGTTCCGCAATACTGGCAAGTGGAGTGGTCGCGAAGCAGAATGTTCTTCCGCGAGAGCGACCGGCGTTCAAAAGGAATGTGAATGTATTCAGTAAGACGGATTACGGATGGGGCGTGAATCGAGAGCTTTTGCGAGTGGAGCATGTGGCCGTTGTGCTCCTCCACTCGCGCCACACCTTTGAAGATCATCACCACCGCACGCCTCTCCGTGCACACGTTAATGGGCTCAAAGGAAGTGTTCAGAACTAAAACCCTGCCGTTCATCTTAAGGCTGATATTACGCGAGCGCGGAAGAGAGTGTCAAAAATATGTTGCGGTAGAGGCCCTTGCCACTGTCAAAACACCCACATTTTTGGCTCCGGCGGAGGTTAGCGCTTCGGCACAGGCGGAGACGGTCGCACCGGTCGTAAACACGTCATCCACCAACAGGATATCCTCCTCCGCGACCAGCCGCGGATACCGGACGACAAACGCTCCAATGACCGTATCCCGCCGCCCCGTCGCATCCAGGCCGGCGCGGTACTTTTCCGTCGAAGAGATTCGTACGAGACTGACTTCATCTACCGGCAGTCTCAGCCTCTTCGATAAGGCTTCCGCAAGCACCGAGGCCTGATTGAAACCCCTCGCTCGCATGCGTTTAGGATGAAGCGGAACCGGTATGATTCGAGTGCTGTCATTCAACGGCTCCCGCATCGCTGCCATGACAAGAAGCTCCTCGACATGTGCAGGCACATGCGGCTGTCGTTTCAATACCAGCACAGACTCGCGCAACGCACCATCGTACAATCCCACGGCCCTCGCCACCGTGAACGACTGTGACTCACAACGCCCGCATCTCACCTGCTGTCGAAACTCCGACGAGACTTCCGCAGGCGCCAGTCTTCCGCACTTCCAGCAAACCGTTTCCTCATCGGTGAAAATGCGTGTTCCCTTCCAACAGACTTCACACACTACACCGAATCGGTATCGCTCAACACTCCGCCCACAGATCGTGCAGCTTTGCGGGTATACCAACGTGAGGAGCGCATCCGTGAGGAACATCTTTTGTGCTTTTTTGCGGCTAAAACCAAACGGCCTCCCCGAAGTTCGAGGAGGCCGCAATCAACCCAACCGTAAAACCAAAATCAATCTTCGTCGTCGCTTAACAATCCGCGCTCCTGAAGATCCTGACAGCGCACGCAATGTCGCGCCCAGGGCACTGCTTCAAGGCGCTTTTCTGACAGCGCCTCACCACAGTGGACACACTTTCCGTAACCAGAAGCCTCGATTCTTTCGAGCGCTTCGTCGATCAGGTTCAGCAACTGTCGATCATTGTCAGACATCGAAACCAGCAGCTCTTTCGTATAAGCATTGGCTGCCATGTCAGCGGGGTCCTGCGTGGCTTCGGCGTCGCGTTCGCGACTGTAAAGCTCGGCAGCCTGCACCTGGCCGACGAGTCCTTCGCGACGGTCCAATAATTTGTCTCGAAAAATTTTAGTGCGCCTCTTGTCCATCAGTTACAAACCCTCCACCCTACTTGATATGTCTGTCTAAGATCACTTCTGATACGGCAAACCATGAATGATCGTGTACGCTCGATATAACTGTTCAAATAACAGCACTCGTGCCATCTCGTGCGTCAGTGTCAAGCGCGACAGAGACCAGCGCTTGTCTGCACGTGCTTTGAAGTCATCTGCCACGCCATTAGGTCCGCCGATGACAAACGCGACTTCCTTAACACCACTTCCTTCCCAGCTCTGCACCTGAGCCGCCAACTGCTGCGACGTCCACTCAGCGCCCTCCGCATCCAAAAGCACCGTCAAGGCGCCGGGATAGAGAGCGTCTGAGATGCGTTTCGTCTCCTTATCGATGCCCGCCTTGTCCGTGCGTCCAAGCTCCCGCAGTTCAGTCACTTCGCAGCGCACAAAATGGGAAAGACGCTCCGAGTAATCGTCGATCAGCGCGCGCAGCCTCGCATCTCGAGTCTTTCCTGTCCATACGATCCGCAGCCGCATCGGTTAAATCTTGTAGCGCGCAATCTTCTCGTAAAGGTTCTTGCGGCTGATTCCGAGTATGCGCGCGCATTCCGTCTTGTTTCCTGCCGTAGCAGCCAAAATCTCGGAGATATAAGTCGCTTCCATTTCAGCCAGGCTTTGCGGTCTCGCCTTCCGCTGTTGCGCCGTCACCGCAGCGCTCAATCCCGCCGGCAAATCGTGCGCTTCAAGCTTCTTTCCCGTCGCGACAATCACTGCCCGCTCGATGATATTGGCGAGCTCGCGCGCATTTCCCGGATACTCATAAACTTTCAGAATCGTCAGCGCCTCTGGCGATACGCGCTGAACGTTGCGCCCGTGCTTCGCCGAGTAATGCTTCAAAAAATGCTGAATCAGTTGAGAAAGATCTTCCTTGCGTTCGCGCAACGGTGGTACGCGAATGTTTATTACGTTCAGACGATAAAAAAGGTCTTCTCTAAAACGGCCAGCCTTTACAGCCGCATCGAGATCAACATTCGTCAGCGCAATCAAGCGCGCGTCGAGCTTTATCGTCTTGCGTCCGCCTAATCTCTCGAACTCACGACGCTCGATGACGCGCAGCAGTTTCGCCTGTGCGTCAGTTGAGAGATGCGCAATCTCGTCCAGAACGATTGTGCCCTTGTCGGCAGCTTCAAGCCTGCCCGCCTTCGCTTCAACAGCGCCGGTGAAAGCTCCACGTTCAAATCCGAAGAGTTCTGCTTCGAGCAACTCCGCGGGTAATGTGGCGCAATCGATCTTCGCCAGTGGCTCTTGCGAGCGACGTGACTTTGAATGAATGAACGACGCGAGCAGATCCTTTCCAACTCCCGACTCGCCCGTGATCAGGACATTTGCATCAGTTGAACTCACGCGCTCCGCGAGACTGACAGCCTCGCGCATTCGTGGGGAGCGCGCAAAGAGTTCGATCACGATTCTCTTCTCAAAGAACTCGCACTATCAGTGCCAAACTCGGCGGGTAACTGCACCCGCTTCGACTCGCGCCAGAGACGCTCAAGATCGTAGAACTTCCGCGCTTTTTGCTCGAACACGTGAACCACGAAGTCGCCGTAGTCCAAAAGGATCCACTCAGCGGTTTTATACCCTTCAACGCGCGCCGCCGCATGGCCCGCCTTCTTCAGCGTTTCGTAAATCTCATCCGAGATTGCCTGCACTTGCCGCTCATTTGCGCCGCTTACGATCACAAAGTAATCGGTGAAGCTGGCGATCTCGCGCAGGTCCAAAACCACCGGCTCGAGCGCCTTCTTCTCAGCGGCAGCGTGCAGCGCATCAAGCACGCGCTCATCGAGCGTTTCCGCGACTGCGGGTTGAGGAGTGGACCGCAAGTTGGCTTGCGGATGTAACGACTGTTCCTTAACTGTTGAGTTTTGCTTCATTCAGTTCTTTATAAATCCCGTACTTCCTGATGTACTCAAGCACCGTTCCTGGTAAAAGATTGACTAACTCTTCAAGCCGATCTTCACTGGCGAGACGCCTGATGTTCGTTGCCGAAACATCGTTCATCACCGCGTCAGTGAAGAAGATCTTTGGAGTGCGGCGGCCTGGCGCCGCTTTCTCTGATCTCAAATCCACGATGCGCTCGGCGACTGAACCAACGTGCGTCGTCACAGGCTCAAATCCCGGCCGCGTGACGACGATGTGATTAGTCATTGTCAGCAATCGTTCCCACTCGCGCCAGGTCGTAATTTCGGACCACGAGTCCGCACCCATTATGAAAAAGAGCTCGGTCGAGTCGCCCAACGCGCGTTGAAAGTGCTCGACCGTATCCACCGTGTACCTGCGATCCGGCGCATCTAGCTCAAAAGTCGAAATCACTAGCCGCGGATCATCCTGTGTCGCCAACGCCAACATCGCATAGCGATGTATCGGCTCCGTTACAGGTCGTCCGATCTTGTGCGGCGCCATCTGAGCTGGAATAAACAGCACTTTCTCAATCTCAAATAACTCTGAAACCCTGCGCGCTATTTCAAGATGGCCTGCATGAACCGGATCGAACGTCCCTCCATACAATGCTATCCGCTTTTGCGCGCACATCTCTTACAAAGCCAGCTCGACCGTGTCGTTTCGGTTGCTCTCGGCGTTCAGCTCTTCCAACTTCGCTCGAACTGCATTCACGAGCTCACGAACACCTTCACGCGTTGCTGAAGAGATCGCGAAGAACGGTTTGTTATCGGCATTGGCGCGTTGCTTCAGTGACTTCAAACGTTCCGGCTCGTCAAGCGCGTCAATCTTCGTCGCTACTACGAACTGTGGCCGCAGCGCGAGATCCTGATTGTAGGAAGCCAGCTCGCGGTTGACTGTTTCGTAGTCACTGACGGCGTCCCTTCCCGAAACCGAAGAAACATCCACCAGATGCAGCAACAACTTCGTCCGCTCGATGTGCCGCAGAAAACGATCGCCCAAACCCGCGCCCGTGTGAGCGCCTTCAATCAGCCCGGGTATGTCGGCGATCACGAAAGTGCGAAAGTCACCGAGATCGACAACAC
>DASUYO010000487.1:0-10122 GCA_036377375.1 Pyrinomonadaceae bacterium
ACAGTCTGGGAATGCTTTTGACGTTTGGAGCTTTTCGTTTCTTCAACGGCGGTGATTTGACCTGGAATGTCGAAAACAAATTGGTTTGTCCGAAGGATCTAATCGGCGCAGTTGATTTGTTCCAGGTGAATCACCACGGCGCTGCCAGCAGCAATAACCCGGCACTGGTGCGGTCGTTAAAGCCGCGGGTAGCCGTCATCGATAATGGACCGCGTAAAGGTGGGGAGGCCAGGACATACGCAACACTCAAGAGCGTGCCCGAAATCGAAGCCATCTATCAGCTTCACAAAAACCTTGCGACGACGTGGATGGAAAACACGCCGTCTGCCTACATCGCGAATGATGATGAGAAATGTCAGGGCGAGTTCATTAAGGTTGCAGTGAATCCGAATGGCCGTTCCTATCGAGTTGAGATTCCGAGTAAAAAGATCGCCACAACTTATCAAGTGAGGTAAAGGTTTTCTCTGCGTTACCTCTGCGTTCTCTGCGTCTCTGCGGTGACTGGTTGGTTGCGGACTGCAAAACCACAGAGACGCAGAGATCGCAAAGGAAGCGCAGAGAAAACCGCAGACGAATGAAGATCACTCAATTAACGGTTTTGTTGTTGCTGCTTGTTAACTTCATCCCTCAATCGCCCAAAAAAGACATCTACCATTCCGGCTGGATCGATCTGAACAAGAACGGTCGTATGGATGTCTACGAGAATCCTAAAGTCGACATTGAGACTCGCATTACCGATCTTGTTTCGCAGATGACACTGGAAGAGAAGACGTGCCAGACCGCAACGCTCTACGGTTACAACCGCGTTCTTAAAGATGAATTACCGACGCCGGAGTGGAAAAACCAGGTTTGGAAGGACGGCATCGCAAACATCGACGAACATCTGAATGGTTGGGGGGCCGGATCGAAAAGCATCTATGCAACTGATATTGAGAAGCACGTCTGGGCCATGAACGAAGTCCAACGCTTCTTTATCGAGGATACCCGTCTCGGTATTCCGGTCGATTTCACAAACGAAGGTCTGCGGGGCGTGGCTTTTCAAGTCTCCACCAGCTTTCCGTCGGAACTTGGCGTCGGGAACACCTGGGATCCTGAACTTGTTCGCGAGATCGGGCGCATTACTGCTCGTGAAGCGCGAGCGTTGGGTTACACAAACATCTACGCTCCAACTCTCGACGTATCTCGCGATCAACGCTGGGGTCGCGTCGAAGATACATACGGTGAAGATCCATATCTTGCGTCGAGACTTGGCGTTGAGATGGTGAAGGGCCTTCAGGAGAATTACACGGTCGCGGCAACGGCAAAACACTTCGCCGTCTATAGCGTTGGCAAAGGAGCACGCGAAGGACAAGCACGTACTGACCCGCAGGTATCTCCGCGAGAAATTGAAAACGTCTTGTTGCCGCCATTCGAAGCAGCGATCAAAGAGGCCAAAGTGCTCGGCGTAATGAGTTCGTACAACGATGTCGATAGCATTCCCGTAACCGGTAGTGATTACTGGTTGACTCAGCGACTCCGAAAGGATTTTGGCTTTCGAGGCTATGTGGTATCGGACAGTGCTGCCGTTGAATATCTATACAACAAGCACGCAGTCGCAACTGATATGAAAGATGCGGTGCGACAGTCCATCATGGCGGGCCTGAACGTGAAAACAAATTTCACCAGGCCGGAAGATTTCATCCTGCCCCTTCGTGAGCTGGTCAAGGAAGGAAAAGTGCCGGTCAAGGTTTTGGACGATCGAGTGCGCGACGTGTTGCGTGTCAAGTTCATGATCGGCTTATTCGATCATCCTTATATCGAAAGTGCGAATACAGCCAAGTCAATCGTCAATTCAGCAGAACATCAGCAGACTGCCTTGCGTGCAGCACGCGAGAGCGTTGTGCTTCTGAAGAATGACAAAAATATTCTGCCTCTGAATAAACAGGTTAGGTCTATCGCCGTGATTGGACCAAATGCTGACGATCAGAGTCTGACAAATTACCGTTACGGACCTTCAGCTGTAACAAGTGTGACCGTGCGACAGGGCATTCAGAACCTTTTGGGAAACGGTATCAAGGTGAATTATGCAACAGGCTGTGAAGTTATCAGCGAGCACTGGCCCGAGATCGAGGTGCTGCCGGAACCTCTAACCAAAGATGAACAGCGTATGATCGATGAGGCTGTTGAAGCGGCCAGGAATTCCGAAGTGGCGATCGTGGTGCTGGGTGATTCAGCAAAAACAGTTGGCGAGACTACGAGTCGTACAAGTTTGGATCTTCCCGGCAGACAGTTGGAACTTGTCCAGGCTGTCTACGCGGTGGGCAAACCAACAATAGTCGTTTTGCTGAATGGACGGCCGATGAGCATCAACTGGGTTAACAAATATGTTCCAGGCATCATCGAGGGTTGGTTTCCAGGCGCGCAAGGCGGAACTGCGATTGCGGAGGTCTTATTCGGTGACTACAACCCGAGCGGCAAACTGACGATGACGTTTCCAAAAACCGTCGGACAGATTCCATTCAACTTTCCCACTAAGCCAAATGCGCAGTGGGAAGGTGAGAAGTCGAGAGTCAACGGAGCGCTCTACTATTTTGGCCATGGGCTCAGTTATACGAGCTTTAGTTATAAGAACCTGAGCATCACTCCAACGCAACAGAAGATGAATGGCTCAGTAACGGTTTCGCTTGACGTGCAGAACACAGGTGCACGCGAAGGCACTGAGATCGTGCAGCTGTACACTCGAGATCTCGTTAGCAGTGTCACTACGTATGAAAAGAACTTGCGTGGATTTCAGAGAGTGTCGCTGAAGCCGGGCGAGACGAAGACTGTAAGTTTCACACTGACGCCGTCGGATCTCAGTTTGTGGAATCGTGAGATGAAGTTTGTGGTTGAGCCGGGAATGTTCAGGGTGATGGTTGGATCGTCGTCGGAAGATATCCGTTTGCAAGGGGAGTTCGAAATCTTACCCAAATAGTGTCCGCAGAATACACCGATTACGCAGAGTGGCTTACGCGCACCGATGAATAAAAAAATCTGCGTAATCTGTGGAATCTGTGGACAAATCAGAGAAGAAACTCTTGACACTGGCGTCTCTTGTGTTAGGATCCGTTACCGCTAACGAACATAGTCAGGATGGCCAGCTTTGACCTGACTTTGAGAGGCTGGAGTAGCGTTGGGGAACTCGCTTCAGCCTCACCTGTTGCGCTTCTTATTCCATGACCAATGACATTTACTTAGCTCAACTCAGCGTCGAAGTGTGTCCGCTCAACGAGTCCAATACGAGAGGTTCCAAATGAATCGAAGAGATTATTTGACGTTAATGGGAGTTGCCGCTGGTGCACTTGCCACCACATCGAAGTTTGATCTCGTCTCTGCTCAGGAACAACGCCCGGCGGATCCAGGAACGCCGACGACGTCAACAGTTGAAGATCGAACTCGTCGTATGAAGTGGTGGCATGAAGCGAAGTTCGGCATGTTCATTCATTGGGGCCTCTATAGCACGCTCGGCCGGCATGAATGGGTGATGGAGAATGAAGGCATTCCCGCTAAAGAGTATGAAGCTTACGCGGACGCGTTCAAACCAAAACCAAATGCCGCGAGGGATTGGGCCCGCTTAGCCAGCCGAGCTGGAATGAAATACATGGTGATGACGACGAAGCATCACGAAGGTTTCTGTAACTTCGATTCAAAGCTTACCAACTATTGCGCGACGAAGAGGGGACCTGGGCGTGATCTCGTCCGTGAGTATGTTGAAGCAGCGCGGGCGGAAGGTTTGAGGTTTGGCTTCTACTATTCTTTGATGGATTGGCATCACCCCGATGGGGCGAATAGCGCGAAAGATGAAGCGGCGCGACAACGCTTTGTTGCCTACATCCATGGTCAGGTGCGAGAGCTGATGACCAACTACGGCAAGGTGGACATTCTTTGGTATGACGTCGCCTGGCCACTCGATGCAAAAGGTTGGGATTCGGTCGAGATGAATACGATGGTGCGCAAGCTTCAGCCAGACATCATCATCAACAACCGCTCGAAAATTCCAGAGGACTTCGATACTCCGGAACAGCGAATCGAAGCCTCGGCGAATCGTCCGTGGGAATCATGCATGACTCTCAACGACAGCTGGGGCTATCACATTTCAGATCGCAACTGGAAAAGTCCGACTACAGTAATCCGAAACTTGATTACATGTGCTCGCGATGGCGGTAACTACCTTCTTAACATTGGTCCCACTGAAGACGGATCGATTCCTCCTGAGTCCGCCCAGATTCTTTCAACTGTTGGCGACTGGATGAGCAAACACGCTGAAACGATTCGACAGTCAGACAATTGTCAGCCCCGCCGTGGAAACTATGTGAGTTACACGCGCAAGGGAAACACTCTATATGCGCACGTCTATTACTGGCCAGGCGAAACAGTTGTGCTCGGTAATTTTCTCAATAAGGCCTCGTCTGTGAAGATGCATGGCAGTAACACGCCGGTAAAGTTCGACCAGGATAATTTCCGCATTCGCTTGACTGGTCTTCCAAAGAAAGCTCCGGAACTCGTGACGACATTTGAAATTGAAATGGACAGTGAGCCTCGACAGAATCATGAAGGCAAGCGGGCGGAGAAGCCGCGCGAGGTGAAATATTAATGTCCGACATGCTTTAGCTTGTCGTGAGATTCCAACACGGAAGCTAATTGCATCCAGGGCGGGTATCACAGATTGAATTCTATAAGCGTTCGTGTTTGGGATCTCACGACAAGCTAAAGCATATCGGACATGATCATCGACTCCCACCAACACTTCTGGCAGGTTGGAAAGTTCGACTATCCGTGGATGAATAGTTCTTTGGGGGTTTTGTATCGGGATTACTTGCCTGATCAGTTAGAACCCATACTGGCGCAAAACGGAGTCAGTAAAACGGTCCTGGTCCAGGCGAGTAACAGCGTGGAAGAATCTCGTTGGTTGCTCCAGCTTGCAGATGATTATCCGTTCGTCGCCGGTGTTGTTGGGTGGGTAGATTTAATGGCTGACGAGGTTGATCGCCAGCTTGATGAATTGGCCTCGCATCCAAAGTTCAAAGGCGTTCGACATCTTGTCGAGAGCGAGCCTGCAGACGATTGGTTAGTTCAGCCGCAAGTTCTACGAGGATTGAAACGACTTTCTACTTACGGCGTTTCCTACGATTTGCTGGTGCATACGCGTCATTTGAAACACATTCAAAAGGTGGTTGATGCTTGTCCTGACTTGAAGCTTGTCATTGACCACATGGCCAAGCCGCCGATTGCGAGTGGTGAAATTGAGACATGGCGGCAGGAGTTAAGCCAGGTAGCGGCAAACGAGCAGATGAATTGCAAACTTTCGGGTCTTGTTACTGAAGCGAACTGGACGTCGTGGACGAAGAGCGATCTCCGTCCGTATGTCGATTGCGCGCTCGAACTATTTGGGTCTTCCCGGCTGCTGTTCGGTAGCGACCATCCTGTCTGTTTATTAGCTGCGTCTTACAAACTCGTGCTTGCGTCTTTCCGCGAGCTTCTGAACGAACTGAGTGGCGCCGAACAGCAAAAGATTTTTGCGAGCAACGCCGCGGAATTTTATGGATTGAATGTCTAAAACTTATTTCATCACAGGCGCACAGGGTTGCATCGGTTCGTGGATAGTTAAGGCCCTGGTTGAACGCGGAGATACAGCCGTAGTTTTCGATCGCAGCGATGATGCGAGACGGCTCAGCGCGATCATTGAAGACAAAGATCTTCAAAGCGTGCGATTCATTTTGGGCGACATCACGGATCGGGAAGTTGTGTTGTCTGCGCTCGAGAGTTGTAGAGCGGAGCATGTGATTCACCTCGCTGGCCTGCAGGTTCCAACATGCAAAGTCAATCCGGTTGCGGGAGCGATGGTCAATGTCGTTGGAACATTGAATCTGTTCGAGGCGGTGAAGAGTTTAGGCATCAAGGGCGTGGTTTACGCGAGTTCTGCTGCAGTTTACGGAATGAACGATGACGATGTACCGGTGGATGAAAATGCAGTCTGTGAACCATCAACCCATTACGGTGTCTTCAAGCGAGCAAATGAAGGAAACGCTCGCATCTATTTTCTGGATCATGGTGTGTCGAGTGTTGGTCTCAGACCGCTAACGGTTTATGGCGTCAATCGCGACACAGGCCTGACGAGTGACCCGACGAAGGCAATGAAAGCAGCGGTGCTTGAACGCTGCTTTCACATTCGTTTTAGTGGCGCAACTGATTTTCAATATGTGGCAGATACAGCGGCTGCATTTATTGCTTGTACCGATCAACTGCCGGATGGTGCGTCCGTCTTCAATTTACATGGCGAGACAGTTTCGGTGTCAGAGGTTGCGGAAATCATCAATCAACATGCGTCAAGAGAACTCGTCACGTTCAGCGGACCTGAGATTCCGATTCCGCCAACCATGAGTGATGCGGCAATCCGGAGTGTGATTAGTGATCTGCCATCAACGCCTCTGCGAAAGGGAATCGAAGAAACCATGCGGAGATTCGCGGAACTGCGTGATCAAAATCGATTGGATACGAGTGATTTGGAACAATGACGGATTAGCCTGCGATAGCGGGCGTAAGCATAAAGCCTGGGGCGTCAGCCCCAGGAACGAAGACGGTTAGATTTAGAGCTCGCGAAGCGAGCGAAAGACGTAACGAAAGAGGCTGTCGCCCGTTTCACGGGCTCCAGATCATTTCGGGTCCGCTCCTGGGGCTGGCGCCCCAGGCTTTATGCTGCCGCCTGCTTCGCAGGCTAGAGACAAAGCACAAAATCAGCAAATTAAGCACAAAAAAAAATGAGCGTCTCGACAATTACAACCCGGCCGGATCAATCATCGACTTCCGGTCCGATGATGAAAGCAAGCGTCCTCTGTGATGTGGGCCGCTTAGAACTGAGAGATGTTCCGCGGCCGGTAATCTCGTCTAATGAAGTTTTGGTTCGAGTTGCTGCTGTCGGTATCTGCGGTACCGATGCGCACATTTTTGCGGGTCACGCGAACTACAATACAAACGATCGCGGACAACCGATTCCCCTTGCGCTTCAGCCGCAGATTTTAGGCCATGAGATTAGTGGAACGATTGAAGAGGTCGGAGCCAGCGTCAACGATCTACACCCTGACGATCGTGTTGTCATTGATCAGGGCTTGAACTGTGTGAGCAGACGCCGTGAAGTTCTTTGCGACTATTGCCGGAGCGGGCACTCGCATCAATGCGAGTTTTACCGCGAACATGGAATCACCGGTTTGCCTGGAGGACTCGCCGAGTTTATCGCGGTTCCCGCAGTGAACGCGGTGAGAATTTCGAAGCCGCTTAGTTTCTCTGAAGCAGCACTCGTTGAGCCGCTGGGATGTATTATCCATTCATCGGACACGGTTAATAACACCCGAACTCGTTATTCGTTCAATGCTGATAAAGCCGATCATCGAGTGCGCAGCGTGTTAATATGCGGCGCCGGTCCTGCGGGTTTGTTATTCACTCAATACCTGCGAAAGGTCCTTGGTTTTAGCGGGTCTTTAATTGTCAGTGATCCAAACGCGCGGAAACGCGAGATGGCAACGAAGCTTGGAGCCGATCAAACAATTGATCCAAGAAGTCAGGACGTAATCGAAATTGTCCGTGAACACAGCAGTGGGAAGGGCGTCGAGTACCTCATTGAAGCTTCCGGCTCAGGCGATGTGTTTGCGTCGATCCCTGGACTGATTTGTAAACAAGCCGCTGTGTTGCTTTATGGTCATGGCCACGCAGGGACTGATCTCAGCGTACTTAACAACATCCTTTTCAAGGAACCTTATATCGTAGCGTCAGTAGGCGCTTCGGGAGGTTTCGAAGCTGATGGACGTCCGACAATTTACAAGCGCGCGCTCGACCTGCTTGAGAATGAACAGATTGATGTTCGCACATTGATCACGCACGAATACAAGTCGCTCGGGCAGGTCGGTGCAGCACTGGCTGGGGGGATGGAGGCCGAGGATTACATTAAGGGGGTCGTAACGCTGTAATTGCTGATTTCCAATTGCCGAATGCCGATTTGCAACTGGCGGTTATCAATTTCAAATCGGCAATCGGAAATCGGAAACATTCATCGACATGCGAGTCTCACTGTTTGTTACCTGCCTCGTAGACCAACTATGGGCAAGTGTGGGAACGAGCAGTGTCGAAGTATTGCGACGCGCGGGTTGTGAAGTTGAATTCGATGATCGGCAGACCTGTTGTGCGCAGCCAGCCTTCAATACAGGTTACAGATCAGAAGCGCGCGAGGTTGCGAAGCGTTTCATTCAGATCTTTGAAGAAAGCCAGGCTGAGGCGATTGTAAGTCCGTCAGGATCCTGCACAGCGATGGTCCATCACTATCCCGAACTTTTTGCCGATGACCCTTCGTGGCTCAAGCGTGCGCAGTCGGTTGCCGAACGTACGCATGAACTGACTGCGTTTTTGGTTCGGGTCTTAAAGATTGAAGATGTGGGTGCGACGTGGCGTGGAAGACTGACGTGGCACGATGCGTGTCATGGTTTGCGCGACTTGAACCTGAAAAGTGAACCGCGCTCGTTGATACGTAATGTTCGGGGTGCAGAGTTTGTCGAACTCGATAATGCAGATTCATGCTGCGGGTTTGGTGGAACGTTTTCGGTTAAGTATCCGGAGATTTCAGTTGCAATTCTCGAGCAGAAGATTGAGGCTATCGAGCGCGCAAACGTGGATGCGGTGGTTGCTGCCGACGCGAGTTGTTTGATGCAGATCGGTGGTCGTTTATCACGCAAAGGATCGAAAGTCCGCGTCATGCATTTGGCGGAACTGCTGGCATCGCGGGCCTGACGTAGTCTCTGATCGTTAGTTAATAGGACCTATATGACCTATAGGACCTATCGCTGTTAATCCCATGAACCACGTCACAAGTGAAACGTTTTATCAGAACGCCAGGGCTGCGTTGGGTGATGTGCAGCTCCGTGGTGCTCTGCGCAATGCAACTTCACTATTTGGTCGCCGCCGCCTTGCGGCCGCACAAAGTCTCGACAACTGGGAAGACCTCCGCAGTCAGGCACGCGCAATTAAAGACGACGTGCTACTCCATCTCGATAGCTACCTCGAGCAATTTGTCGCAAATGCCGAGAGTCGCGGCGCTCAATTCCATTGGGCACGAGACGCTGCTGAGGCGAACGCCATCATCTGCAAGCTGGCTAGCGACCGCGGAGCCCGGACGATCGTCAAAAGCAAAAGCATGACGACTGAAGAGACTCACTTGAACAACGCTCTCGAGGCTGTTGATATTCAAGTCGTCGAAACAGATCTCGGTGAATACATAATTCAGCTGGCTGAAGAAACACCCTCACACATCATTGCTCCTGCAATTCATAAAACTAAGCACCAGATCGCTGACCTGTTCACTCAGGAGCTTGGAATGCCGCCCACTGACGACATTGCGAAGCTCACAAGTACCGCGCGAACAACTTTGCGTGATCGCTTTGCGGCAGCTGATATCGGAATCAGCGGCGTGAATTTCGGTATTGCTGAAACGGGCACGATCCTGATTGTTGAGAACGAAGGAAACATTCGTCTTACAACTAGTCTGCCTCGTGTGCATATCGCAGTAATGGGAATCGAGAAGGTAATACCTCGCTTTGCAGATCTCGATATCTTTTTAAAACTGTTGCCGCGCTCGGGTACGGGGCAAAGATTGACGACTTACCAATCGTTCATCACGGGAACAAAGACCAATCCTGAATCCGAAGGTCCTGAACAGGTTCATGTCGTGATGCTTGACAACGGACGATCCCGGATGTTGTCTCATCCCGTCACGCGTCAATCGCTTGCCTGCATTCGCTGTGGCGCGTGCTTGAATGCGTGTCCCGTGTATCAGCAAATTGGAGGACATGCGTATGGATCGGTTTATCCCGGTCCGATTGGAGCAGTTATTACGCCACAATTGATGGGCCTCGAGAAAACTCAGCAGCTGCCTTATGCGTCGAGCTTGTGCGGAGCTTGTCGAGAAGTGTGTCCTGTAAAAATCGATATACCGCGGCTTCTGTTGCACCTGCGAGGCGAGATAACGGAGAACGGCTCAACCGCAGTCGCTCAAGTTAAGAAACGTACGAGTGAACGTGCGGCATTCAAAGTTTGGCGTATTACGATGACAAGACCCTGGTT
>DASUYO010000488.1:0-6111 GCA_036377375.1 Pyrinomonadaceae bacterium
TTACAACCAGAATCAGTTCATCGTTAACTTGAGCAGCCGGCTTCATCGTACCACCACGCTCAATGCGTATTATGTTTTGGCAAAAGCAAACAGCGACACGGATGGCATCGGAAGTTTTCCGGCGAACCCTTACGACCTGAGCACCGAGTATGGCCGAGCGTCGGGCGATATCAGGCATCGTTTTGTGATGACTGGAAATATTCGCGCACCGTGGGGCATCAGCTTCAATCCGTTCATCATCGTGCAGTCGGGACGGCCGTTTAATATCACGCTCGGACGCGACATCAATGGCGACACGCTGAATATCGAGCGTCCTGCCTTGGCCCCAGCGGGTGCGGATTGCTCTGAGATCAATATCAGGTGCACACCGTATGGAAATTTCAAACTGACGTTTGCGCCCGGCGACGTGATGATTCCGCGCAACTTCGCTGAAGGTCCCGGTTCGATGACCGTGAACCTGCGCGTCAGCAAGACGTGGAGCTTTGGCTCTGAAGGTGGCAGTGCGAATGCGCGGAATCGCCAGGGTCAGGATCAGCAAGCTGATAGACAGCGCGATGGGCAGCGAGCCACGATGATGGGTGGCGGCATGGCCGGCGGTAGAGGTCCGGGTGGTGGTGGTCCGGGTGGTGGTGGTCCGGGCGGAGGCGGTCGCGGTGGTTTTGGTGGACCAGGCGGCGGTGGTTTCGGTGGAGCGGGCGGCGGTACAGGTCGTTACAACCTTACGTTCTCGTTGAACTTCAACAATCTTTTGAACCATACGAACTTCGCTAATCCGGTTGGGAACCTTGGCTCGTTGTTGTTTGGGCAGTCGACGTCGACAGCAGGTGGTTTTGGTGGGTTTGGCGCCGGCAATCCTGCTTACAATCGCCGCATCGACGCGCAGATCCGGTTCACCTTTTAGTTAAGCCGCAGATAAACGCAAATGACGCAGATCAGATTTTGCTGATCTGCGTCATTTGCGTTATCTGCGGCTGCTATAATGCTTTCCGTTGAGCGATCATCATTTTCTACAGCGCTGCATCGCGCCTGATTGCGGTGCAGAATTCGATCTTGATGCCCGCCTTTACGTGTGTTCGCGTTGCGGCGGGCTTCTTGATGTCGAAAGACGCGAAGAAATCTCGATCGATCCCGCTTCACTTCGAGATCTCTGGCGACAGCGACGCTCGTCTCTCGATCCGCGCGATCGCAGTGGCGTCTGGCGTTTTCGAGAGTTCCTCCCCTTTGCTGAAGACACGAGAATCGTCTCGCTCGCTGAAGGAAACACGCCGCTCTACGAAGCGCCACGTTCGGCTGATTACTGCCGCTTGCCGCAATTAAAACTCAAGCATCAAGGCTGCAATCCGACAGGCTCATTCAAAGACACCGGCATGACCGTCGCCGTCACGCAGGCGCGCAAACTCGGCGCGCGGCTCGTCGTCTGCGCCAGCACTGGAAATACCGCCGCGAGCCTTGCGGCATACGCGGCGCGTGCGGATCTTCAGTGCGCGATCATCGTGCCAGGCGGTCAGGTGAGTCATGCGAAGTTGGCCCAGGCGCTTGACTACGGTGCGAAAGTGCTGGAAGTCGAAGGCAACTTCGATACGTGCATGAACGTCATTCGCGAGCTTGCGGAAGATCCGTCAGTCTATCTCGTCAACTCGATCAATCCTTTTCGTATTGAAGGACAAAAGACGGTGGCGTTTGAGCTGGCTGAGCAGCTCGAATGGCGCATGCCGGATCATCTCGTCTTGCCTGGCGGTAATCTTGGAAACAGCTCAGCGTTCGGAAAGGGCTTTCGCGAGCTGCTCAGCAGCGGCTTGATCGATCGGCAACCGAAGATAACAGTGATTCAGGCAGAAGGCGCGGCGCCGTTCGCGCATTTTTATGCCGATAGCGAGCACGAGAGTTTTGTAAACGAGGAGCATCCGCAAACGTTGGCTTCTGCGATCAAGATCGGAGCGCCGGTTTCATGGCAGAAGGCGTGGCGCGCTGTTAGCGAGACGGGCGGCAGCGTTATAACAGTCACCGAGCAGGAGATTGCCGATGCAAAGGCGGTTATCGGGCGTGATGGAATCGGTTGTGAGCCGGCGTCGGCGACGACAGTAGCCGGCATCCGCAAGCTCGTCAGCGACGGCGTTATCAAAGAGCACGAAAGTGTCGTCGCTATTTTGACGGGCCATTTATTGAAAGACACTGATTACGTGATGAAGTATCACAGTCAAACATTGACTGCCCCTGACGGCTGGCAAATCACTGGAACGTTCGCGAATTCTCCGATCCGCGTTAAATCCGATCTGCGTAGCATCCGTGAAATCTGTGGCTGAAGTCCGCGTTCCAGCGTCAACCTCGAACCTTGGTCCAGGCTTCGACTGCTTCGGTCTCGCACTGAAGCTCTATCTCACCGTCAGCGCCACTGCCGCTCCCGACGCCTCCGAACCATGTCGCGTCACCACAACCGGCTCGAAAGAAAACGAAGTGCTCCCCCGCAACGCCGTAAACCTCATCTATCGCGCAATGTCTTTCGCCGCAGAACGCGAGGGAGCATCGCTGCCACCTGTCGAGCTGCTGGCCCACAACGAAATACCCTTAGCCAGCGGTTTAGGCAGTAGCGCCGCCGCGATTGTTGCCGGGATCAAGCTCAGCGCCTTACTGACCGCAACCGAGATACCCGACGAAAAGATTCTGAATTACGCGACTGAGTTCGAAGGACATCCTGACAACGTTGCTGCCGCGCTTTACGGAGGTTTCGTCGCGAACTGCACCAGCAATGACGGCACAGTGCTGTCAGCAAAGTTCGAATGGCCTGCGCAGGTTCGTGTGCTCGTCGTCTCACCTCACTCACAACTCCCAACGCACGTCGCGCGCGCCGCACTTCCGAGAACAATCAGCCGCGTCGATGCCGTTCACAATTTGCAACGCACCGCGCTCTTCACGGCAGCCATTGCTCAACAGCGTTTCGATCTGCTTTGGGAAGCAATGCGCGATCGTTTGCACCAGCCACACCGTGAATCGCTCGTGCCCGGGCTCGCCGAAGCGCTGGCGCTGCCGCGAATGCCAGGCCTGCTCGGTCTCGCGTTGAGCGGCGCTGGCCCAAGTATCGTGAGCCTGGTTGATGGGAACGAAGAAGAGATTGGCGCGAGGATCGCTGACTGTTTTCGCGCTCACAAAATCGACTCGACAATTAGAACATTGGATGTTGATAACGAAGGAATACAGAACCGAGCGCGGTAGCGCCGGGTCAATTGTCCAAACGGGCGTGCTGAATAGTGCTTGACCCGGAGCTACCGCGCTCGGTTCTGTATGCGGTACACCGGATAACTCACGGCCAGCAACAATAACGCGTACACGCTGTTCCTGGTGTCGGCACGGATTGCTCCGACAAGAAACAAGGCGGATCCAATCAAAGCGAGCGCAGGCGTGACGGGATAGCCCCACGCTTTGTAAGGCCGTGGTGTTTCGGGCTCGCGTCGCCGCAACACAAAGAGTGAAATGAAGGAAAGTATGTAGTCCACGACGAAGAAGAAAGCCAGCACTGTGATGACAGTCTCAAATCTCTCGCCGAAGATGATGAACAGCAGTGCGACTATCAGACTTAAGAACAGCGAAACCGTCGGAGTGCCACCTTCATTAACAACTGAAGCTCTTTTCCAAAACAGACCATCGCGGCTCATCGCGAAAACAACGCGCGTCGCCATCAGATGCAGCGCGTTGATGCCGCTCAGCATCGACACGATCGTCAAAGAACGAAACACTGCATCACCGTGCGCGCCGAATATCACGTTCGCAGCTTCGCCCGCAGCAAACTCTTTGCCTGCAATGCGAGACATCGGCAACACGTAAAGAAGTGCGATGTTAACCAGCAGATAAATAGCAGTTATCGTCAACACACCGCTAAACATTGCGCGAGGGATGTTACGGCCCGGCTGCTTTACTTCTTCTGAAAAGTAAATTACGCCGCTCCAGCCGTCGTAGGTGTAGATCGCCGACTGCAAAGAAACGACAACAGCCGCGAGCGTGATCGTCGAAGTGTGAGGTTGAGGTGTTGTTAGAGCGCCGCCTCCGCCGAAGATGATCGCAGCAAAAATCAAAGCAAGAAATGCGAGCGCCTTCAGCAGGCTCGTCACATTTTGAATATTGCTACCCCAAACAATTCCGCGCCATTGCAGGAGTGCGAAGATGATTGCCACTGCTGTTGCGACAGCGACATCCCTTCCTTCCAGCGCGGGAAACAGCGCGGCTGAAAATGTCCCAATCACCAACGACACCGCCGCGGTCGAGCCGCACGAAGAGATCCAATCGCTCCAGCCGACGATGAACCCTGCGTATTCGCCGAGTGCGTAGCGTGCAAAGACATACTGACCGCCGGAGCGTGGAATCATTGTGCCGAGCTCGGCGAGTGAGATCGCGCCGAGTAGTGCATAAATTCCTCCAGCCAGCCAAACGAGAAGAAAAGGAGTTGGGGCAGGCAGTTGCCCCGCGATCGTGCCGGGTGCGCGAAAGATTCCGGCGCCGATGGTGTTGCCGATGATGACAGCGAGACCAAAGCCAACGCCGAGAATCCGCAGCAGATGGCCTTTCGATCCGTCGCTCATCCGTGCAATCCGTGGCTAACGTCCGCGTGAAGCAAGCGGTGAAAGAGGTGTTCACCAGCTTCACGTCTTACTGAGAGTCGCCCGCGCTCGTACGCCCGCGAATTCAATCCGCGCTGGACCGACTTGCAGATCGCCACATCCTCATCCTGAATGCGCTGGCCCACTGCCACACTCGCCAGATTACGCGCGCGCGCTTCCTCGCTGATCACATCCGGAAAATAAAAGTCGAAAATGACTTCAGTCTGGTCCACACCTCGCGGCACGACGAGATTCGTGTCCATTACGCCGTCGTACCAGTTGATCATGAAGTTCGGATAAATCCAGTAGTAAAGTGCGCGGTCCCCTTTTCTGACTGCTCCGGTCTGTGACTCAGCACCTTCAGCGACGATTGGACTCCACTGCAAACAATGGTGCTCGCCGTTTTCGATCATGTAGTTACTGTAATCGAGCACACTGTCGAGGCCCTTGTGCAGGTAAGGCACGTGATAACCACCGTCGAGATAGTTATCCACAAACACTTTCCAGTTACAGTCAAACTGGTAATGACGCCGCTCGAACCAGTGAAGGTCTTTCAGTTGCAACTTGCTCGTTTGTGCCAACAGATCTTCACCAAGAAAATCGACTAAAGAGGTCGCCAGATCCTGGACCAGTTTAACGAATACCCAGTTTTCCCATTCAGTAATGTCAACTGATATCAACCCGTTCGTCGCGCGATCGAAATCGCATACGCCCGAAAAATCCGGTGTGCCTTTCAACTCACCTTCGAGCGAATACGTCCAACCGTGATACGGGCAGCGTAACTGTGCAGCCTTGCCTTGCGGCTGCGTCATTACTGCTGCTGCGTGGTGGCGGCAGACGTTGAAGAAAGCCCGCAGCTCGCCGTCATTTCCGCGCACGATCACGATCGGTTCGCCTGCAATATCCGTGGTGACGTAGTTGCCGGATTCAGTTAATTGATTCGCGCGCGCAGCAAGTTGCCAGGATTGTGAGAAGACGGTTTTGAGCTCGAGATCGTAGAAATCTTTGTTGATGTACCACGAAGACGGAATCGTTGAAGCGCGATCGAGAGTGAGATTCGGATCGTACTGCTCGACGATCTCCTTTAATTGAGCGTTCATAAAACCGGCGTCGCTGTTTTGCGTTTCGGATTGAAGAACGGTGTCTTTACAACCGTGGCCCGCACGTGATGTCTGACGGCCTCGACCGTGATCTCGAACTGTAATCGTGTTCCCGGTCGTGTGTACTCGCGCTTCACGGTAGCGAGTGCAATCATCCGCTTCAACGTTGGTGACCACGTCGTCGTTGTAGCCTTGCCGACCTGGATTCCTTCCTTATACACGGGCACCGCGACTCGCGATGCGATCGGCGAGACAGCCGGAGGCAAGCCGACCTTTTCATAAATGGCTTCAACCTGCGGCCAGTCGATCTCCAGCCCGATGATCTCGCGCGAGTGGCCGCTCTTCTGTTCTTCAATCAAAGCTGCCTGGCCCACAAAACGATTCTTATCGAGATTGACTAAACGGCCGAGGCCCATCTCGAA
>DASUYO010000489.1:0-4609 GCA_036377375.1 Pyrinomonadaceae bacterium
GCCGGAAACAATTTCCCGGTTGGCACAACGACTGTCACTTACAGGGCTACGGATAGGAGCGGTAATTTCGCCGACGACACGCAAGTCGTGACCGTCGTCGATAACACGCCGCCCGCTATCACGTGTCCGGGTAACATCACGCTCGAACCGACTTGCCCGACCGGAGCAATCGCGACGTACACGGCACCCGTTGGAACGGACAATTGTCCAGGTGCGACTACGCAGCGAACGGCGGGTCCGGCGAGTGGCTCGGTCTTCTCGATTGGCACGACTACCGTGACCTATTCGGTGACTGATGCTCATAACAATGGACCAGTTAGCTGTAGCTTCACAGTAACGGTGCTCACAGCGCAACAAGTGATTCAGAATCTAATCAACGCTGTGAATGCCTCGTCACTGACAGGAACCCAGAAGAACGGGTTGCTGGCGAAGTTGAATGCGGCGCTACAAGGCCTACAGAACGGCCAGACGAATGTCGCATGCAACAAGCTTTCGGAGTTCAATAATTCCGTCGGCGTGCTCATCAACAATGGCAGTCTCTCGGCCGCCACTGGCAACGCATGGATCAGCTCGTCCAATCACGTTCGGAACACGATTGGTTGTACCAACCTGCCATGTAGTTGACGAAGAAGTGTAAACGCGTCGCGAGACTCTCGCAGTCTGGCGACGCGACTCGCAGTTATCTTGAGAGAGGAATGTCCCAAGCTCTACCAAGTGAGGCTTATTCGTCCAACTTTGGGCGCGGGACTTAAACCGAAGCATCTGGCTTCATTCGATCCGAAAAATCGCTTATCACAGCAATTAAGCTCAACCCCAAAAGGAGAACGCACATGAGTAAGTTTCGCTTCACTTTGAATGTTCTGGCCGTCGCAATTTTCACCCTGACGGTCGCTACTATGGCCCAGGCTCAAGCGACCCGAACCTGGGTGTCAGGCGTAGGAGATGACGTTAATCCCTGTAGTCGCACTGCTCCCTGTAAGACCTACGCAGGCGCGATTTCCAAGACTGCCAAGGATGGCGAGATCAGTACGCTCGATCCCGGCGGCTTCGGCGCTGTAACAATCACAAAGTCAATTACGATCAATGGCGGTAACGGAGGCCAGGGCTACGGCTCGATCCTCGCGTCTTTGGTGAATGGCATCGTCATCAACATCACTGACGTGAATGATGTGCGCAAATCCGTCCGTCTCGATTGGCTCAACATCAATGGCGCAAGCACCGGGCTCGACGGTATCAAGTTTTCGGCGGGCAATGCGCTTCACGTCTCTAATACGCTAATCGATGGCTTCACCAGCGATGGCATTGAAGTGACGGCTCCAACTGCTACTGTAGTCGTAGACAACACCCACCTAAGGAATTGTGTTGGTACCGGCCTGAGAACGAATGGCAATACCGGCGCCGGAATTAAGCTGACTATTTCCAATAGCTGGATCACCAGAAATGGTGTCGGCGTCGATCTTCAGAACGGCACGCTTGGTAGCATTTACGACAGCACCGTCGCCAACAATACCAGCCATGGTCTTCAGGTTGGTGAGCCGACTGCGGGCAGCAATATGAATGTCGTAAACGTCAACGTCTCAAATAATGGTGGCACAGGTGTAAACGTTCTGAACACCTCGAGAGCGCGCATTGCCAGGTGCAATATCTTCCAGAACAATGTATCGCTTGCGCCGGCCAACCTTGTCGATAGCGGCGGCAATAACAGCATCGCGGGGAACACGACCAACACCGCTCCTGCTGGTCCACAGCCGTTCCCGCAGAACTAATTTAGGTTCCCCTCATCCGAATCCACCATCCCCTCCTGACCGCGCCGCGGCCGGGAGGGGATCTTTGTTTTCGCCTGACCCAAACATACGAATCGCAGCGCCGAAGGCGTGGAATATTAAAGCCAGGGGCAAGTGCGAAGCGAAGCGGAGCACGCCGCCCCTGGACACAAATAAAAGGAGGACCAAGCCCTGAAAGGGCGTCATATATTTTCGGCCCTTCAGGCCTTGGTCTTCGCGCTGTTTGTAACCAGGGGCGACGCGCTTCGCGCTTGCCCCTGGCTTTAATATTCCGCGCCTTCGGCGCTGCACTTGCCCTAAAATTTAAAAATAAAAAAAAGGGTGGCCCAAAGCCGCAGGTTATTGCGCGTTTGTATCAGGAGCATTGAATGACTACCAAATAACGCTTATCCGTCCTCGCTCCAGGCGCAACTTTAACCGAAGCATCTGGCTTCATTTTCAATTCCGAGAAACCGCTAATCAATTGAACTCAAACCTACCTTAAGGAGAATCTGAATGAGTAAGTTTCGCTTCACTTTAAATATTCTGGCTGTCGCCATTTTCACCATGACCGTTGTTTCTATCGCCCAGGCACAAGCCACACGAACGTGGGTCTCGGGCGTCGGTGACGACTTAAATCCGTGTAGTCGCACCGCTCCCTGCAAAACGTATGCAGGCGCGATTTCGAAGACTGCTAAAGACGGTGAGATCAGTACTCTCGACCCCGGCGGTTTTGGCGCTGTAACGATTACCAAGTCCATTACGATTAACGGCGGCGGCGCTGGTCAGGGCTACGGCTCGATCCTCGCGTCTAATGTCAACGGCATCGTCATCAACATCACTGATGCGGCTGACGTGCGTAAGTCAGTACGTCTTGACTGGCTGAACATCAATGGCGCCAGCACAGGATTCGATGGCATTCGCTTTCTTGCCGGCAATTCACTGCACATCGAGAATACCCTGATTGACGGTTTCACTGGTGACGGTATTGATGCCAGCTTTAGTGCGGCGAATACTGCTACTGTCTTGTCGGTGCACAACACCACCGTCAGAAACTGTGTTGGTTCGGGTATTAAGACCAATGCGGCGTCTGGTGGCAAGATTACTTCGATCATCAACAACGTCCATGTAACCAAGTGCGGCGTCGGCATTGATCAAGTGAATGGCACTATTGGCAGCGTTACAAATAGCGTCGTGAGCTTGTGTTCGACGGGTTTACAAACAGCGGAACCAACGGCAGGCAGCGTTATGAATATTGATACCACCACCATTTCCAACAACAGTGGAACTGGGGTTAACGTGGTAGGCACATCTCGGGCGCGGATTGCCAGATGCAATATCTTCCAGAATGGAACTTCACTGGCGCCGGCCGCGAATGTCGACAGCGGAGGCAACAACAGTATCGTCGGTAACACGACGAATACAGCTCCAGGCGGAACACCCTTCCCGCAAAACTAACTCCACGTAGTCCGCGAAGCGGACGAAAGCGTAAAGCCTGGGGCGTAAGCCCCAGGAAATATCAGCGCAAAAATCCCAAGCCCGCGAAGCGGGCGAAAGCCCCACCGGCTCTCGCCCGCTTCGCGGGCTCATATTTTGTACTGCTTATATCCTGGGGCTTACGCCCCAGGCTCTATGCTGTCACCTGCTTCGCAGGTTTACGTTAACAGTAGTTGACGTGCTGAATCGCCTCTGGCTAGTATCGACGCAGCACATGAAGCCCTCGTCGGTTACCAAAGCTTCCCATTACCAAGAATCGGTATACACACCCCGCAGCGAACTTCGGCGACCGGGCCGTTTACTCGCGCAAATGTGGCACGACTTATTCTCGTCACGTGGCCTGGCGTGGCGACTGATGATCCGCGACATCAGCGCGCACTACAGGCAGTCAGTCTTTGGCTTCGCCTGGGCCTTTCTGCCGCCCATCGTAATGGCCGCGGGATTTACAATGGCCGGCAGCGCGAAGGTGATCAATATCGCTGCGACTCCGCTTCCCTACGTCGCTTACGTGATGTTCAGCATGATCCTCTGGCAAACATTCGTCGAAGCGTTAAATGGACCAGTGATGGCCGTGATGAACGCGCGACAAATGCTCTCACGTGTCAACTTTCCACGAGAGGCGATCGTGCTCGCAAAGCTGGGCGAGGTCGGTTTCAACTTCGCTATCAAGTTTGTTTTGATCATCGCCATCTTTGTCTGGTATCGGATGCCTGTCACGACGGCGGCACTCATGGCGCCCTTCGCGTTGCTTTCGCTGATACTGCTGGGAACGTTTTTTGGTCTGTTACTGGCGCCGTTAGGAGTGCTTTATCACGACGTGTCACAAGGCCTGATTGTCTTGACTGGCTTGTGGCTTTTTCTCACGCCGATTGTTTATCCCGTACCACAGGCGGGGACTTTCGCCACCATCGTCAAATTGAATCCTGTGACACCGCTGTTAGTTACAACTCGAGAGCTCGCGACGACCGGAGTCGTCTCAGATCCTGCGCGCTTTTTCGTTGTGACTATTGCGACTGTCATAGGCTTGTTTCTAACCTGGATAGTCTTTCGTCTCGCGATGCCATTCGCGATTGAACGGGTAAGCTCGTGATGGCCGCAGAGAGACTCAGTACCATCGTTGGCGATCGAAACGAGTCTGATCAACTCGTGTCAGTGGAAAACGTATCGAAAAAATTCTGTCGCAGCCTGAAACGTTCACTTCTATACGGCCTGCAAGACATCGCGTCTGAAATAACGGGCCGGAGCAGGCACAGCGACGTGCTACGGACAGGTGAGTTCTGGGCCGTAACCGACTTGAGTTTTCAACTTCGGCGTGGCGAGGCTCTCGGCCTGGTTGGCCCAAATGGTGC
>DASUYO010000490.1:0-7140 GCA_036377375.1 Pyrinomonadaceae bacterium
CATCACTGGAGAAGATTGTGGGTCAAAAAGTTCATCCATACGGTTTTCGACTCGGCTACAACAAAGACTGGCACTCGCACTGGTTTGCGAAGAAACAGTTTGGCGAGTTCCTGCTTGAAGATCTGAAGCTGAAACGCGATCTGAAGCAGCGGTTCGCCGGTGCCGGTGTGTCGCACGTCGACATCGAAAGAGCTGCGAATCGCCTGAAGATCATCATCTACACGTCGCGACCCGGAATCATCATCGGTCGCAAGGGCGCTGAGATTGACAAGCTCAAGAGCGATCTCTCGTCGAAGACCGGTCGTGAAGTGCTGGTCTCAATTCAGGAGATTCACAAGCCCGAGCTGAACGCGCAGCTACAGGCAGAGAAGATTGCCGCACAGCTTGAGAAGCGCATCGCTTTTCGACGCGCGATGAGAAAGGCTGTCGAAGAGTCTCTGCGGTTTGGTGCGCAGGGAATCAAGGTTAAGGTCAGTGGTCGTTTGAACGGCGCTGAAATCGCGCGCAGTGAGTGGCACTTGCAGGGCCAGCTTCCACTGCACACGCTGCGCGCCGACGTCGATTACGGTCTCGCCGAAGCTCAAACGACTTTCGGACAGATTGGCGTGAAGGTTTGGATCTATCGCGGGGAGATTCTCGATCCAAAAGCGGCGATGGCCCGCGGCACTGGCTCGGATCCGATCAACGAAACGCGTGCTGGTGAACGAGAGCGTCGCCCGCGCACACGCCGCGAACGCGAAGGCGGATCGGACGGACGAAGGCCTCGAACGGAGAATCAGTAAGGGCCACAAAAAAGCACAAAAGACACAGAATATTTTATGTGCTTTCTGTGCCTTTTTGCGGCAAGAAATAGGTAAACGATCATGTTGATGCCGAAGAAAGTTAAGCACCGGAAGCAGATGCGTGGACGCATGACTGGCGTCGCGACTCGTGGCAGTGAGATCAGCTTCGGTGAATACGGGCTCAAGAGCCTGGAGCCGGCGTGGATTACGGACCGGCAGATCGAAGCTGCTCGTATCGCGATGACTCGTCATATCAAGCGTGGCGGCAAGGTCTGGATCCGAATGTTTCCTGACAAGCCGGTGACGAAGAAACCGGCGGAAACGCGTATGGGAAAAGGCAAGGGCGCGCCCGAATACTGGGTGGCAGTGGTCAAGCCGGGCCGGATTCTTTACGAAATCGAGGGAGTCGATGAGACCACCGCCCGGGATGCGATGCGTCTCGCGGCCCAGAAGCTTCCGATCAAGACGAAGTTTGTGACGCGCGCTGATCAGGAAGGAGGCGCGATCTAGTAATGAAGAGGCGAGAAGAGGTCGATAAGTATCGAGAGATGGGCGAAGACGAGTTGCGCGCCGAAGCAGCACGCCTGCGTGAATCGCTTTTCCGTTTGAATTTCAAACTGGCGCTCGGCGAGGTTGACGCGATCAAACGCATTCGCCAGGAGAAGAAAGCACTGGCGCGGATTCAGACGATCGCAGGGCAGCGGAGCCAATAGAACCAAAAGAGAAAGAAGATGGCAGAGAATCAAGAAAACGAAAGCGCAAACGCAGCCGCAGCAACAGAGGCTTCCAAGAGCCGTGCAAACCGTTCCGCAAAGGTGGGAACCGTAGCGTCTGACAGTATGCAGAAGACCGTAGTGGTTCGTGTGGACCGTCTGGTCCGTCACCGCAAGTATCGTCGTTATGTGCGCCGCACGTCGAAGTTCATGGCCCATGACGAACTGGGTGCGACCGTTGGCGATAAGGTACGAATCGTTGAAACGCGTCCGCTTTCTGCGCGCAAGCGCTGGCGTGTAGTTGAGATCGTTCAGAAAGCTGCGAAGTAGGAGCTTCGCGGTAAGAGCCGGAGGTAACGACAGTGATCCAGATGCAAACCTCCCTGGAGGTTGCTGACAACTCGGGAGCACGACGCGTGGAGATGATCATGCCGATTGGCGGCTCCACCGGAAAGATTGCCAGCCTGGGAGACCGAATCAAGGTAACGGTCAAAGAGGCTTCTCCCGACGGAACCATTAAGAAGGGAACCGTTCAGGACGCGGTGATTGTGCGCACGCGGAAAGAAGTGCGTCGCGCTGATGGAACGTACGTAAGGTTCGATCAAAACGCGGCGGTGCTGATTAAAGAAGATGGCACTCCGATCGGCACACGCGTGTTTGGACCAGTAGCGCGCGAGCTGCGTGATAAGAACTTCATGAAGATAGTTTCGCTCGCGCCGGAGGTGATTTAGGAATGGCAGGAACAAAGCGCTCGAAGATCAGAAAGAACGATCAGGTCGTGATTATTGCCGGGCGCGATAAAGGCAGGCGCGGCCGCGTGCTGGAAGTTGTACCGGGCAAGGGCAAAGTGAAAGTCGAAGGCGCGGGAATGATCAAGCGCCATCAGAAGGCGAATCCGCAGGCGAATCGCGGCGGCGGCATCGTGGACAAGGAGTCGTTCCTCGATATCTCGAATGTCCAGTTGATCGATCCGCAATCGGGCAAGCCCACGCGTGTGCGGTACGAGATGGAGAACGACGGTTCGAAGACTAGGGTCGCGGCCTCCAGTGGCCACACGTTGGAAAAGTAGGGGAGAAATAGCGCGCAAGTTGAATTTGAGGATCTGAAATGGCTGCAAGGTTAAGAGAACGATATCAAAAAGACGTAGCGCCGCAGATTGCCAAGGAGTTTGGCATTCGCAATCCAATGGCCGTGCCGCGTGTCGAGAAGGTTGTAATCAACATGGGCATGGGCGAGGCGATTGCCAACGCGAAAATACTCGACACTGCGGCTGATGAGCTGCGCGCGATTACCGGCCAGAAGCCGGTCATCACGAAGGCGAAGAAGTCGATCGCGTCGTTCAAGCTGCGACAGGGAATGCCGATCGGCGTCGTCGTCACGTTGCGTGGCGATCGCATGTACGAGTTTCTCGATCGACTCGTGTCGGTGGCACTGCCGCGCGTGCGCGACTTTCGTGGTGTTTCACCGAAGGCTTTCGACGGGCGCGGAAACTACACGATCGGAATTCGCGAGCAACTGATCTTTCCGGAGATCGATTTCAACAAAGTAGACAAACTGCGCGGGATGAACATCTCGATCGTGACCACCGCGCGAAATGATGAACAGGCACGAGCCCTACTGAAGGGCCTGGGCATGCCGTTTAGAGCTTAGCCACGGATTACACAGATAGAAGAACGATATGGCAAAGAAATCATTGATTGCGAAGGCGGCACGGAGACCAAAGTTTTCGTCGCGCGCCTACACTCGCTGCAAACGTTGCGGACGGCCACGAGGTTACCTGCGGAAGTTCAACTTGTGTCGCATCTGTTTTCGCGAGTTGGCGCTACAGGGTCAGATCCCTGGCGTAGTTAAGTCGAGCTGGTAACTGACATCACGGAGTTAATACATGACTGATCCTATTGCCGATATGTTGACGCGAATCCGCAACGCCATCGCGGCGAAGCATTCGCGGGTTGATATTCCGGCTTCAAAGCTCAAACTTGAGATTGCCCGCATTCTGAAGGAAGAGGGTTACATCAACAACTTCGTCATCAAAGGCGAAGGACTGAAGCGCACCGTGCGGATCTTCCTGCGCTACGACGCGCGCGGCACGTCTTCGATTACGCACCTGGAGCGCATCTCGACACCGGGACGTCGCGTGTATGTCGGCTCGAGTGAGATTCCGAAAGTGCTCGGCGGCTACGGCATCAATATCGTCTCCACCTCGAGGGGTTTGATGAGCGGCAAGACCGCGCGCCGCGAGAACATCGGCGGCGAGTTACTGGCGCAGATCTACTGATAGGACCAAGGTTATGTCACGAATTGGAAAAAAGGTAATCACGGTGCCGAAGGGCGTGACCGTCACCGTCAACGAGCGCGAGCTCGAGGTCAAAGGACCAAAGGGCACGCTCAAGACTCCGATTCCGCAGGGGATCAGTTTCAAAGTCGAAGGCGAGGAGTTGCGCGCCGAGCGTGCCTCCGATGAGCAGGCCGCGTTGCACGGTCTTGCTCGTGCGCTTGCAAACAACGCGATCGTCGGCGTGACTCAGGGCTTCAGCAAACAGATGGATGTCGTTGGTGTTGGTTATAAAGCCGACGTGCAGGGCAAGAAAATCGTCTTCTCTCTCGGCTATTCACATCCGATCGAGTTTCCACTGCCGCCTGAAGTTGATGCGAAGGCTGAACGTCTGACGACAAAGGGCGCCATTCAGCAGTACCAGACGACGCTGACGCTGACCAGCATCGACAAGCAGAAGCTGGGCCAGGTCGCAGCCGAGATGCACAAGCTTCGCAAGCCCGATGCTTACAAAGGCAAAGGCGTGCGCTATGCGGACGTACCGATTAAGTTGAAGCCCGGCAAAACCGGAAAATAGTTTTGATTGTTTAGAGGCCGAGATGGCAAACACAAATAGAGCAGAAGTGCGAACCGCGATTCACACGCGCATTCGCCGCAAGGTAAAAGGAAGCACGCAGAAGCCGCGGCTCGCGATCTATCGCAGCTTGAATCACATCTACGCGCAGGTGATCGACGACCTGAACGGGCAAACACTCGTTTCAGCGTCTACGACTGAAAAGGACCTGCGCGGCAACACCGGCGGCAACGTAGACGCAGCGCGTCGAATCGGCGAGACGATCGCGCAGCGTGCAATTGCAAAGGGCATCGAGCAGGTGGTCTTCGATCGCGGTGGTTATCTTTATCACGGTCGCGTCAAGGCCCTGACTGACGCAGCGAGGGCCGCAGGTCTTAATAAGAACGAAGCGGTTGCTGAACCTGAACCAGAACCGCCGGCACCGCAGCCGGAACAAACGGAAAAGAAATCAAAGAAGAAGAAACAAGCATAGACTATGAGACAACCCAAGCAACGCATTCCCGCGCAGGGGCTCGATTTGAAAGATCAGGTGATCTCGATCAATCGCGTCACCAAGGTCGTTAAAGGTGGTAAGAACCTCTCCTTTGCGGCGCTCGTAGTGGTAGGTGACGAAGGCGGCCATGTCGGTTTTGGCACCGGCAAGGCGCGCGAAGTTCCCCTGGCGATTAAAAAGGGAGTCGAAGCGGCGAAGAAAAATCTGATCCGCGTCCCTTTGATCAACAACACGCTGCCGCACCAGTTGATTGGTGAATACGGTGCGGGTCGTGTGCTGGTGAAGCCCGCGTCGGAAGGTACGGGCGTGATCGCGGGCGGTGCGGTGCGTGCGGTTATGCAGGCAGTGGGTGTCAGAGACGTGCGCACGAAAGTGCTCGGCTCAACCAATCCGCACAACGTTGTGCGTGCCACTTTTGACGCGTTGCTGCGTATGAAAGATCCGATGGAACTGGCCCGCTTGCGTGGCAAGCAAGTTGAGGAGATGTAAGTCAATGCCACGAAAAGCAAAGAGCAACGAGGAATCACCGGCGAAGATTCGCATTCAGTACTATCGGAGCTTTATCGCGTCGCCAAAGACGCATAAGACGATTGTGCGCAGTCTGGGTTTGCGGAAGTTGAATCAGATTGTCGAGCGCCCGGATACTGACTCGATGCGAGGCGCCGTCGGGAAGGTGCCACACTTGCTGCGCATAGTAGAATAGACATGCCGCAAAAAGGCACAAAAAACACAAAGGTAAGAAGAAATCCGGAGCGCCTAATTAAATTTTCATTTGTGTCTTTTGTGCCTTTTTTGGCTAAGGAGTTCAATGATGGCGATTAGTCTTAACAGCCTCAAGCCGGCAAAGGGTTCTACCCACAAGAAGAAGAGAGTGGGGCGCGGGCCGGGCTCCGGTTTGGGCAAGACCGCGGGACGCGGAGAGAAGGGACAGAAATCCCGTTCGGGTTATTCGCGCAAGATTGGTTTTGAAGGCGGCCAAATGCCTTTGCACCGGCGCTTGCCCAAACGTGGTTTCACGAACATCTTCAAGAAGCAGTGGCTGGAGATCAGTCTCGCTGCTCTGGATCAGCATTTCAATGCTGACGAAGAGATCACTCCCGAAGTGCTGCACGATCGCGGCTTGATCAAAAAAGCGAAGCACGACGTCGTAGTGCTCGGAAACGGCGAGGTTTCAAAACCGCTGCGCGTTTCAGCGCACCGGTTTACGAAGAGTGCTCGGCAAAAAATCGAGCAGGCTGGCGGTGCGGTGGTCGAGATTGCCGGGTAAAATGGAATCGCCGGCAGGAGGGTGGTAATGGAGAAGTTTTTCGCCGCGGTTCGCAATATGTTCAATGTGCCGGATTTGCGCCGGCGCATTTTCTTTACACTGGGTCTTCTCGCTGTCTATCGCTTAGGCGCGCACGTCGGCGCACCCGGTATCAACAAGCCACGCCTCGATGAAGTGTGGCGCGATGTTGCCGGAACGTTGCTCGGCGTACTGGACTTATTCTCAGGCGGCAACTTTCGCACCATCTCCGTCTTCGCCCTCGGCGTCACTCCTTACATTACGGCTTCCATCATTCTTCAGCTCATGACCGTCGTGTCTCCGCAACTCAAGAAGTTGCAGGAAGAAGGCGAGATGGGCCGGCAGAAGATCAACCAGTGGACTCGCTATCTCACGGTTGTACTCGCTGCTATTCAGACTTCGTTTGTCGCTCACTGGCTGCAAGTCAATGGCGTCGGCGCGCCGGGCTGGGGATTCATGCTCAGCACGGTCCTGACGTTGACCACTGGTACGATCTTTGTCATGTGGCTCGGTGAGCAGATCACTGAGCGCGGCGTCGGCAACGGAATCTCGTTGTTGATCTTTGCGGGTATTGTAATCGGTTTACCTCGAGGCGTGACGCAGGTAGCGGAGCGGCTCAGTGGCGGCGACACGATGGCAACGATTGGCGTGATTGGTATGCTGCTCGCGCTGATCGCAATCATCGCGTTTATCGTGTTTGTCGAAGCGGCGCGACGGAAGATTCCCGTCAGTTATGCAAAGCGGCACGTGGGCCGTCAGGTTGTCGGCGGTCAGCAGACGACCATGCCGTTGAAGATCAACATGGGCGGCGTGATTCCTGTGATCTTTGCCTCATCTGTGTTGTCGATGCCACAAAGCGCATTTGCTGCGTTGCCTCCCGATCCGAGTAAGCCCGACACGTGGTGGGCAAAGATCTACTTGTTCTTTCAAACTTTCCACGCCAGTGATCCCTATTACGAGCTGATCTTTTTGTCGTTGATTATCTTTTTTACGTTCTTCTACGTATCAATCGTTTTCA
>DASUYO010000491.1:0-5773 GCA_036377375.1 Pyrinomonadaceae bacterium
TCGTCTTCAAGGTCGCGCCGCAGGCGATCTTCTTCATCCTGCTCGATAGCGAGGGAACGCTGGTCCTTCTCCTGGCCCTTGCGGGTGAAGACCTGAACGTCTACGACTGTGCCGTCGATTCCCGGCGGGCTGACAAGCGAAGCGTCCTTAACATCACCGGCCTTCTCACCAAAGATTGCGCGTAGGAGTTTCTCTTCCGCAGTCAGTTGGGTCTCGCCTTTCGGCGTCACCTTTCCGACCAGGATCGAGCCCGGCTTGACCTGAGCGCCGATGCGGATGATGCCGCTCTCGTCGAGGTCGCGCAGCATGTTCTCGCCGACGTTTGGAATGTCGCGCGTGATCTCTTCGGGACCCAGCTTCGTGTCGCGCGCTTCGATTTCGAGCTCTTCAATGTGAATCGAGGTGTAGTAGTCCTCTTTCACCAGACGCTCGGAAACGAGAATCGCGTCTTCGAAGTTGTAACCGCGCCAGGGCATGAATGCGACCAGCACGTTGCGTCCCAGCGCCAGCTCACCGCGATCGGTACATGGACCATCGGCGATCACCTGCCCCTTCTGAACGCGCTCGCCGACGTGAACAATCGGACGCTGATTGATACACGTGTTCTGGTTCGAGCGCTTGAACTTGATCAGCGTGTAGATATCGGCCGTCACCTCACGCGAGATCGTGCCGTCAACATTGTGATCGGCTTTGACGATGATGCGCTCGGAGTCGACGTAATCCACGACGCCGTCGCGTTTCGCAACCACGACCGCACCCGAGTCGCGCGCCGTTACCTTCTCCATGCCCGTTCCGATGTACGGAGCTTCCGCACGAAGCAGAGGCACTGACTGGCGTTGCATGTTCGAACCCATCAACGCTCGGTTTGCGTCGTCATTTTCGAGGAACGGAATCAACGACGCCGCTACCGAAACGAGCTGCTTCGGCGAGACGTCGACGTATTCGATGTCCTTGCGCAGTGCGAGAATGAACTCGCCTGCTTTTCGCGCCGCGTTGCGCTCGTTGATGATGTGGCCGTTGTCATCGAGCTCGATGTTGGCCTGACCAACGACATGCTTGTCTTCTTCCCACGCCGTCAGGTAAAACGGCCACGGCTCAGACTCAGCTTTGCGCGAATCGCCGCTGAGTTTCTTGTTTGCCTTCTCGACCTCTTCCTGCGGAACGTGATCGCCGGGCTTGAGTTTCGTATCGCCGCCATTGACGACGCGGACGTATTCGACGACGCGGCCGTCAATCACCTTCCGATACGGCGCCTCGATAAATCCAAACTCGTTGATACGCGCAAAGCACGACAGGCTCGAGATCAGTCCAATGTTCGGACCTTCAGGGGTCTCGATGGGACAGATACGGCCATAGTGTGTCGGGTGAACGTCGCGCACTTCGAACCCGGCGCGCTCACGCGAGAGACCGCCTGGTCCAAGTGCCGACAGGCGGCGCTTGTGCGTGATCTCCGACAGCGGATTTGTCTGGTCCATGAACTGCGACAACTGGCTCGAACCGAAGAACTCACGCACCGCCGCCGTCACCGGCTTGGCGTTGATGAGATCGCGCGGCATCGTCGTCTGCATTTCCTGATGGATCGACATCTTTTCCTTGATGGCTCGCTCCATGCGCTCGAGACCGATGCGGAACTGGTTCTCTAGTAATTCACCGACCGCGCGCACGCGTCGATTGCCAAGGTGATCGATGTCGTCCGCCTGGTACTCGGAGGGATTCTTGCGCATCTTCAGAACGTAAGTAACCACCTCGTAGAAGTCCTGTGCGGAAAGCAATGGATCGTCGATTCGCCCGAGCTCGGGCTTGCCCATCTTAATGTTGAACTTCAGACGTCCGACACGCGAGAAATCGAACTTCCGCGGATCGAAGAACATCGCTTCGAGCAGGCGATAGGCAGTTTGCACCGTCGGCGGATCGCCCGGGCGCATCTTCCGATAGATTTCGAGCAGCGCGTCGACCGGTTTGGTGATGACGTCTTTCTTCAGCGTCAGCGACAAAACTGGTCCAACGTCATCGCGCTCCGGGAAGAACACGGCGAAGCTCTTGATTCCGGCTTCGATGATCTCCTGAAGCTTCGCAGGCGTGATCTCGTTGTTGGCTTCGAGAATGATCTCGCCACTTTCAACGTTGACGATGTCTGCGACAGCAAATGCACCTTCGAATTGAGCGGAGTCGACTTCAACTTCGTTGATGTTTGCCTTGCGCAAAGCGTCGAGTGCTGAAGAAGCAACCTTCTTACCGCCACGAACGATTGGGTCGGGCCCTTTGCCCTTGATGTCGTGCTCGACCTTCATGCCGACGAGGTTTGTCGGACCCTCTGACGGAACCCGCACGAACAAGCGACCCTCTTCAAGCCGGATCTCGTCAGTGATGTAAATCGCTCGCAGCATGTCCTCGTCGGTAAACGAGGCGTTCTTCACCGCGTCTTCCAATTGCGAATCCGTGCGCGAATCCTTTAGCTTCCTTTCAGTGTTGAACCAGAGCCCGAGAGCACGCAGAAAAATCGAAGCGAGAAACTTGCGCTTGCCCACGCGGACGTAGAGCAGGTTCTTCTGATCGTATTCAAACTCGACCCATGACCCGCGATACGGGATGATCTTCGCAACGTTAAGCGCGCCGCGCTTGAAGAAGACGCCCGGCGAGCGGTGAAGCTGCGAAACGATAACGCGCTCGGTGCCGTTGATGATGAAGGTACCGTTGTCCGTCATCAGCGGGATCTCACCGAAGAAGACTTCCTCTTCCTTGATGTCGCGGATCGAAAGCACTTCGGTGTCGGGATCTTTATCGAAGACAGTGAGCCGGATTTTTACTTTCAAAGGAACGCTGTAGCTCATGCCACGCTCCTGGCACTCCTGCTGATCGTGTTTATGTTTCAGACCAACAGGCTCGCCGCAGTTTTCGCAAAGCTGTGGGCGAACGAAGTTGAACGTGCCGCAGCGATGGCAAAGCGTGTCGCCGGCAGCGAGCGGGTTCACTTTAATCGTCGCGCCGCAGTTCTTGCAGTTGGAGCGGAGATAGTTGAGACCCTCCAGACGTCCGCATTTGCACTGCCAGTTACCGATCTGGTACTCGACAAAATCGAGCGTGGCGGTGCCGCGAAAATCGGAGATTGGAAACACCGATTGAAAGACGGCCTGAAGACCGGTAGCTTCGCGCTCTTCCGGCAGCAGATCCATCTGAAGGAAACGGTTATACGACTCGCGTTGAATCTCAATAAGATTTGGTATCCTGACGGCGGTGGCGATCTTGGAGAAGTCCTCACGCTCCGGCGCCTGACTGGTACGCTTTCCTAACCCGGTATTAATTGTTTGAAGCAAATTTGCAGACATGTGAGATTCCTTTTATTGATTGCCGTTATCGATTGCCGTTCAGAGACGCCAAAGCGCGGTCAGAGCGCACAATGCCCTGACCGCTTGTTTCGCAAAAGCGGCGGATCTTTCCGTCAAATTTTTCGGGAGTAACGCCAGCGCCTCAATACTCCCCTAACTTAACCACTTACAATGCTTGTGTCAAGTGCCGCCGATGAACGCAGATAAACGCAGATCTGATCCGCGTTCATCTGCGTTTATCTGCGGCTCTATTTTACTTCGACCGTCGCGCCCGCATCGGACAACTTCTGCTTGATCGTTTCAGCCTCTTCCTTCGAAACGCCTTCCTTAACTGCCTTGGGGGCTGCCTCTACAAGGTCCTTGGCTTCCTTCAATCCCAGCGCAGTGACTTCGCGAACGACTTTGATCACGTTGATCTTGTTGCCGCCAATCGCCTTAAGGATCACGTCAAACTCAGTCTTCTCTTCTGCCGGTGCTGCGGCTTCGCCCGCGCCGCCGGCTGCTGCCGCTGGAGCTGCGACCGCTGCTGCCGCCGCGGAAACGCCGAAGGTCTCTTCCAGGTCCTTCACAAGCTGTGAAGCTTCCAGAAGGCTCATATTTTTCAAAAATTCAAGAACGTCTTCGCGTGTTGCTGCCATGATTACCTTTCTATCCTCCTCAAAATCCTTATGCGGTCTTCTGCTCACCAATCTGTTTGATAACGACTGCCAGGTTACGCGGTACGGCGGAAATGACCGTGACCAGACGCTGCGCCTGACAATTGATTAGGAACATAACCTTCGAAATTAACTCTTCCTTCGACGGCAAGCTCGCAATCGCTTCGACTTCATTCAAAGCGACAACCTTGCCTTCGACGACTCCGGCCTTGAACGTAAAGATGTCCGGGTTGGCCTTCGTAAACTTGGAAATTGCCTTTGACAATCCGACCGGATCGCCGGTGCTCAGCGCGACTGCCGTCACACCTTTGAAATGTTCGGCTGCGCCCTCGAGTGCGGTGCCCTCGGAAGCCCTGCGCGCCAGCGTGTTCTTCACCACTTCGTAAGAGACACCTGCTTCACGAAGCTGATTGCGCAGCTCCTGGTCTTTCGCCACCGTCATCTTCTGAAAGCCGACGACCATCGCGGCCTTGGCGTTCTTAAACTGTTCGGTGAGAGCGTCGAGATCTTTCTGCTTTTGTGCTTTTGTCTTCATCGTTTCAGCTTCCCACCTTTACTTCGCGTACGCTGCTTCGTCCAGCAAAACTCCCGGACTCATCGTGGCAGCGAGATTAACTTTCTTGACGTATTTACCTTTTGCAGTAGCGGGCTTTGCTTTCACGACTGCATCAAGGAGTGCTTTGGCGTTATCGCGCAGCTTGTCCGCCTCGAATGAGATTTTGCCAACGCCCACGTGAATCACGCCTGTCTTGTCTACGCGGTATTCGACCTTGCCCGCCTTCGTTTCTTTAACTGCGGTGGCGACGTCCGGTGTAACAGTGCCTGTTTTCGGGTTGGGCATGAGACCGCGAGGACCGAGCACTTTGCCCAATTGGCCCACGAGACGCATCATGTCGGGCGTGGCGATTACAGCGTCGAACTCCGTCCAGCCACCTTTGATCCGGGTTACGATATCTTCTCCGCCGACGATGTCTGCACCGGCCTCTTCCGCTTCTCTGAGCTTGTCGCCCTGTGCGATTACGACGACTGTCTTCGACTTACCGAGACCATGGGGTAGAACGAGTGTGCCACGTACGAGCTGATCGGCTTTTCGCGGATCGACGCCGAGCCAGACAGTTAACTCAACCGTCTCATCAAACTTCGCGAAAGCGATCTCTTTGACTTTTTCTATTGCTGTATCGAGATTGTACTTGCGTCCCGGCTCGATTTTGTCGAGCGCGGCGCGATACTTCTTTCCGTGTTGCTTCATGCGTTTCTCCGAGGTGCAAGCGGGATCGTGATCCCTCCCTCTCAAGCAGGTCTTATTCGACCTATTCCACCGTGAGGCCCATCTGCCTCGCCGTACCTTCGATCGTTCTGATGGCCGATTCCAAACTGGACGTGTTCAGATCCTGAAGCTTGGTTTTCGCGATCTCCTCAATCTTCGCCTTCGAGATCGTTCCCACCTTTTCGCGATTCGGCTTTCCGGAACCTTTTGCGATTCCAGCAGCCTTCTTTAAAAGGTCAGCCGCCGGTGGCGTCTTGGTTTCAAACGTAAACGAGCGATCGGCAAACACCGTGATCACGACCGGCACTTTCAGATCCGGATCCATCTGCGAGGTCTTCGCATTGAAAGCCTTGCAGAACTCCATGATGTTCACGCCGTGCTGGCCCAGCGCAGGACCGATCGGCGGCGCCGGATTAGCCTTCCCCGCCGGAACCTGTAACTTTATGTAACCTGTAATCTTCTTTGCCATCTCTTTGCTTAAAGACCTATTCTTCCTCTGCGAACGTCACCTTCTCCACGTCGAG
>DASUYO010000492.1:0-11809 GCA_036377375.1 Pyrinomonadaceae bacterium
GTTGACGACGCGCGCCGAGGACGAAGGCCGCAAACTCGCGGCGGCGTCGGGCGGCATTTACTATCCGATTCGCCGGCTGGAAGATTTGCAGAAAGCGTACGACGATGTAGTGGCGCAGTTACGCTCGGCTTACACGATCACCTACGCGTCAAATTCCGCTTCTGCTTCGCCGCGCGTGCGCGTCCGCACGAACCGCGACGGCGCGTCTGTGAGATTGAGCCCGGTGGTAGAATTGAACACGCCGTGACCCAACCCCTTTTCAACGCGCTATTCGACGAAACAGAACGCCGCCCGCTAACCGTCTCGCAACTGACAAACTCGATCCGCATCGCGCTCGAATCGCGCTTCATCGCCGTGTGGGTTGAAGGCGAGATTTCAAACTTCAAAGATCACTCTTCGGGCCACTGGTACTTCACGCTCAAAGACGAAACTGCACAACTGCGCGCGAAGTGCTTTCGCTCAACCAACACGCGCATTCGTTTTCGTCCCGCCAACGGATTGAAAGTCCGTGCGCGCGGCAAGCTTTCGGTCTACGCGCCGCGCGGAGAGTATGAGCTCGTCATTGACGCGCTCGATCCAGTCGGCGCAGGCGCGTTGCGAGTTGCTTTCGAACAACTGCGCGATCGTCTACAGAAAGACGGTCTGTTTGCGCAAGAGCTGAAACGGCCCTTGCCTGTGTTTCCGCGGCGTGTGGGCGTGGTGACTTCACCCACAGGCGCAGCGATTCGCGACATTCTGAACGTGATTTCGCGTCGCACAAGAACAGTTCACGTGCTCTTCTCGCCGGCAAAGGTTCAGGGCGATCTGGCTGGGCCAGACATCGCGCGCGCAATCCGTTTTATCAACGTCTATCACGAGCGTGCTTTGCGTGAAGGCCGGCACAATGATCTGGTTGATGTGCTGATAGTCGGGCGCGGCGGCGGTTCCACGGAAGATCTGTGGGCCTTCAACACGGAAGAGGTCGCGCGCGCGATTCGTAAGTCCGCGATTCCGGTAATCTCAGCAGTGGGCCATGAAACGGACTTCACGATTGCAGACTTCGTTGCGGACGTGCGCGCTGCGACGCCTTCGGCAGCGGCAGAAATCGTCGCTGCACGCGAAGATCAAATCTGCTCGGCGCTGGACCGCTTGGGCCGTCAGCTTGTGCGGCTGACCAAATTTCAGATCGTGAATCTGCGTGCGAGAGTTCAGGAGCAGGCGCTTTCACATGCGTTCGATGAAGTGAAGTCGCGACTAGTGGGTGCGCGCGCACGTCTGGATGCTGCTTCAAACGCGTGCGATGCACTGGTGGAGGCGAAGCTTCAGGACGGACGTGAACGCCTGGGTGTCGCGGCTGCTGCGCTTGACGCGTTGTCGCCGCTTGGAGTATTGCAACGAGGTTATGCGATAGCGCAGGATGCGTCCGGGAAGCTGGTGCGAGATGCGGCGGCAGTGGCGCCGGGAGATGCAGTCAGCGTGCGACTCGCAAAGGGAAAATTAAGTACACGGATCGAGCGGATCGAGGCGACGGATTAACGCGGATCGAGCCATGCGGCAGAGGATTGTAATCAATGTTGATGGGCCGCAAGGGGAAGCGACACAGCCTGCGCGCTTCAGCAGTCGAAAACGCCGGCGCTGGCTGCGTGTGCTGGCGATTCTGATGTTGTTCGTTTTGATCGTGGGAGTTGTTGCTGCTGCGGGTGGTTTTTTCTGGTGGAGGTACTATCAAACGACTCCTGCTTACACGGTGACTTTGCTCGTGGATGCAGCGCAGCGGAACGATCTGGCGGAGTTTCAAAAATACGTCAATGACGACGAGATTGCGAAAAATATGATCGCGAGCGTCAGTCAGAAAGCGGCCGCGCGTTATGGTTATGCGATCAACAGCTCCATCCAGCAACAGATCGATAGCAGGATGCCCGCTTTGTTACCGCGTTTGAAGCAGACGATTCATGACGAAGTAGTGAAAGAGATCCAGGTGTTTGCTTCGAAGTCTGAACCGCGGCCGTTCATCTTTCTGGTTGTGACGGTGCCGAGATTGATGACCATAGCCACCGAAGGAGATACGGCAAAAGTTAAAGCACCGTTGAGCGATCGCGCGATTGAGATGACGATGCAACGCAACGACGCGCAATGGAAAGTGACTGAATTCAAAGATGACGTCGTGGTCCAACATGTCGTCGATGGCGTAATGAAAGACTTGCCGGCGATCGGCACTGTGGATCCAAACAGTCCATTGCTAAAGCAAGCCACAAAAAAGCACAAAATTCACAAATGACAAATACTGCAGAACAGGGCCGGACGTTTGAAGCCTCTCTCGAGGCACTGGAACGAATCGTCCAGCAGTTGGAAGACGGCGACTTGCCGCTTGAGAAGAGTCTTGAGCTATTTGAGCAGGGCATCCGGCTCTCCCGCGAATGCCAGGAGCGTCTTAGCCAGGCTGAGCGAAGAATAGAGATCTTATTGCGCGACAATCAGGGCCGGCCCGTTGCCGCCGCGTTCAATGAGCCGCCGAGTAATGCAAGCGAAGATAAAAATGGCGTCTAACGCTTCTCTGCAAAACACACTTGAGCTGGAAAGCTTGCTGGCGAGCAGTCGTGCGTTAGTTGAGCTGGAGCTGAACAGGCTTCTGCCGTCGTCTGCAACAGCGCCGGAAAAGATTCACCAGGCGATACGCTGGAGCGTGTTTGCCGGTGGCAAGCGTTTTCGGCCCGCGCTATTGCTGGCGACGGGACAAGCGTTTGGTGCGCCCGTTGAGACGTTGATCAGAACCGCGTGCGCGTTTGAGATGATCCATACTTACTCACTGATTCATGACGATCTGCCCGCGATGGATGATGACGATCTGCGCCGAGGCAGGCCGACGTGCCACGTGCGCTTCGATGAGGCAACGGCGATCCTCGCAGGCGATGCATTGCAGACTCTTGCATTCCAAACAATCGCAGAAGACGAACACTTGAATGCTGAGACGCGTATCGCTCTGATTTCAGAGCTGACGCGCGCCGCCGCGACGCCGGAAGGAATGGTTGCGGGACAAGCACTCGACATGGAAGCCGAGACGCGGCAGGTGAATGGGACGCAGTTGGAGGAAATTCACCGGCTCAAAACGGGAGCATTGATCGTTGCTGCTGCGCGTTGTGGCGCGATGATTGGAGGCGCAAGTGAAAATGAACTTGCCGCAATCACGAGTTATGGAACTCATCTAGGATTGCTGTTCCAGATCACGGATGACTTTCTCGATGTGACGGCCACTGCTGAGGATCTCGGCAAGACGCCCGGGAAGGATGCGCGCTCACATAAAGCGACGTATCCGGCGTTACATGGAATGGAAGAAACACGGGCCGCCGCGGTGACCGCGCATCATCATGCGAATCATGCGCTCGATCAACTTGATCGACAAACTGAGGTTTTACGACGCATCGCAGACTTTATTCTGCACCGCACTTTCTAGCCGCAAAAAGTTTTTGCGCTTATTTCGGGGTGGCTTTACTTGAGTCTTCGGGCTTTTTCTTCACGTAGATATCGCCACGCAGAGTCATATTGGTCTTCTCGGCAAGGGCCACCAAAAATGACTCGAGCACTTCCTTGTTCTCGAGCTTGAAGCTCGTGATTCCCGTCACTCTCGAATCGGGATCGCTGTATTGAATGGTGAGATAGCGAACCTTCGTTCTGATGAAGTGTGCCGGTAGTCCATAGATCAATGGAACGCTACTGGCTACAGTGGCCGCTCTTGGTTGTCGCTTTTGCGTATCGGCGAAAGCTGAAGTCACGGCGTCATAAGGTATCGAAATCTCCTTCGGCGGTTGCTTATCTTTGAAGAGCAGGCGATTGTTGGCGTCGTCAAACGTCAACGTGCCTTCCATGGTCTTTCGGTAGCCAAACACTCCGCCCTCATATTTTGCCTTCACCGTCTTTGGTGCCGGCTTGACCGCCGTCTTTGCCGGCGTCTGAGGATCCATGGAGCGGGGACGCTGTGCAAAGACGCCCGTGAGCAAAGCTCCGAGCAAGAGCAGAGTGGAAATGGTTTTCATAGAGTTCTCCTTGAGCCTTGTGCTTTTTTGCGGCTTACTTAGCAAACGGCTTCACGCGCTCGATCGATTCCTTGAAATCCGGATCCGACGGCGCTAACGCGGCGCCCTTCTGATAGGCCGCAAGCGCTTTTGCATACTGCTTTGTAACTTCATACGCATAACCCAGCTCGCGATAGACATTCACGTCGTCAGGCGTTTTCTTTGCGGCTGTTTCCAGCGCAGCGATCGCCTTCGGAAAGTTTGTTGCGCGCGAATGGGCCACGCCCAGCAGGTAGAACGTAATGCCGGTTGCGTCCTGCGCAGTTGTGGCGCGTTCCAGTGCGGCAGCCGCGCGTGCATACTGCTTGGAACCAATCAGGGCCTGTCCGAACAGCGTGACTGCTTCCGCATCAGTTCGCAGTTTTATCAAACCCTCCCCGGCACGCACTGCGCTCAAGTAATCAGCATCAGCTTTAGCCGGATCAGAGCTTGTTGCTGCACGACGCAAATAGGAGGACGTCAAAAGCGTCCAGGCGCCCGTAAGTCTCGGGTCGTTAACAGTGGCTCGATTCAGGTTTGAGATTGCGCCATCGAGATCGTTTTTGCTCAACGCGATCTGAGCCAGGTAAAAGAGCGACAGCGAATCCTTTGGATTGAGCTTGACGACCTGGTTAAAGCTCTTCTCCGCATCTGCTGTTTTGCCAGTCTTGTACTCCGAGATGCCGCGGTAATAGATCATCAGCGCATCAGGTTGAGCGCCGCTGCGGTTCGTGGCTGCCGTCAGAAGCGGCAGCGCTTCCTGGTATTTCTCGGATAGAACATACGCCTGTCCCAGTGCGCTCTCTGTATTCGGATCTTCCTGCTTCGAGTTGCGCTGCAATTCGACCGCTTTCTCGAGATCCCTCACTGCATCCGCGTACTGCTTCAGATTCAGCTCAGCAAAACCCGCGATCTTCCAGGCCTCGGGATCGTTGGGGTGTGAAGCCGCGAGATCCTTTGCCTCTTTCGCCGCTGCCGCAAACTGTTTCTGTTCGAGTAACAGGTATGCGTGCTTCGTATCTGCGGGCGCTACCGTATTAGCAACCGGTCGGACTGGCTGCACATCCAGCAACGAATCATTCGGACTCGTTCGACGGGCGGTCGGAGACGGCACCGGCTCGGGACGCAAAAGCGGCTCGTCCGCTTGGGATTTTGTCGTCTGCGTAGGCTGCTTGTTCGCACGCCTCGGTCGCGTTGACTGGGCTTGGATTACTGAACTACTCAGCAAACAGAGGGCAATAAGGATAGATCTATACATAACGAGCATGATTGTAGTCGGGAGAGGGTTAGGTTGAAAGCTCAGACCAGCCTTCGGATGCAGGAACCACGCCGTGAGTTGTGCCACGGATTTCACGGATTAACACGGATTGATCCATGTCAATCCGTGAAAATCTGTGGCTTAGAAATTCAGCTTAAGCCCAAACTGGAATTGCCGGGGGTCGAAGGCGGCAGTTGGACGGCTGTAGTAGCGGCCATTGTTGGCGCGCTGATTGAACGCCTTGACGTCGTTTATAAAGGGCGACGCGGCGGCTTCGTTGAAACGATTGAATAGATTAAAGCCCTCCGCAATCAACTCCAACCTGATACGCTCGCCAATCGGAACTAGTCGCGCCAAACGCAGATCCAAAGACATGTAGCGATGCGTCAGGCCGAAGTTGCGACCCAGGCTTCCACTCGTAAACACGCCGTTCGTGATCACGGGAACACATCCCTGAGTGCCGGCAACGCAAAGTGTCCCGTCGGGAAGCACCGTAGGCCGGTCCGTCTGGTTTGACTGGTCGTTGTTCGTGTCCTGGTTGCTGAGGATGTTGAAGGGACGACCCGATGAAACTTCGAAGATTGGCGCAATGGTGAAGTTTGACAGCGCGCGATGGAATCCGCCTTCTCTGGCCCACGTGCTCGGCGAAGCAATCACACCGCTGAAGACAAATCGATGACGCTGGTCAAACAACGAATCCGAACGCTCGGCACCGAAGTTTCGATTGTCCTGCGGCAGCAAGAGTGTTTGCAGGTCAGACGAATCGTCGATCGAGTGTGACCAGGTGTATGACGCCAGGAACTGGAAGTGATGCGAGAACCGTTTCTTCAGGTCCACATTCAAAGCGTTGTAGGTCGAATTACCATCCGACGTTTGCGCATTGATCGAGCCGAACGGTGAAACCACTCCCGGTGTGCGCAGCGAGCCAGCCAGTACTGAATTCAAAACCGCTGGCGTCACCAGACCGCCCGAAAGCGCCTGGGCCAGGAAATAATTTGGCGCGTTGGGCCGGAAGAAGTTGGCGATAGCAGCGTTGACGATTCGGCTGCCCAGATTGGTTAAGGGTGCCGTAACCATGCCGGGAACGATGACCGCGAATATCTGCCCTTGCGTCGGATAAGCCGTAGCTCCAGCAGGCGTGACCATGTTGAAACACTGGAGCGGCACACCGAACGGGCAAGGAAACAATGGTATAGCCGGCGTGCTGACCGCTGGAATGGAAAACGCAACCGCTTCCGTTGTGTTGACCGGATTGCGTCCAGAGAAGCGGCGGAAGTTTTGAATCTGAAGATCAGTTCGCGGAGCGTTGATATCGAGCGGGTGCGGCAGGTGATGAGCGCCTACGAAGATATAGCTTCCGGAGAGCGTCATATCGCGCGTCAACTCGCGCTCGACGGTGAAGTTACCCTGGTTGGCATACGCGTACTCAAAGTTCTTCTGCACATGCAGCGTGAACGGAAGCACTGGACCAAAGCCAGGGAATGTTTGGTCGTTGAATCGTTGTCGACCGAATTGATACTGCGCGCCCGCAGCAACACCCGGTGTTTGGAACGTAGAAGGAAGACCGTTTGCAGCGATGAAGGCCTGGCACAATGGTGAAAGGCTTGCTTGCGAACACACCGTGCCCTGGAAAACCTGAACCGCATTGAGCAAAACGGGTTGATGTGTTACGGGGTCTATGATCGCAGGACTGCCGGGCGTCAGGATGCCTTGTTGCTGTTGCACAGCGTCGGCAATATCAGAGTTGAATGCGATGGCAAGGAGTGGGTGATCATAGAAGATCCCAAAGGCAGCTCGAATAGAAGTCTTGTGATCGCCCCACGGATCCCACGCCACGGCGACGCGCGGCGCCCAGTTGTTCTTATCGCGTGGAAAGCCCTGCTGCACACCCATCGCGTTTTCAGCTGCGGCGGTATCTGCGGCGGATAGCGTGATACCTGACAGTGGATCGCGCAGCGGAAGCGTCGAGACCTGCTTCGCCACTTCATAGTCGTAACGGACTCCATAATTGAGTGTCAGATTATGGCGTACTTTCCACGAGTCCTGTGCGAAGAATGCCATCGGTTTGTTGTTGATACCACTGACCGGATTGCCGAAGCCTTGAATAAAGTTGGACGGAAATCCAAGCCCGTATTGCTGTACGGGAGTAAAGTCGGGCGGCGCTTGCAATCCAGGCGTTGAGCAAAGCGCGGATATCAAGGTGCAGGCGCCGAGGCCGCCGAAATTGAAAAGACCAGCGAAGTTCAATTCAAAAATCGCTTGTGGGATACGAACGAAAGCATAGTCCCCGCCAAACTTGAAATTGTGATTTCCGGCAACAATGTTGACGTTATCCGTAAACTCATATCGTGTTTCCGTGCGGACAACTGGCGAGAAGAGCTCTCGACCGATAAAGGCTGTTCCCGAAATGTTGAACGCGACCGCATCGCCATTTGCCGATTTGAACGTGGCGCGACGCTCACCAAAGTTGAAACGTGCTTCGTTGACAATCTTGCTGGAGAGTGTCGAAGTCAAGGTGGTAACGGCTGAAAAGTCACGCAGCTTCTGAATGCCTGTACGTGAGAAATCATTCTGGCCCAGCGACTGGTTTTGTGACTCGACCTGAATACCCGTGATCAGGCTCGGGTTGTAGCCGAACCGGAAACTGAACTGGTGACTTGGAGTGATCAGATGATCCAGGCGAAACGAGTTAAACGTCGTTCGCTCGGTCACCGGAAATACCTTTTGCAGATTATTCAATGGTCTAAAAGCGATGAATTGGCCCAGCGCATTAGTCGTACTGCTTGGAACAGGAGCGCTTGAAAGCAGGAAACGTGGGCCAACGGCCGAACCGGCCGGGATGGGAGTCAGAGCCGAGAGACCAGGAAAAATTACGAGCGGATTCGTGCCGCTAAGCGCTGTCGAGCCACCGCTCGAGGCAAGAAATGCGTACGGAACCGCGAGCGCCGTGGCGCCAACCGACAGCAGTCCATTGATGTAGGCCGCCTGTTCGGGTGAGATGTTCCTGAAGGTCTGGCCCGCGATCGTTACGCTGCCCGTCAAGTTCGACGTTACATCGCTGGTGAAGAAACCCGACTCATTACGTCGCCGCTGCTCGAAAGCAAAGAAGAAGAAAGTGCGATCTTTGTCGAGTGGACCACCCAACGTGAAGCCGTACTGCGTTCGGGTAAACGGCGGGTCTTTCACTGGCGCAAACGCATTGCGCGCCTGGAAGCTGCGGTGGCGCAGGAAGCCGAACACATTTCCGTGAAAATCATTCGTGCCTGACTTGGTAACTACATTCACCACGCCGCCCGCGGAACGGCCAAACTCGGGCGCAAACGAATTCGTGACAACCTGAAATTCCTGCACGGCTTCCTGGCTCACGGTGGAACGCGATGCATTTACTGAAGTGTCAGTGTTGTCAGCGCCGTCTACCTGGACCAGGTTGGAGCGACCGCGCTGGCCGCCAAAGTTCAAGCCTGTTGTTGGTGCTGGTCCAATCGGCCGGCCGTTGTCGCGCCCGACGGTCGAAGTAGTCAGTGCAAAAGCAAGATAGTTCCGTTCATTGATAGGAAGATTGTTGATACGCTGCTGATCGATAGTCGTGGCAACAGCTGTCTTGGAAGTTTCAACTACTTCAGACGTCGCGTCGGAAATGGTGACGCTCTCTGTGATCTGTCCGGGCTCGAGTGTGACGGGTACCTCGGCCGCTTGTCCGATCGTTATGGTAACTTTTGGCAGTACGGCTTTTTTGAAGTTAGCCGCTTCGACGCTTATCTCGTAATCGCCGGGTGGGACATTGACGATCCGGTAGAAGCCTTCGTCGTTAGTGGTTGCAGTGCGCGCGACATTCGTGTTCGGGTTGCGCACAGTCACAGTAGCATTGGCTATGACGGCGCCCGTTGAGTCTTTCACGGTACCTTGGATATCGGCGGCGTTTGCCTGCGCCTGTCCGAAAGCCGCTTGGGCAGAAAGAAGCAAGAGCATCAGCAAACAGGGGATTTGAAATGAACCGGTAAGCCGAGACTTTAACGATACAAACATCGCCGTTTCTCCTTAATAGTTTTTCGCGGCTCTGAAATTGGGCCCTGGGTAGCTACAGATGACAGAGAGACCAGTACTGGCTCAGCCTTTTTACTCTAAAAGAGGGAACGTGGCAAGCAGTTTAAACTGAACGCTGATTGTGGTTTGGACACGGTTGACTACAACTGTAGGGGCGGCCCTCCGTGGCCGCGCGTCGCATTGGCCAACGACCGTTGTTGGCTAACGCGGGCGGCCACGGAGGGCCGCCCCTACAGTTGATTTCAAGTCTCGCTATAAGAGGGTGAACGCGTGGCGCGGACGACGCGATTTCGAAATTGTTTACTGGAGCCACAGAGTGCGATCGCGAGTCCGGCGAGGCGAGGCTTGAAAGCCGCATGGCGCAACCAGCCAGAAATCCGCAGGCGCGAATCGAACTTTCGGACGTACTCGACTGCGTAGTCAGCTCCGAGCTCAGACGCATCTAATTCTTCGCGGTGACGAGCGATTACATTCGCCACCAGCTCGCCACTCTCGAACGCCATCAACATACCACTGCCCGTGAATGGATCGATAAACGCCGCCGAATCGCCAATCGCAAGCAAGCCCTTTGCTGGAGACGGTTGCTGTCGGCCGAAACGCTCCCATGAAACACTAAGCCATTCAGATTCTGGTTGCGCTTGCTCGAGTGTGTAAGCGGCGCGGCGATTTCTCATCACCATTTCACGCATGACGGTCTCGGGATTTGAGGAATGCCGTTTTACTTGTTCCGCGGAGATGATGAAGCAGAGATTGCTGATACCATCTTCGATGCTGCTCAGACCGCCGTAACCGTCCGGATAAAAGTAGATCTCACACGCGTGTGGCGCGACGCGCGTGTTTTTCAAGTGGACTTTGAAGGCGATCAATCTTGCTTTTGCCTTGGAGTCGCGCGTGCTGAGTTTTCTGGTGATAATGCGCGCGCGGCCAGTCGCATCGATGGTTAGCGGGGCGCGATACTCACGCTCATCGCCATTGATCTTCAGCCTAATACCGTTGATGTCGCTTCCGTTGACTACCGGCTCGGTAATCGTCGCGCCTTCCAACACCGTGACACCACATGCCTGCGCTCGTCGCAAAAGAACTTCGTCCATTACCGCACGACTTAAGCCCAGTGCCGTGGGTTGGCCAAACCAACTGCTTGGAATTGTGACGCGGTGTCCACCAGTTGAGTAGAAGACGGTTTCTGTGATTGAAGCAGGACCAGAGCAAGTGATGGCATCAGCAACGCCGAGATTCTCGAAGTGTTTTTGGCATTCGGGTGAAATGAATTCGCCGCAGAGTTTCGCGCGCGGGAACTTCTTCTGCTCGACGATGAGCACTCGTAGATCGTGACGCGCGAGATGTATCGCAGCGCTCGAACCCGCCGGCCCGCCACCCGCGATTATCACATCATAGCGATTACTCATCCCATTAATACCAGCCGCGCGGGAAAATGATGCTCCACCGCCACATTATGTAATCCCGCGGTTTGGCCCAGCTTCAATAACTCATTCGGCTTAAAGCTACGCAATATCGAAAGCGCCCCGTCGTGGCGGATCAAACGATTCTTCAATATGAGCTTGCCGAGCGTCGTGTAGAAAAAATAAGGTACCGGATCGCGATGAAGATCGATCGCGAAGATACGTCGACGTGCAACACGGCTCATCTCACGCAAGATATGTATGATTTGTTCATCGGCAAAGTGATGCGTAAAGAGAGAGCACATCACGTAGTCAAACTCCGCCTCGACGAAAGGCAATCGCAACGCATCGCCGCGCACAGCAGTAATTTCAGCAAACGCTTGCGACTGTTCAAGAATCGTCTGGGCCGAACGTTCATTCAACTCCAATCCCACACCCCGAAAACGCCGACCCGTCGACCTGGCCCAACTTGCTGCTACGCGCAGCAACTCACCTGAGCCGGCGCCGACGTCGAGCACTGAAAATTCCGGCAGTTCCTTCTGCTCGACATCTCTCAGTAACGTTTGTTTTAGCGCGTGCGCGTCGCCCATCCAACGATTGACGAGCTGAAGCTCGCCAATACAGTCTTCATACTCTTCCGCTGTGTAGTTACCAGTGTCGATGTCTTCGAGTCTGTGACTGCGTTGCTTAAATTTATCGAGCATGTTGGACCACTGATTAATGATCTATCTTCTGGATCACCAATGCACTGTTTTTCGATCCGAAACCGATACAGTTGCAAAGCGCGATTCTTACGCTTGCTTCACGTGCTTCATTGGGGACGTAATCGAGATCACAATCAGGGTCAGGCTCATCAAGGTTAATTGTTGGCGGGATCTTATTCGTGTGCATCGCGCAGAGTGCTGCGGCTAGGCCGGCGGCGCCACTGGCGCCCTGCGGATGACCGATTTGCGACTTTGTCGCCGACATCGGAATACGCGCAGCCTGGCCGTCGAACGCGAGCTTCAAGGCACTCGTCTCGATGCGATCGTTCAGCACAGTCGAGGTGCCGTGAAGATTGACGTAGTCGATGTCCTTCG
>DASUYO010000493.1:0-9269 GCA_036377375.1 Pyrinomonadaceae bacterium
AGGACTGCGGATCTCACGCATCGACAATAAAGCGTGGAAGCAGACGCATAGCCTATCACTTCCTCGCGGTGAAGGCGTTGCAAATTTGACCACCGACACACGACAGAGGAACCCTCAAGATCGCGATAAGGTGTCGCGGTCAGCAAGTATCGTGCGCAGTGGCGACGGTAAATGGCTATTCGTCTCGCACGGGAGATCGATTTTCAAGATCGAAGCGGCGACGCTGACGGTTCGCGACACGTACAAGGTCGATTTGCCCTGCCGCCTGTTTTACGTTGGGTGGGGTAAGCCGACAGCAGACACGCATCCACTCTACGGGGCACCGAGTTCCTGCACACTCTTGTACGCATTAGGCGCAAGCTATCTCGGAGACGGCACGAACGTGAAGGACAATCAATACAAGACTCAGCTCTACAAGCTCGCAATTCGCGATTAGACAGAGCGTGCGAAGCAGGCGAAAGCATAAAGCCTGGGGCGCAAGCCCCAGGGATCCCGAATAATTATTTTATAGCCCGTGAAACGGGCGACATGTTGCAGGTGCGGGCTGTCGCCCGCTATCGCGGGCTCCGTCGTACAAATGTGATATCGGAACCTGGGGCTCGCGCCCCAGGCCAGACTCAACGAGCTAAACAGTCAGTTGGATGCGTTATTTAATGAAATGAAAACGCCGTGAGGGTCGACGTGATTTAATAGGTAAACGCGTATATGGTGCCTTCCTGAGTGCCCGCGAATAGACTATCGCCGGAGTCTCCTACACTTCGTATGCATCCTTTCAGGTTCACCTTCCATTCCGGTGCGCCATCTGAAACTTGAAACGCTGCCAATTCACCTCGACAATTTCCGGCAATAACAAGTTCCCGCGCCACGTGAGGACGCTCAGAAGCCCAGCCGGGAAATGATCTCTGCGTCCAGCTAACGCTCTTAAGATCCCTGTTCAGAGAGACGATATATCCTGCGTGTTCAGAGCGGTCTTCCAGAAAGAAGAAGATCGAGTCGCCTGAAATCATAGGTCGTCCTACCGGCTTGGCCTGAACGGTTATGTCAGCTTTGGTTTCTCCTGAATCCGATTTGAGCTGATAGATGTGATTGTCACTGGAACCAACAAACAGGAATTTGTCATTCAAAGCAAGCGATGTAGATGGTTCAGCCGCCAGTTTTCGTTTCCATGCAATTTGTCCTGACGTTGCATCGAGCGAATAGATGAACCCATCAAGCGCCGCAATGTAAACGTGCGTCTCATCAGCGACTGGAGACTTAGGCAAGTCACAGTTCGGGTTTGAAGCATGCGTCGAGAAATTCCACGCCACACTACCGTCGTTAAGATTGAGCGCTGTCCAGTTGTTTTGAATACTTCCGACGTAAACTCTGGGACCTACTCGGATGATATCAGTCGATGCGCTGGTGGTTCGATACTTCCAACGAATTGCTCCAGTGTTCTTGTCAAACGCGTAAACGTGACCGATGCCATCTGGTGTGCAACTCTTATCGGTGCCAATCAGAATCAGGTCACCGGCAAACAGCGGATTGCCATGAAAGCTCACCTGATTGCCATCCCGTTTAATGTCATAACTCCATCGCAACGCGCCGGTTGTCTTATCCAGTGCGTAGAACGTTCCCGCGCAGGAGCCGACGTAAACCATATCGCCCGCGACCGCGGGCACCGAAAAGATTCAACCGCCGGTGTCGAATTTCCAGATCTCTCGGAGTGACGTAGAAGGAGATTGAATTTGCGTCTCTGTGTGAGCACAGTTCAGAGACGCGAGCGCCAACACAATGACGGCGAAGACATAAACAAGAATTCGATGACAGCTCATGAAAAGTGATCTCTATCCGGGTTTCACCCCACTCACGATAATCATCTGCGCCGGAAATCTCATGTGACCATCAGGAAAGAACTCTTTCACTGCATGCTTAACTTCGTATTCAATTTGACGCTTCTCTTCGTCCGACACCCTCTTCAGCTTCTCGCGCAACATTTCGGAGACCTCAGACCGCAGAACCCAAAACTCATCGACTGTGATCGGTGCCGCAATGTCGAATTTCACAACGCGCTCAGCAACATTAACGCCACCTGCCTCTTCCACGACTCGACGAAGCTTGCCTGATTCGAACTAAAGATTGTATACCGGAAAGACAAGCACCTTAGCCGAGCGGCACGTATGTTTATTGAGATGGCAAAGTAATGAGTTTGCGCTGGGCAAGCGCAGCGCCGAAGGCGGCGGAATATAAAAAGCCAGGGCAAGCGCGAAGCGCGTCGCCCCTGGTTTGGAATGAAAACGGACGCTCGCCCTGAAAGGGCGCAGATATTTCGGCCCTTGCCTTTGGCGGGGTGCGGTCGTCATCCAGGGGCGACGCGCTCCGCTTCGCTTCACGCTTGCCCCTGGCTTTTATATTCCGCGCCTTCGGTGCTACACACAAAAACAAAGCGGCAGAGCGGGAGATCCGGGCATGCTCAGCCGCTTTGTTGCACGGGGGCGGGGGTGAAGACACGTGAGTTTTTTCGCCCTTTTTCGTGTTCACATTAAAACGCGTAATGCCTCCGAAGATTCCCTCATATATTTTCAGGTGCTAGAATCGGCGCGCACGGGCGCCTTGCAAATCGCCCACTCACACACTTCGATGGGTTAACTCGACAGAAAGAGATAAACGAATGGCGACTCGTTCGTCCGAAGGCATCACTCAACTACTCCAACGATGGAGTGAAGGTGAGGAGAAGGCACGCGACGAGTTGATGCCGCTCGTCTATGACGAACTGCACCGACTTGCTGTCACCTACCTGCGGCGCGAGCGCCGCGAGCACACGTTACAGCCCACCGCCCTGGTAAATGAGCTTTTCCTGAAGTTCTCCGAGCAGCACAGCATGAGCTGGCACAACCGGGCGCAATTTTTCGGCGTCGCAGCACAGTTCATGCGACGCATTCTCGTCGATTACGCCCGGGCGCATTACGCCTCCAAGCGCGGCGGTGACCGCTACTGTGTATCACTCAGAAATATTGCTGCTTTTGGCGCCCAGCCTGATGCTGACCTGCTGGCGCTGCACGACGTTCTGAACGGACTCGAGCAGATCGATCCGGATCAAGCACGAATTGTTGAATTGCGATTCTTTGGCGGACTGACAATAAAAGAGACTGCGGAGATAATGGGAACTTCGCACGCCACAGTGGAGCGCGAATGGAGATTGGCTAAAGCTTACCTGAAGCGCGAGCTATCCCGAACGAACACTCATTGAGGGATTTAGCCGAGAGATCTCGCGTTATAGTCGGCAACCTGCAATTACAATCTCAAGAATCGACATGATCACCCATGCTAGATGGCAAAAAATAAAAGAAATATTTCACTCCGCCCAGGATCACACACCAGCCGAGCGCCCAGCTTTTCTCAATGAAGTTTGCGGAGACGACGCATCAGTGCGCGAGGAAGTGGAAGCGCTACTGCTCGCCGATGCTGACAACGACGACTTTCTAAGTTCTCCGGCATACGAATTTGCTGCCGGCATGCTCGCGAATGAGGAGACGGAGTTCTCTGCCGGTCAAAAAGTGGGCCGCTTTGAAATTCTGTGCCCGCTCGGTACTGGGGGCATGGGCCAGATCTATCTTGCCAATGATCCTCAACTCGGTCGCAAGATCGCTCTTAAACTTATTTCACAGGAATTCGCAACTGATCCTCGACGCGTACAGCGTTTTGAACAGGAAGCCCGCGCCGCCTCAGCCCTGAATCATCCCAACGTGTGTGTGATTCACGAGATCGGAATCACCGACAACGGCCGGCACTTCATCGCGATGGAATACATCCAGGGGATAACTCTCAGGGATCAACTGAACCGTGGGACATTCAAGCCTCTCGATGCCTTGCACGTCGTTATCCAGGTAGGCGCCGCGCTCGCCAGCGCGCATGCAGTGGGCATCGTCCATCGCGATGTCAAACCCGAGAACATCATGTTGCGTCCGGATGGCTACGTGAAGGTCGTTGACTTCGGGCTCGCGAAGCTCACCGAAATTCTTCCCGAGCAGCGGCAGCTCAGCCAAACGCAAACGAAAGTTAGGACCGAGCCGCGAACACTGATGGGCACGGTTAAGTACATGTCTCCCGAACAACTGCGCGAAGCTACTGTAGATGAGCGAACGGACATCTGGAGCCTGGGCATTGTGCTTTATGAGATGCTGACCGGCTCCACGCCTTTCGAAGCTCGATCACCTAACGACTCGATTGCATTGATTCTCGCGCCGCAGCCGCCCGAACTCCAGCTCGCCGATGAGATCCCGACCCAATTCCAACAGATCCTCAAAAAAGCAATCGAAAAGGACTGCGATCAGAGATATCAAACCGTAACGAAGTTTGCTTCGGACCTGAGCAGTCTCAAACGCGAATTGGAGCGCAATGCGGAAGGTACCTTTAGCCCACTTCCTGAATTCCGATCGTCACCGGTCCAGTACACGCCCTCTGGCGAGGAACAAAAAACACGCAGAGTGCATCATGCGTCAGCAATATTCACCCGACTGAAGTCGCAGGCGGTTTCAACCGCCGACTCTCTGCTTACGGAGATTAGAACGCACAAGGCAGTCGCGGTTTTTTTTGCTGCGACCGGTGTTCTCGCTTTGGTGGTTATGCTGCCTGCAGCAGCACGCCGGATTAAAGAGTGGCGAAAACGGAATAGTCCACCGCAATCCATTTCCATGGGACCAATCAAGGCGCTGACAAATGCGGGGACGTCGGTCTGCTCCGCAATTTCTCTGGACGGTAAATGGATGGCCCATGCGGAAGAAGAAAACGGCAAGCAGCACATGGTTCTGACCAACATTACGAACGCAGGTACATCTATCGTCGTTCCACCAGCCGATGTGAAATATCTTGGTGTCACGTTCTCGCGCGACAATAATTATCTCTACTTCACGCGTACGGAGAACAATGAGCCCGGCATCCTTTACCGGATTGCATTGCCCGGCACCAACCTGGTACAGATAAAGAAAGGTGTTGATAGTCCGATTAGCTTCTCGCCGAATGGCGATCGCTTTTCATTTGTTCGTCACAACGAGAACACAACTGAGTATTCATTAATCGTATCGCATGTCGATGGAACAAACGAGCAGGTGGTTGCCAACCGCAGAAACGGCGACATGCTTTCTACTTATGGGCCCGCCTGGTCACCGGACGGCAACATCATTGTTTGTCCCGCAACCCATTGGGCCAATGGCTTTCATACAAAGTTGATGGCCTTCGATCTGGCAAACGGCGGAGAGAAAGCGATCGGTGATTCACCGTGGTTCACCATCTTACAAGTGGCGTGGCAAGAGGACATGAGCAGCCTGGTGATTAGTGCACGAGAGCGGGAGACTTCGCCTCATCAGTTATGGCGGATCCGTTTTCCTGATGGAGAGGTGCAAAGAATAACTTACGATCTGGATGAATACAGTAGCGTCAGCTTATCTGGCCCGTACATCGTAACGATACAGACAAATCTCTCGTGGCGTATTTGGGTTACGAAACCTGAGGAGGAGTCGCCAAAAGCTGTTGCGATCGAATCGGGAGTTGGTCTGAACTATGGCCTTAGTTGGACCAGCACGGGAAAGATTGTGTTCTCATCCATGGCCCAGGATCGACTGAGTATCTCCCGTATTGATCCCGATGGCTCCAATAAAGTCCAACTTACCTCTGTCGGAGACAGCTATACGCCTGCGTCATCGGCCGATGGGCGGTACATCATCTTCGCCTCTAACCGAAACGGTCCTTTCAATATCTGGCGCATAAATGCGGAAGACGGCAGCGATCCGAAACAGCTGACCTTTAGTGACGCTAACTTCTATCCTTCATGCTCGCCAGACAACCAGTGGGTTGCTTACGACAATCAGGTCAACTCGAGATTGAGTGTTTGGAAAGTTCCGCTGCAAGGCGGCGAGCCCATTCAAATAAGTGAGAAATACCGTATGCCGGTATTCTCACCCGACAGTCAATTCATCGCGTGTCGCTATAATCTCGTATCGGGCACGCACGATGTCGCCATCTTTTCTGTTCAGGGCGGGCCGCCTTTGCGACATTTTACGATCCCGGTCCAGGAGTGGCAGCGACTGCAATGGCTCTCAAGCGGCCATGAGCTGAGCTACATAAAGAACATAGACGGGTACTCAAATATCTGGAGTTACGACCTCAACACGGGACTGGAAAAACAACTCACCAATTTCAACAGCGATCAGATCTACGCATATGCCTGGTCACCTGATTACAAGCAAGTAGCTTGTCAACGTGGAACTGGAATCAGTGACGTAATCATGATGAGTGAACGGTAAGCTTTCGACGCAAAGACACAAAGGCGCAAAGAAGAAACGCCAGGAATGCAGCGCAACTCTTCTTTGCGGTTTACTTGGCGCCTTTGCGTCAGAAGGAAAATCGATCGCTGATCAATATGGAGGAGTTCCGCAGCCCGGGGGAATAACACCCGGAACCACGTCACTAATGGCCTTGGCGTCCGCTAATGCTTTATCCACTTCATTGAACTTGCCTGGAGCGACACCAGTTTTTTCGACCACATCTCTTAATGCCTGGATAGCACTGGCGAGTGCCTTATCAGCATTGTTGAGTTTACCGTTAATTCTGCGTTGTCCGCGGTTGATGGCGAGTTGGCTGAAATCCTCCGGCTCGTACTCTGTTTCAGGATACTCCGGCGTTGGCATACAAACCTCCTGGCCTGTTCGGCCGATACTAAAAGAGTTGGTGGGGGCGTTCCTGCTTCGTCGTACTAACGCGGAAATCGGTAATAGATTCCCTCAGCAAGAAGATAGCCGCAAAGAGGCACAAAAGGCACAAGATCTATTCAAACGCATTTGTGGTGTTTGTGCTTTTTGTTATTCTCTTGCGCATCATGAGATATCTACCCACAACAAAATCCCTCTTCGCTCTAATTGCAACCGCGCTTCTCGTATCGATCAACGCTTTGGCGCAGGATGCGAATAGCTCCACTCCGGCCGTTAAAAATGTTCAAGTCACTGCTTCCGCCAAAGAAGCTGAAGTTGGACAACAGGTGAAGGTCACTGTTGTCGCTACAGACGCTTCCGGTAATGTGTTGAAGGAACAACCCTCGACTTATTTTGCAGGTCCCTTCGACATTGCTGCCGTAGACGACAACGGCAACGTGAAGCTTTTCGGCACTGGTGAAGTTACTGTCGGTGCGATAGTCGGCGGCAAGCCCGGCTTGACAACCTTTATGGTGAAGGCGCCGGGCATTAAGACGATCGAAATCGTCCCGCTCAAGACTCCGCTTGTAGTCGGCGGCAGTGTCCCGCTCGACGCCATCACACGAATCTTTACCGGCGATCCACGCACGGGCGTTGCCCTCAACTGGACGTCAGACAATCCTCAGGTGGCGATCGTTGACGCCGGCGGTGTGGTGACGGGAGTTGGACCAGGCAAGGCTGCGATCACAGCGACATCAGGATCGGCAACTGCCAAAACCACGATCTCCGTAGTGAAAAACAATCTGCACAGCCTGTCTGTAAGCGCGGGTGCTAAGTCTGCGCTCACAGGTGACGTGGTCCATTTCGCCGCGAAGGGTGATCCCGCAGGCGACTTCACGACTCGTTGGTCCGTTAGTGGCGCCGGAGCCACCATTGACCGCGACGGCAGCTTTGTCGCTGATTTGCCGGGAACTTACATCGTCACTGGGACCAGCGGAAATCTATCGTCCAGCGCTTCGGTTGTCGTCACACCACGCAACCTCGAACGAGAAGTTGAGATCGTCGGCCGCGCACCAATCAAAGATTTTCAGGGGGCGGAGCAGTGGATTATCGGCAACTATGCGTACTACTCGACCATTTCGGATCGATTTCTCGTGTATGACATCTCGGATCCTGCGCATCCGAAGTTAACCGACACGATCAAAGTTGACGCGCGCCTCGTCAACGACATCTCGACTACGGCTGACGGTAAGATTCTCGTGATCTCACGCGAAGGTGCGTCGAATCGGAAAAATGGCATCGCTTTCTACGACACGTCCGATCCGGCTCATCCAAAACTGATTTCGGAATACACAGCGACGGTCACCGGCGGCGTACACAGTGCATTCGTCAACGATCACTATGTTTACCTCACTGACGATGCAACCGGCTCAATGCGTGTGGTCGATTTCGCAGACGTCAAGAACCCGAAAGAAGTCGGACGCTGGCAAACCGAGAGTTCGCTCGTCGGCCCGATCCAGACAAAGGAAGGCGACCATATCGTCGGTCGCTACGTTCACGACCTGCAAGTCAAAGACGGACTTGCATATCTCGCGTACTGGCACGATGGCCTGGTAATTCTTGACGTCGGCGCGGGTTTGAAAGGCGGAAGCCCGGAGAATCCGCAATTTGTCAGCCAGCTTCGTTTCAATCACAACGAGCTCTACGGCAACGGCTGGCTCGCCGGAACACACTCCGTCTTTCGTTATCGCAACTACGTCTTTATCGGCGACGAAGTCTTCCCTGGCCTGTTTGATATCAACTCGCACAAACGCGTTCCCGTGCGCGGCATCGTGCATGTTGTGGATGTTTCGGATATCAACAATCCACGAAAGGTCGCAGAGTATCCGGTGCCGGAAGGTGGCGCGCACAACATGTGGGTCGAGAACGACATGATGTACATCGGTTACTACAGCGGCGGCGGACGCATTGTCGATGTATCGGGCGAGCTGCGTGGTGATCTTTACCGGCAAGGTCGAGAGGTCGCGCGCATCTGGACCGGCGATCCGGAGAGCTATCGTCCGAATATGCCTTTCACCTGGGGTGCACAGCCACACAACGGATTGATCTACTTCAACGACATCAACTCGGGACTGTGGATCGTGAAGCTCGGCGAGAAGATCGAGAAAGGATCAACGACCTCACCCGGAAATTAAGTAGCCGCAAGAAGGCACAAAAAGCACAAAAGTTTTAATCAAGCGACGAGTCAAATTCAATTCATTTTGTGCTTTTTGTGCCTTTTTGCGGCTATCTGTTCTCGGTTTTGAAGAAGTCGATGCCGGCTGCAGCTTCTGCGACGTCCAGGGTTGCGACGGTCTTCAGTGCTGTGAGATCGATCACCTCAACTGTGCCGGGTTCTGATCCAACGCCTTCCACCGTCACAAACGCGTAGCGATCATCAGGTGAGACAACAACACCGTGCAGCACTTTCCGTTTTGTCGGCAGCCGCACCAGCTCCTTGCCACTCTTCAGATCATAAATCGATACCGATTGATCGCGCTTGTTCGTGGCGATCAGGCGTGTGCCGTCGTGCGTAACATCGAGATTGTAAACACCTGCACGCGC
>DASUYO010000494.1:0-2334 GCA_036377375.1 Pyrinomonadaceae bacterium
TCCGGCGCAACCTTCACTCCGAAGCAAATGCAGCTGGATAAGAAGGGTCGCAAGATCTACTGGTGCGATCGAGAAGGTATGCGCGTAATGCGGTCGAACCTGGATGGCTCGCAAATCGAAACACTCCTGGATACCAGTGAAGGTGACGCACGACCGGGCCGAGACGAAACTAAATGGTGCGTCGGAATCGCCGTCGATTACGACGGAGGCAAGTTCTACTGGACGCAAAAAGGCGCAGACAACGCAAATCAGGGCCGCATCTTCCGCGCCAATATCGAAATACCGAAAGGTGAGACTCCAGCAAACCGCACCGATATCGAAATTCTGTTTGACAATCTACCCGAGCCAATCGATCTCGATCTCGATCTATCTCAACGGATGATTTATTGGACCGACCGTGGCAACCCTCCACGTGGTAACAGCGTGAGTCGCGCACCGCTCGATAGAAAAGAAAAAGGTGACGGACAGGAAATCGTGGTCAGCGACTTGATGGAAGCGATCGGACTCTCTCTCGACCTGAAACGAGGGCGGATGTTCTTCGCGGACCTGGCGGGCTCTGTTTACTCAGCGAAACTCGACGGTTCAGAAAAGAAAGCATTGCTGATGGCTCAGGGGAATTTGACAGGTGTTGCCTACGCGGATCTTGCGCAGACGAAGGCTGCGGCTGCACGGAATGATGGTCCACGTCTCATCCCGTGAGACGAACCCAGCTACTGCGCAAAGGTATTAATTACGAATTGATTAAGGAGATTGAAATGGCATCGCCAGTGAAAGACCCCAGGCAACACAAGCCATTGCCGGTACCGAACAGTGACTTCTATGAATTCGCCGCGGACCTGCCCGCCGAGGAACAGGCGATCATCAAGAAGGTGCGTGACTACATGGAGACCAAGGTCCAGCCGATCATCAACAAGTACTGGGTCGAGGACTCGTTTCCCTTCGAGTTGCTCCCGTCGTTCAAGGAGTTGAACCTCGCCGGTCTCGGCATTGACGGCTACGGCTGCCCGGGAGGAAGTCCGCTGCTGCCCGCTCTGGTCGCCTTGAATATCGCGCGAACCGATGTTTCGTTCTGTACCTTCTACGGCGTTCACAGCGGCCTGGCGATGGGTTCCATCTATCTCACCGGCACGGAAGAACAGAAGCAGAAGTGGCTGCCTCCCATGGCTCGCATGGAAAAGATCGGTTGCTTCGGACTGACTGAGCCGCTGGTAGGCTCGGGTGCCGGCGGTGGTCTCACCACAACGGCAAAGCGCGACGGCGACACTTGGATCCTCAACGGTCAGAAGCGCTGGATCGGTAACGCGCCGTGGTGCGACATCTCGATCATCTGGGCACGTGACGTCGCTGACAACCAGGTCAAGGGTTTCATCGTCGAGAACAAGACGACGCCCGGCTTTAGCGTCGAGAAGATGGAGAACAAGATTGCGCTGAAGGTGGTCCAGAACGGTCAGATCACACTGGACAACTGCCGGGTGCCGGACGCGAATCGCCTGGCAGGAGGCACATCGACTTTTCGCGATACCGCGCGTGTGCTGCGCGGGACGCGCCATTACTGCTCGTTGGAAGCGACCGGTCTCCAAATGGGGGCTTATGAGCATGCCCTCAAGTACGCGCAGGAGCGCTTGCAGTTCGGCAAGCCTATCGGCTCGTTTCAGCTCATTCAGGAACTTCTAGCGAAGATGTTGGGCAACACCGTGGCGTGTCAGGCCATGGTGGCTCGCACGGTGCAATTGGAAACCGAAGGCAAGCTGACCGACTCACATGCGGCACTAGCCAAGGCGTTCACCACGTCAAAAGCGCGCGAAACAGTTTCGTGGGCTCGCGAGGCACTCGGGGGCAACGGGATCCTGGTTGACTACAACGTGGCTCGTTTCTTTGCGGATGCCGAGGCTATCTATTCCTACGAAGGCACGTACCAAATGCAGACCCTGATCGTGGGCAAAGCTGTCACCGGGTTTAGCGCATTTGTATAGAAGCGCCGGGAGTTAATGGACAAAGTAAATTGATAAGGAGACTTTAATGTCATCACCAGCTAAGGACAGCAAACCACACAAGCCACTACCGGCGCCGAACAGCGACTTCTATGACTTCGCGAGCGACTTGCCCGCCGAGGAACTCGCAATCGTGAAGAAGGTCCGCGAGTACATGGAAACGAAAGTCGCACCAATTATCAACAAGTATTGGGTCGAAGACGCGTTTCCATTCGAGTTGCTCCCCTCGTATAAGGAATTGGGCATCGCCGGAGTCGGCATGAATGGCTACGGCTGTCCAGGTGGAAGCCCGCTGCTAAGTGGCCTGCTCGCCATGGAGATCGCGCGAACCGACGTTTCCTTC
>DASUYO010000495.1:0-8123 GCA_036377375.1 Pyrinomonadaceae bacterium
AACAACTATGGCTGCTGCGCGTGAGCGGATTCAGTATCGAGTTCGAGACAGTGAATCGATCCGGTCTCAGCGCAACGTACGCGCGCGTGGAGACAGTGCACGAACACAAACATCGCCACCTCGCAGAGATCAAGAACATCATCGAAGCGTCCGGTTTAACTGACGCAGTGAAACAACGTGCAGTGCAGATCTTCACACGTCTTGCCGAAGCCGAAGCTCGCGTCCACAATGAACCGATCGATCAAGTTCACTTTCACGAGGTCGGCGCACTAGACGCAATCGTCGATGTAGTCGGCGCTGCGATCTGTTTCGATGCTTTGCAGATCGATCGCTTCGTCTGTTCGCCGCTGCATGTCGGCAGCGGCATGGTTAAGATGGCCCACGGTCAGTTTCCGATTCCGCCGCCGGCAGTCGCGGAGCTGCTCAAAGGCGTGCCGTTCTACGCCACAGATATAAAAGGTGAACTGCTGACACCGACCGGCGCTGCAATCATTACCACAGTCTGTAGCGAGTACGGTCCAATTCCCGAAATGAAGACTGAAGCCACTGGCTACGGTGCAGGCACGCGCGAGTATCCGGACTTTCCCAACGTGCTGCGCGTATTGGTTGGTGAAACTGAAGGAAACGCGCCCACTGACGAACGCTTGTGGATGCTCGAAACAAATCTCGACGATGCATCGCCGCAGATTATCGGGCACGTGATGGACCGGGTGCTCGAGCTGGGCGCGCTCGATTGCTTCTTCACGCCCGTGCAGATGAAGAAAAATCGCCCGGGCGTACTTTTATCGGTGCTTTGTCGCCGTGACGAAAAAGATGCAGTGATGAAGTTGTTGTTTACCGAAACGACGACGCTTGGCGTTCGCAGTTATGAAGTCACGCGGCGTGCACTGAAAAGAAGTGTGGTTCGCGTCGAAACGGAGTATGGACCGATCGATGTTAAAGTAGGGCATCTGGATGGGCGCGTGGTAAACGAGATGCCTGAATTTGAGCAGTGCCGTCAGGCCGCTGCGAAGGCAGACGTGCCGCTGAAGGTTGTGGAGGAGGCGGCGCGTCTGGCGTTGGCGAAGATTCGGCACGGATGACACAGATGAAACCAGTAGATTTAGAACTGATCGAAAAAGGTGTGCGGTTGATTCTCGAAGGCATTGGTGAAGACCTGGAGCGTTCCGGCTTACAGGAGACACCGCAGCGCGTGGCCGAGATGTATGCGGAGCTGACTTCCGGGATGCACGAGGATCCGGCGCAACACGTAATCCCACTGCCCGGCGACACGCACGATGAAATGGTGATCGTGAAAGACATCAGCATCGCATCGTTGTGCGAGCATCATCTGGCGCCATTTGTCGGACGCTGTCATATCGCCTACATTCCAAAAGGCGGTCGCATTCTCGGGATTTCAAAGCTCGCGCGCCTGGCGGAGACGTTCTCGCGACGCTTGCAGCTTCAGGAGCGATTGACTACCGACATCGCCAACACTCTGTTTGAGGGCCTGAAGCCGCTCGGCGTGATGGTTGTAATCGAAGCCGAACACACGTGCATGACGCTGCGCGGTGTCAGAAAGGCTGACGCGAAGACAGTCACATCAGCAGTGCTCGGCGGGTTCCGTTCCGACCCGCGCACACGCGCTGAAGCTATGGCGCTCATCAAAGGGAAGAGCTGAGGGAGATTTACATGTTTCGAATAATTCTTGCTGTCATCGTCACTGTGAGCTTGTTGGGCAGCGCCGTTACTCAACAACGGCCAGCGTCTGCAATCAACGAAGCCACGCTCAAAGCGCACATCAGATTTCTTTCTGACGATCTACTCGAAGGACGCGGCACCGGTGCTCGCGGTGGAGAAATCGCCGCGAAATACATCGCCGCGCAACTCGAAGCCATTGGCGCAAAGGGTGCCGGTGAGAATGGCAGCTTCTTTCAACCCGTCTCGCTCGTCGGCGTGAAAGCAGATCCCGGCACGACGTTGACGATCTCGGGCGCGAATGGAAGTGACACTTTCAAGTTTGCTGACGACTTCGTTGCGTTTACCGGCGCGCAAACAGAATCCGTTGACGTCGATACTGATCTAATCTTTGTTGGCTACGGCATCAACGCACCCGAGCAGCGCTGGAACGATTACAAAGGCCCTGACACCGATTATCGCGGAAAGATCCTCGTGATGCTGGTGAACGATCCACCCGCGACAACTGCGGAGCCGAATCTCTTCGGCGGTAAAGCACTCACATACTACGGTCGCTGGACGTACAAATATGAAGAGGCCGCACGTCGTGGAGCCGTAGGAGCGATCCTGCTGCACACGGATCAATCCGCCGGTTATCCCTGGAGTGTCGTGCGAACGTCGAATGGATCCTGGCGCTTCGATATCGCACGCGCGCAAAACGACACCACACCGTTTTTACAGTTTCGTTCCTGGATTACTGATGACGCAGCTCATCGCCTGATGAAACTCGCCGGACAGGATCTCGAGGCACTGCGCACGAAAGCCGCGACGCGCGATTTCCAACCAGTCAAACTCGGTCTCAAAGGTAAGATAAATCTGAAGAGCGAAGTGAAGCGCGTCGCTGCACCGAACGTCGTTGGTTTTATCGAGGGTAGCGATCCTCAGTTGAAAAACGAGTACGTCGTGTATTCGGCACACTGGGATCATCTCGGTGTCGGTGCGCCGAATAAGAACGGCGACACGATCTATAACGGTGCGCTCGACAACGCTTCAGGCGTTGCTGTTGTGCTTGCGATTGCTGAGACCATCGCGCGCACGCCTGCGGCGCAAAGACCAAAACGCTCGAGCATGTTTCTGTTTCCGACTGCGGAAGAGCAGGGTTTGCTCGGTGCTGAATGGTTCTCGGCGCATCCGGTTGTGCCGCTGGACAAGATTGCCGCCAACGTGAATCTTGATTCGATGAATGTGCTTGGGCCAACGCAGGATTTTATTCCGCTGGGTGCTGAGCGCTCGTCATTGAAAGCGATAGTAGAGGCCGTCGCGCGTGACATGAACTTGCGCGTTTCACCTGATGCGCGTCCGGAGCAGGGATCGTTCTTTCGTTCCGATCATTTTCCATTTGCAAAGGTGGGAGTGCCGTCGATCAGCTTGAAAGAGGGAAATGAATACGTGGGCCACTCGAAAGAATGGGGCGAGGAGCAGTTCAAAGCCTACAACTCGGCACACTATCATCAGCCTTCCGATGAAATGCGCGACACGTGGGACTTCCGCGGGATGATCCAGGAAGCGGAGATCGCGCTGGCGATCGGGCGCATGATCGCTGACGCACCCGAGAAGCCGCGTTTCAATCCAAGCGACGAATTCGCGAAGAAGCGTTGAGTTTAGCCGCAAAAAGGCACAAAAAGCACAAATAGAAAATAGAGGATGAAGAATACCTTCTACGTCACTACACCAATCTACTACGCCAATAGCCTCCCGCATCTCGGTCATCTCTACACGATGATTGTGGGCGACACGATCACGCGCGCCAAAAAACAACGCGGCATCGAAACTTACTTTCTTACCGGCACCGACGAACACGGCATCAATATTGAGCGCGCCGCACAGAAAGCCGGACGCACGCCAAAGGAACAGGCAGACTACGTTGTCAGTTATTTCAAGAAGATGACAAGCGAGTTTGGTCTCGACACCAAACACGGCGGTTACAACATCTTCATGCGCACGACCGAGCCGTTCCACTACGAGGGCGTCAGTGAACTCTGGCGCAGAGTTGCGAAAGCGAAGACTCCGAAAGGCAACGACGCCATCTACAAGGGCCATTACGAAGGCTGGTTCTGCGCGGCGTGCGCGGAGTACAAAACGGAAGACGAGTATCAGAAGCCAAAGAATGAGGGCGACCCACCGACGTGCCTTATTCACGACACGCTCCTCGATCGCGTGTCGGAAGAGAGCTACTTCTTCCGGCTCTCCGATTACGATCAGGCGCTGCTGTCCGTGTATGAGAGCCGTCCGGATTTCGTCAGGCCGGAAGCGAGACGGAACGAAGTGATGAGCTTCGTGCGCGGTGGGCTTCAGGATCTTTCGGTGAGTCGTTTGAAGACCTCGGTGAGTTGGGGCATTCCTGTGCCGGATGATCCATCACACACAATCTACGTCTGGTTCGACGCGCTTACCAACTACATCACTGCGATCGGCTTCGGCAACGAGGAACGGCAGAGAGCCGTAGGGTTTGAGAAGTTTTGGCCGGCGCTTCACCTGGTGGGGAAAGACATTCTGCGCTTTCACGCGGTCTACTGGCCGTCGTTTTTGATTGCGGGCGGCATCGAGGTGCCGCGCGCGATCGTCGCTCATGGAATGTGGCTCGATTCGAATGGCCGTAAGATGTCGAAGACGCTCGGCAACACAATCGAGCTCGACGTTCTGCATAAATATTTTTCCAACGACGCGATTCGCTATTTTTGTCTTCGCGAGATGGTCTTCGGGCAGGACGGCCGTTTCGGATACGAGGCACTGATCGATCGCGCGAACAGTGATCTGGCTAGTGGGTTGGGCAATCTTTCAAGTCGCACGCTGACGATGATTGCGCGCTATTGCGATGCGCGAATTCCGTCGGGACGGATTTCGGAAGATAAGTTACTGCTGGCGAAGCGCACCGGCGTCGATACGGATGAAACAACCGTAGCGGGCTTCGTCGAGACCGCACGCGATCAGTTTGTGCTGCACTTCGAAAACCTCGCATTCAGCAAAGCGCTCGAGGCGGCGTGGTCCATAGTCGCACGTATCGACAAGATGATCACCGATGCGAAGCCCTGGGATCTCGCCAAAGATCCGAACCAGACGCAAACGCTCGGAGCAGTGTTGTATCGCGCCGCGGAGTCGATTCGCTGGTTGAGTGTCTTGCTGTATCCGGTTATGCCGGAGGCGATTCAAGCAATCTGGAATCAGTTGGGCGTAGACGGTTCGCCGGCGCAGCTTAATCCGGCGGAGCTGAGTTGGGGTGAGCTGAAGGAAGGCGGACCGATTGGGGATGTGCAGCCGGTATTTCCCCGTCTCGACAAAGCCAAAATCTTGTCGGAGATCAATCAGCCGGAGCCGAGCGGCGTGCATGCTACTGAAGCTGATGCCGTGCCACCAGCCTCTTCAGCCACACAACCTTCACCGCCGATGCAGCATGCGACAGAGGCAGACGCAGTCGGCGTGACGAGCCTCATCGAGATCGACGAGTTTGCAAAAGTCGATCTGCGGGTGGGCCAGGTGTTGTCGGCGGAGCGTGTGCCGAAGGCTGACAAACTGCTGCTGTTGAAAGTTGATCTTGGTGAAGAGCAGCCGCGGCAGGTTCTTGCGGGAATTGCGCAATACTACGAGCCGGAAAAACTTATCGGTCGCAAGGTCGTAATCGTTGCGAACCTGAAGCCGCGCAAGCTGCGTGGATACGAGTCTCAGGGCATGATCGTAGCAGCGTCCTACGGCGAGGAAGGTCGACCCGTCATCGCCACGTTCACTGAAGACGTTCCGAACGGTGCTCGCCTGAAGTGAGCCACAAAAAGGCACACAAAGCGCAAAAATGCTTCGTTTGGTTTGACGCCTCAGTTCAATAAACGTTTTGTGCCTTTTGTGCCTTTTTGCGGCTAAAAAATCTTTCGCGGCTTATGTTTGTCGATTCCCATGCGCATATCGATGGCCCGGAGTTTGACGCTGATCGCGATGAAGTTATCGAGCGTGCACGCGCTGCCGGCGTTTCAGTAATACTCAACGTCGGCACCGGCGATCCGCACAGCGGCGCCTTCGAGCGTGCTGTCGAGCTGGGCCAGAAGCATGCCGGCATTTACACCGCGATTGGAACTCATCCCCACGACGCCCGCCTCTACGATCAAAAAGCTGAAGAAAAGATCAAGACGCTAATCAAAAGTGAACGCGTGATCGCGTGGGGCGAGATCGGTCTAGACTTTCATTACGACAACTCCCCACGCGATGTCCAGGTTGACGTGTTCAGGCGTCAGCTCCGCGCGGCGCGCGAGTGCGATCTGCCGGTGGTGATTCACACACGCGAGGCTGAGCAGGAAACGATCGAGATTCTAAAGAGTGAATACGCAGGCGCAGAACGGCGCTGTGTGTTTCACTGCTTCAGCGGCAGCATGGACCTCGCACAAAAGGCGATCGATCTCGGCTTCATGATCTCGTTTTCAGGAATCGTCACATTCAAGAAAGCTGATGAGTTACGGGAGGTCGCGAAGCAGGTTCCGCTCGATCAATTGCTCATCGAGACGGATTGTCCTTACCTCAGCCCGATTCCTTATCGCGGCAAACGAAACGAGCCTGCGTATGTAGTCGAAGTCGCGCGCTGCCTGGCTGGAATTCACGGTGTTGCCATAGAAGAAATGGCGCGTATCACATCTGACAACTTCCACTCCTTCTTCCGCGTGTAGCCCCAGTTCTTATTTCTACAAAGTAATTTGTACTTTTTGCGCCTTTTTGTGGCAATTTTCCTCCTTGTGGCAACTTTCACAACCTGCCGTTTTGATGTTATTCTCACCTCGATGGCGCAGCAGAACTCCTTTGATATTGTCTCCGAGGTTGACTCAGCCGAGATTAAAAATGCTCTAAACCAAACTCTCAAAGAAGTGCGCAACCGCTTCGACTTCAAAGGCAGCCACGCCAACGTTGTGCACGAGAAGAACGAATTGATTTTGAGCGCCGAAGACGAAACCAAGCTGCGCAACATGAACGACGTCCTTCAGCAGAAACTGGTGCGGCGTGGCGTGCCATTGAAAGCATTCAGCTACGGCAAGATCGAGCCGGCGGCGGGTGGGACAGTGCGTCAACGCGCACAGATCCAGGAAGGTATTCCGCAGGAGAAAGCCAGGGAAGTCGTCAAGTTCATCAAAGATAGTAAGGCAAAGGTCCAGGCTTCTATTCAGGGAGATATCGTGCGCGTGTCCGGTCGCGATCGCGACACGCTTCAGGACATCATCGCCAGGCTGAAGGATAAAGACTTCGGCATTCACATGCAGTTTACGAACTATCGCTCAAACTGAACCGCTTCAGTTGCCATGACAACGTCAGGCCACACAATCGCGCTCGACGAAGAAGCAAGAATTTCAGCACGCCGTATTTTCGCCCGTATCGCAAACGAGCTGACGCAGGTCGAGCTGGAGTTCGAACAACAGGCGCGTTCGAACGTGCAGGTAATCGATTATCTCGGCGAGTACTTGCGCGCGTCCGGCGGCAAGCGTGTGCGTCCGGCACTGACGATTCTTTCAAATTACGCGGTCGGCGGCGATGGCTCGCGTTACAACTCGATTCGCATGGCTACAGTGATGGAGTTTCTCCACACTGCCACGCTGGTCCATGACGACATCATCGACAAGGCCGATACGCGTCGCAAGCGGCCCACCGTCAACGCGCTTTACGGCAACGAAACGGCTGTATTGATGGGCGACTGGCTTTACATGTCTGCATTCGAAACCAGTCTCGCCGAACGTTCTTTGCCGATACTCGACATTCTCACGAGCGTCACGCGAAAAATGACTGAGGGCGAGATATTGCAATTGACGTTGCTGGGCGATCCAGATGTGTCTGAAACGCAATATTTCGATGTGCTCAAGCGAAAGACTGCGTATCTCTTCAGTGCGAGTTGTGAGATCGGCGCGATACTCGGTGGTGCAAGCGAGAAGCAACAACGAGCATTACGTGATTACGGATTGAGTCTCGGCACGGCGTTTCAGTTGATTGACGATCTCCTTGATTTCACTTCGAACGAAGAGGCGCTTGGCAAGGCCGCCGGTGCTGATCTGCTCGGTGGGAAAGTCACGCTGCCATTGATCTATCTGCGCGAAGCGGAGCCGCAGTCGCGCGAGATGGTCCAGACGGTACTTTGCGACGAGAAGTATGAGAGCGTTCGGCAGCAGGATCTGCTTGAGGCACTCACGCGCAGCGGCGCCCTGGAGCGGGCACGCGCGCGGGCAAATGAGTATGCGGAAGAGGCCCGTACCGCGCTGGAGATTCTGCCCGACTCAGAATACTGCGATTCTTTACGCGCGCTTCCTACCTACATTCTTGACCGGGATCGATAGATTGCGACGCGGGCGGCCACAGAGGGCCGCCCCTACAGTTGTACTTGATCACGTCCCTTCATTGAAGGCGGTTGATAAACAACAACTGTAGGGGCGGCCCTCTGTGGCCGCCCG
>DASUYO010000496.1:0-32243 GCA_036377375.1 Pyrinomonadaceae bacterium
AAACGGCTGAAAATCCCGGTCGAAGGTCATGTGCCCATTTCGATGACCGCCGAAGAAGTTTCAGATCTTGGACAACTAACAATCGAACACAATTTCGACGTTCTTGTTTCGTCGTCAACGGACGAAGTTGCCCTCAGGAAAGCGATGCGAGCCGACCCCAGGCGGTGGGGCGCAATCGAATCGAAAGCAGCAGCGACATTTGACGAACAAAAAACGAAACATTTATTTGCGAGCTTCGTCCGCAACGGAACTTGGTCCTGTCCCACGATTATTGTTTATCGGCAAATTATTCATCTCGATGATGAAGCCTTTTTTCTGAACGACAGTCACATGAAATACATTCCCCGATCGCAGCGGGAGCACTGGCATAAGACGTTTGAGCAGAACCGTCAAGTCAACCTCAACTCCGAGAACAGAAAACGATGGGAGATGAGGAGTCAGATCGTGGGGATGATGCATCGTGCGGGCGTTAAACTGATCGCTGGCACCGACATGGGCGCCTTGTATGTTATCCCGGGATTCAGCATGCATGACGAGCTTCAGCTAATGTTCGAAGCAGGACTTTCAACGCTAACAGTATTACAGTCAGCGACAATCAATGCGGCGAAGTTCTTAGGCAAAGAGAAAGATCTCGGCACAATTGAAAAAGGCAAACTCGCCGATCTCGTATTGCTCGACGGCAACCCACTGGACAACATCAAAAACACTCGCCGAATCGCCGCTGTCATCGTCAATGGAAAGTACTTGCCGGAAGAGACGCTGCAAACGATGCTGGACGATGTCGAGGCAACAGTGAAGAATAAATGATCTACCGTAATACTGTTCGATTCTCAGCCTACGAAACTGAATTATTTTAACAACGGGACTGAAATCCAAATTGATATATTCCCGATCATCCGGGGAAGCAGGGGGTTGGTCCACTGAAGAATCAAACACAAATCACGGCTGAGCCGATCGATTAGATAAGCGTTTGTACTTAATAACGGGATTCACGTCGATCGCCTTGCTGAAGGCGGGCCGGCAACGAGCTTTGTGCGCTGAAGGTGCCCAACAAATTGTTGAAGGTAGCGGCCAGCGTGTTTCGTGGAATAATGCGCGCGGCAAATGCGTTTGTGACTTCGGAACGACGCATCGTGACTCAACCGTGGGGTGTCCTTCCTTGTTTCGACGCAATTGTAAAGGATTAATCGTCGGAGTCGAGAAACATTACTTGAGTTAGGAGTAGCCCGCTATGCGAAGGCGCGATTTTATAGAGAAAGCATCGGGGACCTCCTATCCTGTGGATTTCAAGCGAACTTAGTTTTGCCGATCTAGATAACCGTTCATAAGCGTGGTGATTCTTAGAAGGATAGGTGTGAATGTCTGAAGAGCTTCGTATTGTCTCATACCATCCAACCTGGCCTTCCGAATTCGAAGCGGAAGCCAGCCGCATCCGAAAGGCGCTCGGCTCTCTAGCTTTGCGCATCGATCACAATGGCTCAACATCGATTCCTGGACTTGCCGCCAAACCGATAATCGACATCCAAGTGTCAGTCTACAGCCTCAAGCCAATCGAGGCTTACGGTGAGCCACTGCGGACTATCGGCTATCATCACGTCGCTCATGCGGACGATTCATTTTGTCCATTTTTTCATCGACCATCCCGATGGCAGCATACTCATCACGTTCACGTCGTCAAGGCTGGTGGCGATGAGGAAAGACGGACATTGGCGTTTCGCGATTACCTTCGCGATCACGCCGATCAGGCACGGAAGTACGAACAACTTAAACATGATCTCGCGGCGCGCCTCACGCCAAGCGATGCGGAGTCTCGTGAGGCTTATGCGCGAGCAAAGACAGATTTTATCGAGCGAATAGTCGCGATTGCTCTAAACGCCGGCTATCTGCAGGGATTCGTATAGCTTGATGGAGATTTAGCTATCTCGAGACTTGGTATATTAGGACGAATGTCCGTTGGTCTCCAATACTTCACGCAAACGGCGACGCAGATACTGTTGCTCAACTTGATTGGTGGCCAGTGCCAGCGCGCGGTTATAGGCGGTGGTCGCGTCCTCTTTACGATGCAATCGCCTCAATAGATCCGCACGCGAGGCGTGATAAAGGTAGTAATGTTCGAGCTTCCGCGTGGCATATCTCGACGCAGCCTTCACCGCCCTGGCATCCAGTTGGAATCCTGCCGGCCCAATCGACTGCTTCATCGAGACTCGCACAATCGAGAATGTAATAGCCGGCCAATTGCGCCTTAACTTTTGCTAGATCGTCCTGGCTAAGCGCAACGGGCCATTTCAAAACCCATCGCCGGTGTCGAACGTATTGCAGCATAAGGCAGATCGCTTCCCGATATTCTGAAAACAGAATCCAGCTTTGTGATTTCCAGGATTCGTTTTACGAGCTGCGTCACATTTTCCACCCTGAACTCAATTCCCCTTGACTCAATCTGTTCGCGCAGCTCCAGCATCACTCCCAAACCACCTGCATCGATCGTGTTTACGTGCGCAAGATCAAGGACAACGACGCTGGTATCTGCTTGGGCCAGCACAGCGCTACGTAGCGCGTCAGTCTCACCGCGAATAATTTTTCCCTGCACGCAAAGGAGCGCCACATTCCCGAATTTTGTAGTGTGAACCTTCAACATAGCTTCTCCTATCTTCACTAGCTGTCCGGAACGACCAGTCTCCGTTTCTTACTGGTAAGACGAATGAGCGGCGCCCAAATCGACAACTTGTCAGAAAAATTCATCACCGGGCGGTGAGCACGTCGCGCGAGCCATCGGAGGGGTCGTCATTGGGGTCGGGTGGGCTCTGAGGACACTACACGGGTCGAGAGAATTAGCTTATTGCTTGGGCGAAGTCATTGTGGGCTCCGATCGTGTCTCACAGCCTTAACGATTTTTGTTGGCCGTGGTCTTGCACATCTGAGCCCACAGTGATTGCTTGGAAATGTTCTTGAGTTGTGTGGCTTTCTCAACGTTTTCCAAAGGACAAATAATCGTGCCGTTTCGGACCTCCCAGTCTGCCGGACTGAGCAATGGTCATCGCTAGTGTTCCCAAACCATCCGTGACACGCCAGTTGATGCTACGTGTTGCACCTGCACTGAGATTGCCGCTGATCACCACATTCGATTGAGTGCCGCCGTTAAAGTAAAGCCCGGCATCCACCAGCAGCGGATAGGTGGGAGCGACACTGCTGGTATAAACCAATATCCCGTTCTTCCGATACTTCACGACACCACCCTCGACCGCCACACGAAAGACATCGGCAGTCGTATAGCTGCTCACTAAACCACGGTTTACTCCCGATTCATACACATAAAGATTGCCATCCGAACCGGTAAGCAGCGCAAACTCCATGCTGGTGTAATCCTGGTTAGGGTCGCTGTGGCTGAGCCCTACCATCCCGGTCAGCAGTGAAGTGACTTTGAACTCAACATAGCCATCACCGGAAACAATCGACTTGGTAGAAGAAGCTCCCGCGTTGCCCCAAGCCGTGGGCGCGGTCTTCGTGAGACTATTTCCCGATGCCGTTGCTCCCACGACATTAGCCCATGTAACGTTTTCCGTTGCGCCACCAGTTATTGCGCCGCCAGTCAGATTGCCACTGAGTACTGCATTCGTGAAGCTGCCGCCATTGACGTAAAGCGCGGTGTCTCCCAGTAGCGGATAGGTGGGGGCGACAGTGCTGGTGTAAATCAGTGTGCCATTCTTGCGATACTTTATCACTCCACCCTCGACCGCCACTCGAAATACATCCGCGGTTGTGAAACTACTCATTGGACCCCGGAAGATTCCAGACTCATAGACATAGAGGCTTCCATCCATATACCCGAACAGCGCAAAATCTATACTGCTGTAGTCGGGATTCGCATCCGTATGGCTAAGCCCGACCATTCCCGTATTGGATGAAGTGATGCGGAACTCAACATAGCCATCACCGGAAACAATTGATCTGGTGGAAGAAGCGCCTGCGTTGCCCCATGCTGTAGCCGCTGTCTTCGTGAGAGTATTTCCCGACGCCGTCGCTCCCACCACGTTCGTCCAGCTAACGTTCTCAGTCGTGCTAGGCGATGGAGTAGGAGTTGCTGTTGGCGACGGAGTAGGAGTGGGTGACGAAGAGACATTCAGGTAGCGCGCCAGTGCGAACTGGGCGTTCCCATTGAAATCGGTGACCCCTCCCGCAGCGACAATCTTGCCGTCCTGCTGTATAGCAAGGGAATTCACGACGTCCCTCTGACCTCCGAAAATGTTGGTCACTTTGCCACTGGTGCCGAAGCTGGCGTCGAGCGTGCCGTTGGCGTTGTAGCGCGCCAATGCAGAATGGAAGCTATTGTTGTCAGGGCCAGTCCGCCCCGCAGCGACAATACTTCCATCCTGCTGTATAGCAACGGACAAAGCGAAGTCAGTGCTCGCGAAGTTGGTGGTCACTTTCCCGCTTGTGCCAAAGGTGGCGTCGAGCGTGCCGTCGCTGTTGTAGCGCACCAGCCCGAAGTCCAAGCCTCCGCTGATCGTAGCCCCTCCCGCAGCGACAATCTTCCCGTCCGGCTGTACGGCAACGGAATTCGCGAAGTCATCGAAACCGGAGCCCGAGAAAATGTTGGTCACTTTGCCACCGGCGCCGAAGCTGGCGTCGAGCGTGCCGTTGCTGTTGTAGCGCGCCAGTGCGAAGTTGCGGCCGCCGTTGATACGGGCATCCCCGGCGGCGACAATCCTCCCGTCCAGCTGGACGGCAACGGCAGACGCAAAGGCAAACGACCCCTGGCCAACAAGGCCAAAATCGGTGGTCACTTTGCCGCCCGTGCCGAAGCCGGCGTCGAGCGTGCCGTTGCTGTTGTAGCGCACCAGCGCGAAGTCCTCGCCGCCGTCGATGTTGGCCACTCCCGCCACAACAATCTTCCCGTCCTGCTGTACAACAACCGAAAATGCCTGGGCACTGACCTGCCCGAAAGCGGTGATCACTTTGCCACCGGTGCCGAAGCTGGCGTCGAGCGTGCCGTTGCTGTTGTAGCGTGCCAGCGCGAAGTTGCTTAAGAGGCTGAGAAGGGTTCGTCCCGCCACGATAATCTTCCCGTCCTGCTGGATCGCAACGGAAGACAGCAAGTCGTTCTGACCTGCGAAAATGGTGGTCACTTTCCCACCTATGCCGAAGCTGAGGTCGAGCGTGCCATCGATGTTATATCGAGACAGCGCAAAGTCGAAGCCGCTGGGGGAACTGACATTCCCCGTCGCGACAATCTTCCCGTCCGGCTGGACGGCGACGGAGATCGCGGCAGCGGAGGCTCCGAAAGCCGTGGTCACTTTGCCACCGGTGCCAAAGGTAGCATCGAGCGTGCCACTTTGCGTCTGACCATAGGTTAGTGTTGCAGTAAGCACTATTGCTAAAGCTAGTAGTGCTTGCTTGGGTTTGAATAGATTTTGCATCGATGTATTACCTGTATTCCTTTCTGTTGCATGTTCGTTTTTGCTCTAGCACGGCGCTGCGCAATAAGCCTTCTTTTTATGATTAAGCATCTTCTCATTCGTTCCTCCGTCTTTAGGTAATGCTCTTTTTGAAAGAAACCCACGCAGCTTCATCCGAGCTTTGTGTAATTGCGATTTCGAGGTTCCGACTGCGCATCCCAAGATCTTCCCGATCTGCTGGTGCTCATAGCCGGCGACATCGTGGAGAAGAAAAACCATGCGATAACCTGGCGACAGTTGCCGGATACCTTCGTTCAAAGAAACATGGTCCACCAGCGACGTCCTGAAGACATCGGTAAGGGTTGTGATTTGAATGGGAATAGTGCCGTCTTCTGTAGTTTGCTCCATTCGCACGGCAGGTCTTCGAAAGTGCATGAGTACTTCGTTGACTGTCAGCCGATGTAGCCAGGTAGTAAATGATGATTCACCGCGAAAGGACTTGAGCTTGCGAAAGAGCTGAACGAACACATCCTGCGTCAGGTCTTCAGCGTCTGATGCATTCCGCGTCATTCGCAAGCAGAGACTGTAAACGCGCCCGCGGTAAATTCTGTAAAGTCCTTCGAAGGCAGTCGCATCTCCGTCGGCGGCACGTCTTACGTTTGGATCTATTATTCCCATCGGATTCTCCCAGAAGGGCCTCGAAGCAACGGTTGCGATCGAGGCCCTGCACGCGATTGAGGCGTTCCACTCTCCTCACCGCCTCAATGCACGTAAGCGATAATCGGCACCGTCTCAACGATTTTTCTGCTCGCGGCTCCCACTGGTGCCGAGAGAGACGAGCTTTCCGCTCGACGTCGCGCTCACCGCGTGATTCGATACTGCTCTTCCCGTCGTAGCGCCCACTTGCCACACCTGAAACAGGAAGTACTGATCACCGTAACGATGAAAGATCAGCTTCGCGGTGTCTGTAGGTGTCCTAATCTCAACCGGAATCGTTAAGGTGTTTGCGACATCATTCGAGCTGCTGATCGCCAGGACAACATCGCTTGTAGTTTCGGCGTTTCCGATAAAGTACTCGCCGGCTGGAAGCTTCTTGTCTCCCACCACGAAATCGAATGGAATTTTCGCTCTAAGGTGATTGGACAAGGATTGCCCGTGTGTTGATGCGGTGGCCGCAAACATTGCCACCATCATTAGCAAGCTACCCATGGTCACATTCCTGATAAAACTTCTACTCATCACTTCACTCCTCATCTGTAGTTAATATCGTCACGCTGCCAAAGGTAGAACTAAGATGATCGCCGGTCGTGACGCTCTGGTGACGTTGTCGTCCAACTTCGGTGACCACGAATGGGTGGCGTAAAGCGATGAGTCGTTTACGAAAGACGCTAGGACCAGTTGGGCGTATAATCTGGCCCCGGTGAAGCTGTTTCAGTCATTCCGCCTCGACACCCTGAACCACTGCGTCTGGCGAGCTGGCACACGTGTGCCCCTCACACCAAAGGCGTTTGATCTGTTGCGTTACTTGGTCGAGCACTCAGAAAGAGTCGTAAGCCAGAACGAAATCCTCGAAGCACTCTGGCCCGAAACTTACGTCAATCCCGAAGTCATCAAGAAATACATTCTGAATATCCGCAGAGTTTTGGGTGACAGCCCAGAGGAACCTGTATTCATTGAAACGATTCCCCGACGCGGATATCGATTTGTGGCGCAAGTAACTGATGAGACAAGGACGGCATCCCCTCTTGCCAGCATGGCTGCTGCCAAGACAAACGTGGTCGGTCGCGAAGGAGTCATCGCTGAACTCGAACAGCATCTCGCGAAAGCACTGGCGGGACAGAGGCAGGTGATCTTCGTAACCGGGGAAGCCGGTATTGGTAAAACGACGGTCGTGGATGTTTTTCATCAGCGGTCGGCGAGCCGCGAAAACCTACGGATAGCGCGCGGCCAATGTGTAGAAGGTTTTGGCGGCAAGGAAGCTTACTACCCGATGCTTGAGGCGCTCGGACAGTTGATTCGCGATCGAGACGATGGTCCGATCTTTGATAATCTGGCTAAACGCGCTCCCACATGGCTCATTCAGTTTCCAGCGCTCGTAAAACCAGAGCAACGAGAGGTGTTGGAAAGAGAAATCCGCGGCGCAACTCGTGAGCGTATGGTCCGAGAGATTTGCGAAGCCTTGGAGGCTTTGACTCTTGACACTCCTCTAATAATAGTCCTTGAGGATCTTCACTGGGTTGATCCTTCCACGCTCGATCTCATCTCTGCGTTAGCCCGCCGTCGGGAAGCAGCTAAACTCTTCCTTCTGTGCACCTATCGACCAGTTGATGTAATCCTCTCCCAAAGTCAGTTGAAAGGTCTCAAACAAGACCTGCAGGTGCATCGTCTCTGCCGAGAAATCGCCTTGGATCGACTGAGGGAATCCGACGTTGCCGACTATTTGCGTCGGGAATTTCAAAACCCGAACTTCCCGGACGGCCTCGCCGGGTTGGTCTACAGGCAGTCAGGTGGACATGCTCTGTTTATGAGTGCGATTGTGCAGGAGTTGGCTAATAAGGGCTTCATAACGCACGAGGCCGGAAGATGGACACTGACTCAGTCATTGCAAGACGTTGATCCCGGCGTGCCGGAAACACTCCAACAGATGCTCGAACTCCAATTCGATCACCTGGGTCCGACGGAGCAGCGCATTTTGAAAAGCGCCAGCGTGTTTGGAGAACGCTTTTCCGTGTGGGCCATCAGCTCGACGCTAGAAAATGCTGAGAGCGAAATTGAGATGCTTTGCGAAGGCTTAGCTGAACGAGAGCAGTTTATTCAATCCGCTGGAATGCAGGAAATTGGAGAAGAAGGCGCCTCTGCGCATTACGAATTTCGCCACTCAATTTACCGGCAAGTGGTCTACCGAAGCCTCTCGGAGGTAAGCCGATCGAGGATGCACCATTTTTTGGGAGAGCGTTTGAAATTGCTGTGCACTCCCGGTAGGCAAGAGATCGCATCTGAAGTAGCCATGCATTTCGAGCGAGCACACGATCATGACCAGGCAATTCACTATTTGGTCATTGCCGCTGAGAATGCAGGAAAGAGATTTGCATATCACGAGTCAATTCACATTTTGCAACATGCTCTCGAACTCCTTCAGCAGACAGATTCCAAGCGGCTTTTCGAGATCGAACTGCGAATTCTCGAACTGATTGGTGACACTCAGTACTACTTGGGTGAAATGTCAGAGTCTGCGCGCACCTACGAAACACAGGCGGCCCGAGCGGCGGAAGCAGGGCTCAAAGCGGCTGAATTAAATGCTATGGAACATCTCGTTATGCCGCTTGGCTTCATAGATCCCGACCGCGGCATTTCATTCGGTGAACGAGCAGTCCACCTTAGCGCCAGCGTCAACGACCCGGTCCTACTGGCGCGTGCGCAAATGCTGGCGGCTGGATACCGCTGCGTCTACGGAACGTGGAGCGATGAAGATTGGGAACTCTGGAGTTCCGCCAACAAGACGCTCTGCCATCTAAGCACCTCTCCGCTGCCGCCTTATCACCAGAGTCTTTATTCATATCTCCTGATACTTCGGGGCGAGTATGAAGAGGCGTCAAAGCTTCTGGTAGTCCAGCCGTCATCAGCGATTAGCGACACAGTCAGTCTGATGTCCCACTTTTTCACAGTTAGTACCAAGACGCTGTTGCTTCTTCGTACCGGACGACTCGGTGAACTTTTGCAACTCGTAACCGAAGGACGTGAATTGGCGGTTAAGAACGGAAACGACCCTTGGCTCTTCGTTTTTCGTGAAGCATGGTTACGAACCTTAGTATTCGATTTTGAAGGTGCACGATGCCTTTGTGATTCTGTCATGTCTTCAACTACCGTCTATCCGACGGCTCAGCCGAAAGCCATCGCACGCATTGCGCAAGGCTATGAAGAGCTTGAGCGCGATAAATACGATCGCGCCATCGAATGCTTCACCGAGGTAATCACCCCCAAGAAAACACCGAAATTCTTTCTGCACTGGTTATGGCGAATGACTGCCCAGCTTGGCCTGAGTGAGGTTTGGTTGCAGTCTGGTAATCTGGTCAAAGCCCGAAAGCAGGCCGACGCATTCCTTGAATCCGCGTTGGCCACTGCCGATCCTTACATGCAGGCTCTTGCTTGGGAACTGCAGGCGCGAATTGCGATGGCCGAACAAGAGTCTTCGCGTGCAGAACAAGCAATTAAAAAAGGACTTCAAATTCTGAAAGCCTTTGAAGTCCCAATGGCGGCTTGGCGACTGCATGCGACGGCCTGGGACTTCTACAGAAATGCTATTAACAAGGACACCGCCGATTACCATCTCGAACGCTCGGTAACATGCATCTTGCGAATTGCAGATTCTTTTCCTCTAAAGGAACCATTGCGCGAGACATTTCTCGCTGCGGCTCCGGTGCGACGAATTATCAATAGTGGCTTGGAAGTCAAGTGACGATGTGCGTTCCCTGGGCCGACACAATCCGCCAGTTCTCGCTCTGCTCTACCAAAACGTGCGTATACCGGCTGGTCACCCGAAACTGCTGACCTTCGTACCAGCCGATCATTACGGTCCGGCCCGTAATCACTGACGTTGTCCCAAAGGTGACATCCGACTATCACAGGCGAGGCCCCGCCAGCCTCGCCTGTGGTGCTAGCAGGCTACTCATCGTCGCCAAAAGAGCGTTCTGCACCGGTGGCAATCCAGAGCCCCTGTGCGCCTGCCGGCGAAAAGATGCGGATCAAGAAGAGAGGGTTCTCACAAGCGATAGGTCCATTTGCCAGCTTGCCCGTGAATTTAGCGTCACCCTCTGCGCTAAGAGTTACTGGTTCGGTATCGAAAGTGGATTCCTGGGCGGTACCCGCACTGCACACCAGCGTTCCTGTCACCGACGTAACCGGCCCAGGCGTACCACTAAATGAAGTACCATTGATCACAAGTCCCTCAACGTTGAAACCCGCGGTCCCAGTCGCCAGATTGACGCGAGCATGACCGTTTCGTGTGCTCCAGGCAAAAGTCCCGCTGCTGATGTTCGGCGAAACCGGATTATTAACACCTTGAGCAGTGATCACACCAACGATGCTTTTCCAGTGCACTACCGCGTCATCGCCATGTTGAGCGAAGGCTGCGGAAACAAACAGAAGCACAAATAACATTGCACAAATCTTTTTCATTCAAGTCTTATCCTTTCCCTATCTTAAATTTCGGCTCGGTACGTCCGCTCGACTGTCCGGCCGTTGTCGGCAGAGTAGAGAAACTGCGAGAGTCAGGCGTGACTGATTGGTGACGAGTCGGTGGAGTTTCCGTTCCCTGAAGAATCGAGTGATCTGGTGAGGTTAAGTTATGTTCGGCAGTGACGCCCACGTTTCCTTGCTGCGTCCGTCAATCACAATTTCGTTGAAGCCTCGCTCCAAATCGACGTGAGGCATCGCCGATGTCGATCATGAATGTTTAGGCCACGGTGTCGTATGTTTTCTTACCGGCGGCAAGATTACCTTGCTGACTTCCGTCTTTTTTCGCAGCGAATCACCCTCACGCCTCACTGGTCGGCGCAGACACGATTCTTCCTGCTGCTAAGTATGGCGTTCAATTTATTCTGGGATTTGGTTATCTCATCTATTCAGGAGTTGCAAATACTAGTGACTGGGCTTCAGCGATCGCTTTACAATTGACAAACTCCTGAGTATTTAGGATTCATTTTGTGGCCAATATGCTCATTGTTGCCATCCACCGCCTAACGCTTTGTAGAGCTGGACCAGTGACAATAGTTCGTTACGTTTAGTCTGAGTTAAGTTAAGCTCAGCGTCGAATAATTCGCGATCCGAATCGAGAGCATTCAAAAGTGTGTCTACGCCACCTTCGTATCGGAGATGTGCCAGCCTTGATCTGTCTCGCAGCGTTGCAACCAGCAACTCTTGTTGAGCTCGTATCTCTCGAACCTTCTGATATTGAATGAGCGCATCTGATACTTCCTTAAATGCATTTTGAATCGTCTGTTGGTACTGAACGATTGCGAACTCCTGCTGCGCCTTTGCAAGTTTCACATCTGACTTGAGTCGCCCCCCTGTAAAGATTGGCTGAGATATTTGTGGCACGAAAGACCAGGCCTTGCTCGGCCCAGAAAACAGATTCGACAGCTGATTGCTCTGAAATCCGAATAGTCCCGTCAAACTGATGGTCGGGAAGAAAGCTCTCTTCGCAGCAGAGACTAGCGCGCGTTGAGCAACAAGATTCTCTTCGGCAGCGCGAATGTCGGGCCTTCGCTCAAGCAAAGATGAGGGAAGACCGGCAGGAACAGTGGGCAGCCTTTGTTGCTGATCTAGCGGCCGACCGCGTGTGATCGATCCAGGATTGTTACCAAGGATAAAACTTAGTTGATTTTCTGTTTGTGTGATCTGGCGCTCGGTATCAGGAATTGTCTGCGACGCCTGGTAGACCAACTCTTCAGCCTGACGAACGTCCAATGCGGTCGCCAATCCACCTTGCTGACGTAACGTGATGAGTCGCAGCGACTCTTGTCGTGTTGCTAACGTTTGCCTGGCTATATCTAATTCACTGTCCAGTTCGAGCAAACTGAAGTATCCGGCTGCAACATCTCCTACGACGATTGTCAGAACCGTCTTGCGATCTTCCTCTGAAGCCCGAAGCTCGGCACGCGCAGCTTTAGTCTGTTGACGAAGCCTTCCCCAAACATCCAACTCGAATGTGAGGAGACCCAAGAAGATTTCACCAAAGCTGCGACTCCGTCCACCTTGTCCGGAAGCACCTGAGGGTCCATTCGTTGATGCGCGACTGGTCGTGAGATCTGCACCAGCCGCAAACTGCGGAAACTGATCCGATCGTGCAAGTCCCAGATTAGCACGCGCAGCATTAATTCGAGCGACAGCCAGGCGCAGATCATAGTTTTGCACCATCGCAGTGCGCACCATCTTTTGCAGCTCGTCGTCCTTGAAAATTTCAAACCATTTCAAATCGCCAATCGACGTTTGATCAGTTGGCACCGTAGTGTCTGCGCCACGAAACTCGGCCGGTATTGATGGGCGCTCATTCTTCTTCTGGCCAGCTGCACTCCCTGCCAACAAGCTAACAACGAGAATCGCAGCCGATACTTTTTTAGCTACTTCAATCAATGTTTAGTCTCCCGTCGCCGGCCGCGGCTCAGGTGTAGTGAGTTCAGCACCGTGTTTTTTACTGAACCTCATAGTGACTTTCTCAACAAGATAGAACGTCACAGGAATTATGAAGATTGCAATCAACGTCGCTGCTAACATTCCGACGATTACCACTGTGCCGAGGATACGACGAGCGGAAGCACCTGCCCCAGAAGCAATCCACAACGGCGCTGAACCGAAAATGAACGCAAACGAAGTCATCAGAATTGGACGCAAGCGCAAGCGTGCACCTTCGAGCGCCGCATCGATCAGATCGCGCCCCTTTTCCAATTCGGCCTTTGCGAACTCAACGATCAGAATCGCATTCTTCGCCGCTAAGCCAATGAGTACGATCAACCCAATTCGAGCGTAGACATCCAGGTCGTAGCCGCGCAGCCAAAGTCCGAGGAAAGCTCCGAAAATCGCAATCGGCACAGTGAGCAAAACCGAAAAAGGAAGCGACCAACTCTCGTACAGCGCAGCGAGAATCAGAAAGACAAACACAAGCGACAACCCGAACACAGACGCAGTACTTCCCGCCGCTTTTTGCTCCTGATAAGAGAGGTCAGACCAGTCGTAGCCGATTTCTGGAGGCAGAGTCTGTTTTGCAACCTCTTCGAGAGCCGCCATCGCCTGTCCGGAACTGTAGCCTGGGGCTGTCGTTCCGATGATCTGGGCTGCGCGATAGAGGTTGAAACGATTCGTGTATTCGGGTCCAAGAATGTTTCGCGTCTTTAGCAACGACGAAAGCGGTACCATATTGCCGTCGTTGTTACGAACGTAGTACTGAGCAATGTCGTGATCACTGAGCCGTTCCTCTCCTTCCGCCTGAAGAAAGACTCGCCATTGTCTTCCAAATCGGTTGAACTGATTTAAAAACAGCCCGCCTAAGTAGGCCTGCATCGTTTGATATACGTCTCTGACATCAACTCCCTGTTTAAGTACCTTGTCTCGGTCCACGTCAGCAAAGATCTGCGGCGTAGTTGCTGAGAACTGCGAAGCAACACCAGCTAGCTCCGGACGTTGTCGGGCCGCTGCCAGGAATTTTTGCAAGTTTTGATCAAGGAACTCCACGGAGCCGCCACTGCGATCCTGCAACCAAAACGAGAGCCCACCGGAATTTCCAAGGCCCGGAATTGCCGGCGGGCTGAACAGAAACGCAATTGCTTCCGGCACTTCGTTGGCAAGTCTCGCATTGACGATCTTCACGATCTCCGGTGCTGTACGTTTGCGTTCGTCCCACGGCGTCAAAGAAACAAAGAAGAATCCGTTGTAACTAGCTGAGACTCGATTCAAGAGACTGAAGCCGTTGATGGTCGTCGTGTACTGCACTCCCTCTGTTTCCTTGAGAATTTTTTCCACTTTCTGCGAAACCTGATCGGTTCGCTCGAGCGAGGCAGCAGGCGGAAGTTGGATATTTAAAAACAGGTAGCCGTAGTCCTCTTCGGGCAGAAAACTGGTTGGCAAGCGTCTACCAAAAACACCATCGACTAAAGCAAAACCTGTGAGAATCAATACTCCAATGATGGCTTTGCGGATTAGGCCGCGGCTCAGAGCGACATATCCATGTGTTGCTTTGGCGAACCAATGATTAAAAGCATCGAAGAATTTAGCGAGCAGTCCACGCGCTTCCTTGCGCGGACGCAGGATCAGTGCTGAAAGGGCAGGTGAAAGCGTAAGCGCATTGAATGCTGAAATGACGACCGACACCGCAATCGTAACTGCAAACTGTTTGTTCAAACGGCCCTGAATGCCGCTAACTAACGCAACCGGTATGAATACGGACGCGAGAATCAGGGCGATGCTAATCACTGGTCCGGCAACTTCTTCCATCGCTTTGAGCGTTGCTTCACGCGGACTCATACCTTCTTCGATGTGATGCTCGACTGCCTCAACAACAACGATGGCATCATCGACGACAAGACCAATCGCCAAAACCAAAGCGAACAGGGAAAGAGTGTTGATTGAAAACCCAAGAAACGGGAAGACTGCGAATGTACCAATTAGTGAAACGGGCACCGCGATCATTGGAATTAGAGTAGCGCGCCAGTTCTGAAGAAATATGAAGACGACTAAGAGGACCAGCACGATTGCTATTACGAGTGTCTCAACGATCTCACGTATGCCTTCTGTAACTGATCGAGTCGTATCAAGCCCAATCGCGTAATCGAGGTCAGCTGGAAATCGCTGCTTGAGCTCATCCATCGTCTTTTTGACACCGTCTGCGACTGCGAGGGCGTTTGATCCAGGTGCTTGGAACACGGCCACAATCGCGGCAGGTTTTCCACCGAACCGCGCGAGCTGTTGATAATTCTGCGCACCAAGTTCAATGCGTGCGACATCACTTAGCCTGACGACAGACCCATCAGGATTCGAACGCACAACAACCTGGCCAAACTCCTCTGGTGTTTGCAATCTGCCCTGCGCACGTACCGTGTAAGTTGTCTCTTTGCCCTTGGGTGCGGGCTCAGCACCAACCTGGCCGGCCGGGTTAACCGTGTTCTGTTGCTGAACGGCACGTACAAGATCAGGAACAGTTAGACCAAGCTTCGCGAGCAAATCCGGCTTCACCCAGATACGCATTGCGTAGTCGCTGACACCGAACAGGCGCACTTCACCCACACCTGGAACGCGATACAACGCGTCATTGATATTGATGTTTGCGTAGTTTGCCAGGAAGAGTGAGTCGTGGGTTTGCTGTGGTGAGTAGAGCGCAAAGGCTAACGTCGGAATGCCTGTTGACTTGCGCAGGTTCAATCCGAACTGATTGACATCAGGGGGTAGATTCGGTTGCGCCTGGGCCACGCGATTCTGAACATTGACCTGATCGATGTTTGGACTCGTATCGACGTCGAAAGTAACGGTCAACGTCATGGTCCCGTCGTTGGCATTTGTCGATTGCATGTAAAGCAGGTCGTCCACGCCGCTCATCTGTTGCTCTAGTGGCGTGGCGACTGATTGCTCGATTGTTTGCGCATCGGCGCCCGTGTACGTTGTGTTGACGATTATTTGTGGTGGCACGATGTCGGGAAACTGGGCCACAGGCAATCCGGTCATCGCTACGATCCCAACGATCACTGTCACAATGGCGATAACCATTGCGACAACCGGTCTATTAATGAAGAGTTTGGAGATCATTGTTTCGCTTCAGTCTTTTGGCTGTAAGGCTTCGGATTGACTACCACGCCAGGCCTTACTCGCTGAATTCCCTCGACCACTACGGTCTCACCGGGCTTCAGTCCTTCGTCGACAATCCACATTGGTCCACTGTGGTCGCCCAATTTAATCGCGCGAATTTCAACCGTGTTATCTTTGCCCACTACAGCGACCTGATATCCACCCTGTAGCTGAGTGACGGCACGTTGTGGAACCAGCAGGGCACTGTTCTTCGTTGCGGTGATAGCGCGCACGCGCCCGTATTGTCCGGGACGTAAAATGTTTCCTGGATTCGGGAACAGTCCGGCAATCCGAATCGAGCCTGTTTTTTGATCAACCTGACGGTCAGCGTAGTAGAAACTACCTTTATGCGGATAAGTCGTGCCGTCTGCGAGGATCAACTCCAACTCAATCTGAGCGACACTCGCTCCCTGCCTCGCTTCAATCAGATTGTCTTTCGTAAATGCCAAATACTGCTGTTCGCTAATCGTGAAATAGACCTTGATCGGATCGACAGTGGAGACAGTAGTTAGCAGCGGGCTGTTCGGGTTGTTAGGCTGGACTAAGTCTCCTACCTGTGTTTGCGCGAGGCCTGCGATTCCGTCAATCGGAGAGACAATGCGAGTGAAGCCCAGGTTGAGTTGAGCGGTTCTGACTGCGGCTTTAGCGTTTTCGACCTGGCCGTTGGCTGTCTTGGTTGCGGCTTTGGCGGCTCCGATTTGTGCGTTCGCGTAACGAAGTTGCGCGCGCGCCGTTTCTACGCCTGCTTTCGCGGCTTCGACTTGTGCCTTCGAAACTACATTTGCCTGAGCCGCGTTATCGTAATCCTGCTGTGTTACCGCTTTCTGTTCTGCGAGCGGCGCGTACTTATTCACGTCAAGCTGTGTTTTTACCTGGTTGGCATCAGCTTGCGCGAGCTGCGCTTGCGCCTGTAGTAGCTGACTATTCGCCTGAGCGACTTGAGCCTCTGCCTGGACCACTTGCGAATTAGCTTGCTCCAGTTGACCCTCAAACTGCGCCAGTTGACCGCTTGCTTGATCCAACACTGCCTGGAACGGACGCGGATCGATTTCAAACAAAAGCTCGCCCTTCTTTACGAAGGAACCTTCTTTGTAGTCCTGCCGCAGTAGATAGCCGGTAACCTGAGCTTTGATATCGGCGTTGACGATTCCTTCAGTTGTTCCGATCCACTCGCTATAAAGAGGTACGTCATCCTGTTTGACCTGCACGACTTCAACATCGAGCGGTCGTGGCGCGGCCTTAACGGCATTGTTTGATTTACTGGCAATGGTTACCACGGCAATAATCGCTAGTATTGCTACTACTGCAACCGGGATTACTAGCTTCGGTCTGGATATTAATTGTTTTAGTGTGGTTAACATTTTCACCTTCGACAATGGCTCGACAGCGTCGTTAGTCTTTAAGCTTTATTCATCAGGGGAAGCGTGACTCCAGGTCCTTGCCTGCTGCGGAGTTTGAATTCATCAATCCAGCTCTTTACGACCGCAACTGTCTCTCGATTGCGCAACAACTCTCTGGTTTTACTGTCGATAGTGGCTGGCTTTGGCTCGCTGGTTTCGTTCCGCTTAACTATTCGTACTCGGGAATTCATGACGCTCTCCTTGGATTCGGTTAACAATCCCTAGCAAGAAATCGGCCACTCTGTGTCTCCGTATCTTGGGGTGTTTTTGCGATAAATAACCACACAGGCACAGAGACACAGAGGTTGCAGGGCAAGCACGGGGTTGAGTCTGAGTCACGAATCTGACCAGATAAAATCACGTGACCGTCATAGGTCACGAGTCAATCGGTCGTCTTTATTGGATAAGAATTATTGAGGAGGTTGAGCTACTCAGGTCGCGGGCGTGTGATGCCCAATTTTCGCATGCGGTTATTTAGTGTCGTTCGATTTAGGCCCAAACGAGCGGCGGCTCCGGCATTTCCGCCAATTACCCACCCGGCCTCACGTAAAACTTTCATGATGTGTTCGCGTTCTACCGCTTCGAGTGTCACTGGACCGGCAGGGTTAACCAGTAGCTCGTTTCTCGGCTTCTTGAACTCACCGAGAGGAACCTCCAGGACTGAGCCGCGCGAAAGAATTACAGCGCGCTCAATCAGATTCTGAAGTTCGCGGATGTTGCCGGGCCAGGTGTAGGCAGTGAGCTTTGCGATCGTCTCGGTCGGAATTGTCTTGATGGGCTTCTTCATCTGCTGCGCGAATCGCTGAGCGAAGAAATGAACGAGTAATGAGATATCCTGGACTCGTTCGCGTAACGCAGGCAGCATGATCGGGAAGACGTTCAATCTGTAATAGAGGTCGCTGCGAAACTTTTTCTCGGCCACCATCTGCGCCAAATCAGCGTTGGTCGCCGCGATAACACGCACGTCGACGCGAATTGTTTTTCCGCTGCCTAGCCGCTCGAATTCGTGCTCCTGGAGCACGCGCAACAATTTCGGCTGCAACTCAAGTGGAATCTCTTCAACTTCGTCGAGAAAGATCGTACCTCGATGGGCGAGTTCAAAGCGGCCCTTGCGCTGCTCAACAGCGCCGGTAAAAGCACCACGCTCATGCCCGAACATTTCGCTCTCGAGCAGCCCAGTGGGAATCGCCGCGCAATTCACTTTCACTAGAGGGTGATCGCTGCGACTGCTCAGATTGTGAAGAGCACGGGCGATCAACTCCTTGCCGGTACCGGTCTCGCCGAATATCAGAACCGTGGAGTCGGTTGGTGCCACAGTTTGCACCGCTTCGAGCGCCTGCTTCAGGGCCGGGCTGGTGCCGATGATCTCTTCGAAGTTGTATTCGCTGCGAATTTCTTCCTGAAGATAAAGCTTCTCTTCCTCTAATTTGTTCTTGAGCTCATCGATCTTGCGGTAAGCCAGCGCATTCTCGACTGCGACCGCCAACTGTTCGCCGACTGCAGTCAGCAGGTCACAATCCTCTTCAGTGAATACATCCTCGCTGAGCCGTCCCACTCCCAGAACACCAAGCACGCGATCGTGAGAAATCAGTGGAATCTTGCAGCCGGATTTGAGACCGGTTCGTATCGCAAATCGATCAGATAAGAGGTCAGAACGACTGATCATCACCGGAAGCCGAGTTGTGAAGGCGCGGCCTGAGAGCGTCCCTTCCAGTTCAATGATGTCGTCCTCGATAAAAACATCCTCGTGGTCGGGAAAGTCCATGGCCGTGGCCCGCAGCTTGTTAATCGCCGGATCGTACAGCGCCAACGCTGCAACATCGTGCGGCAAGACTCGGCGAAGGCAGCCGGAGACTGCTGAAACGAGTTCACGAAGATTCAGATTGGAGACCAGTGTGTGATTTATCTCTAACAGCAGTTGCCAGCGGTCTCGCTCACGAGCCAATTTCTGTTGGTGGCATTGAGCTTCGATGGCAACGGCGATTTGTCCGGCTAACAATCCTGTAAATTCAATGTCAATTTGATCGTAGACACCTGCTTCTTCACTCCAGAAATTAAGTGCGCCGAGACGCTGATTGGCTGTGGTTAAAGGAAAGCTGCAAATTGCTTTAATCGCGTGATTCGGTATTGTTTTCGCAAAAGGAAAGCGATCCTCTTCCAGGGTGATATCGTAGATTATGATTGGTTCCTGATGCTGCCAAACCCAGCCAGCGACCGAGCCATCAATAGGAGCTTCCGTCGGAGCCTGCCACTTGGTCGGAATGCACGTCTCCATGAAGTGGCACCTCATTAAATTGCGCTTCGGATCGTGAAAGACGACAGCCATACTGCGAAACTTGAATAATACCTGCAGTCGGCAAGCAAGGTCGTGGAATAGCTTTGTCAGATCACTATGAGACGCGATTGCTTTTGATAGCTCGAGCAGTGTCAGGTATTGCTCAGGCTTCAGACCCTTACCGGCAATTTCAACGCTGGTTGACGACAATTTTTATTCCTTCAAAGTTAAAGGTTTCTTTGGCCACAATGTTCATAACGAGTCAGATGGCCGTATGTGGTCACTAAATGGCAATCTATGGCGAGCAATTGTCGCTGGTATCGAGTGAAAAAGCCAATCAGCGCCCTAACTCAGTTGATCCGTAAGCTCGATTCTGGTTTGGCATGATTCGTGAATTGCGTTCCGCAAAGGAAGTAAACGCAATGGAAGCACAAAATCGAATGATGAAAGGAACTTCGATGGGCAGACTAGAAGGAAAAGTGGCGGTAGTAACCGGCGGAAACAGCGGTATCGGTTTGGCAACAGCAAAGCGTTTTCAGGAAGAAGGCGCGAAGGTGGTCATCTCCGGGCGCAGTAAAAAAACCCTGGACGATGCTGTTAAAGCGATCGGCAATGGGGTGCTAGCGGTCCAGGCAGATGTTTCGCAACTAGCCGAGTTGGATAAGCTTTACGGAGAAGTATCAAGAAAATTCGGCAAGATTGATGTGTTGTTTGTGAACGCGGGCGTTGCGAAGTTCGCGCCACTTTCTGATACGGCTGAGAGTACTTACGACGAACAATTTGACATCAATATCAAGGGAGCATACTTCACAATCCAGAAAGCGTTACCCCTTCTGAACGATGGTGCATCGATAATTCTGAACACCAGCGTAGCGGGCAGCAAGGGTAACGCGAACACTAGCGCTTATTCGGCAACAAAAGCGGCGTTGCGTTCTCTTGCGCGAACAGCCGCAGCGGAACTAGTCGAGCGTGGCATTCGCGTCAACGCAGTTGCGCCTGGCCCAATAGTCACTCCGATTTTTGGCAGGACCGGGTTACCACAGGAAGCAGTCGATGAATTTGCGAAGCAGATCATCGAGAAGGTTCCGATGAAACGGTTTGGGCAACCGGAAGAAGTTGCGGCAACCGTAGCATTTCTCGCTTCCAACGATGCTTCATACATAACTGGCGTCGAGATCAATGTGGACGGCGGAGTGGGACAGATTTGATCAGCCCTCCGCAGTCCGTTGGCGTCTCTGCGGTTTTAACATGCGGGGGAACCGCAGAGACGCAGGGGGCACCATGGCGGAGATCGACACCGACAAAGACCGAGGAAAAGAGACGATGACAACACAAGGCACTTTCACTTTGCCTGGCACAGCGATAACGCTTAATCGGATGGGCTACGGCGCCATGCAACTTGCTGGGCCGGGTGTCTGGGGACCACCACTTGATACGAACGCAGCAATTGCTGTCTTGCGGGAAGCAGTCGACTCTGGCGTCAACCATATTGACACAAGCGATTACTATGGGCCGCATGTGACCAACCGGATCATAAAGCAGGCACTCCATCCTTATTCGGATGGTCTCGTAATTGTCACGAAGATCGGTGCTCGTCGAGGTTCAGACGCGTCGTGGATTCACGCTCTTTCGCGCCACGAGCTGATCGACGCAGTGCATGACAACCTTAAAAATCTCGGCCTTGATGCTCTGGATGCCGTGAATCTCCGCGTTGGTGGAGTGATGGAACCATCTGAGGGGTCGATCGAGGAACCGCTGGCCGTGCTCAGTGAACTCAAGCGTCAGGGACTCATCAAGCATATCGGTCTGAGCAACATTACACCCAGGCAGTTGGCCCAGGCACAAACGATTACTGAGATCGTTTGCATCCAAAATTTCTATAACGTGGCACATAGGAACGACGATGCCTTCATCGATGATCTCGCTGCACAAGGAATCGCTTATGTTCCATTTTTCCCACTGGGAGGATTCAGTCCATTACAGTCATCGGCACTGAACGTAGCTGCGGCTTCATCGCGAGCCACACCAATGCAGGTGGCGCTTGCCTGGTTGCTACAGCGCTCACCGAACATTCTGCTGATCCCGGGAACATCGTCCGTCGAGCATCTTCGTGAGAACCTTCAGGCTTCGAGGATCCAGATTCCATCTGAAGTACTTGCCGATCTTAATGCAATCGGTGAAGAGGGAAAGTAGTTCTCCGGGGTGAGAAATGTCGATAAGAATTACAGAGATCGAGTCTCGAATCGAAAAAGCTGATTTCAATGGCGGAGCTTCAAAAGATCAAAGTTATTTGTCAGAGGCATTCGCACCTTTTCCGAGCGAGCCAAGAATTTTCAAAGTAGAAGGCGCACTACATCTGAAAGATGCCGAGTTGCTGGAAGGAATTTGTCGCCAGATTTCCGCTCAAACCGGTTATCCTGTGATAATCGAACTCAATGATGTTTGCTTTGTTGACAGTGATAGTGCCTCCGTACTTTGTCGAATGAAGCGTGAGAATGTTGTCACGATTAAGGGATTGACCTTGTTCACAAGGAAAGTAATGGAGTTAGCGGACGAGTCTGAATCCTCCGGGGGAGCGAAGTGCTCTCAGGCCAAGTGCGAATAGAACCTCACCTGAGATAAGTGAGCCTCCGCTCATCAACGCCTGTGCAAAAGTTCGATTCGACGATAGCTTACTAGCTGACATAAGAAGATGTACCGAGTGATGGCATTTCTGGGCGTGCTCCTCATCCTGACAATACGAGCAAGAGTTTTGCCGGCAGAGTTGAATGGCAATAGCTTTTGCCTCAAAAGTATTTCTCGCCACAAAAAGGCACAAGAAGCACAAATGATTTCCTGAGTTTTTGTGCTCTTTGTGCTTTTTGTGGCTATATCTTCTACCCGTAAGTCGACTTTTGAGGCTCAACCTGAAAATAGAATGCCAAAAGGAGGCACATGGAAAGTCAGAAGGATAGCGCGATTTCGTTCTTGAAGAACGCCTCTACAGGAAAGCTCGAGGAGGCCTACCGCAAAGTCAGCTCGAACTTTCGTCATCACAACCCCCATTTTAAAGGGGATGTGGAATCACTTAAGGACGGCATGGCCCAAGCTCACAAACAGTTCCCTGACACAGCCCTCGACGTCCAACGCACCATCGCGGAAGGCGATCTGGTTGCGGTTCACTCAAAAGTTCGGCATGCGCCGGAGCGCCCGGAGATAGCCGTCGTTCACATCTTTAGATTTGAAGACGATAAGATTGCTGAATTGTGGGACGTGGCAATTGAAGTTCCCAAGGATTCTCCGAACGAGAACGGCGCCTTTTGATTCCGACGCGCGAATAATCTCCTGATTTTCTTCGCCAATATGTGCCAATTTCGCTGTTCGTAGGAGCAACAGCAGTCTATACTGATGCCCTTGACAGGCCTCTTCGTTTCAAGTATCTTGATATCAAGATAACGAAGGTTAGTGAGTGTTTGAGTTCGACAATGGTGAAACTCGAATCGTTGTCAGGTGGTAGTGGCGTGCATGTTTTTCTCGTCCTCTGGAAAGCGGCGCGGGCCGTGCAGGCCTATGCCGAGAAGAGCATTGCGGACCTGGAAATTGGCGGCACCGACTTCGCCGTGCTCGAAGCTCTGCTGCACAAAGGGCCGCTTCCGGTAAACGAAATTGGGAAAAAAGTCTTGCTGACTAGCGGCTCGATCACTGTGGCGGTTGACCGTTTGCAACAAAAGGGGCTGGTCGAGCGACGCGCTCACGGTACTGATCGGCGAGCTCGGATAGTTCATTTGACGAAGGAAGGCAGGACGATGATCACGCGCGCCTACGCGCAGCACGCGGCGGATCTTGAACGACTTGTATCGTCGTCGTTGACCAATAAGGAACGCGCGACACTGATTCGGCTGTTGAAAAAGATTGGTTACAGGGCTGCCGATTTCGAGCAGAGCCAGGACGACGCTAAATGATTCGGAGATATCGGAGAATTTAAAAAGGTGAGATTTATATGTCGATGGCGAGCAAAGTATTGAGAACTGAAGATAAACAAACAAATAAAGGACGCACGGTCGCTGGAATCGTCAGCAGCATTCAGACTTTAGAAGGCGGCGGATTTCTGGTGCGCCGACCGTTCCCGAAAGCATCGTTTTCGGATTTTGATCCATTCCTGTTGCTTGACGAGATGGGGCCAATGGACGTTGCCCCCGGTGAAGCGAAAGGAGCGCCGGACCATCCGCATCGTGGATTCGAGACGGTGACCTATATGCTATCCGGTGACATGGAACACAGGGACTCCAGCGGGCACGCGGGACGGCTTAGATCAGGTGACGTGCAATGGATGACTGCGGGCGCGGGCGTTGTACATGCCGAGATGCCATCGGCTGAGTTCATGCGCACTGGTGGGCGGATGCACGGATTCCAACTTTGGGTGAACCTGCCGCATCGCGACAAAATGATCAAGCCGCGTTATCAAGAAATTCCGAGCTCACAAATCCCTAAAGCAACATCGCCCGATGGCTTGGTGAGTGTAAGCGTGATCGCGGGCGAAGCAATGGGCGCGAAAGCCGTAATTGAAACGCGGACGCCGATCGTCTACTTGCACTACAGACTGGAGCCAGGAGGCGTGGCAACTCAACCACTGTCACACGACTACAACGTCTTTGCTTACGTAGTTAATGGGGCGGGATTGTTCGGAGCAGAGCGAGAGCACGGCACCGACGGACAGATGTTGATGTTTGCTCCGGACGGCGACAACGTGAGAATTGAGAACCCAGCAGATGCGAAAGCGGCGTTGGAAATCTTGCTAATTGCGGGTGTGCCATTGAATGAACCAATCGCGCGCTACGGACCGTTCGTGATGAACACAGAAGCGGAAATCCATCAGGCATTCGAGGATTACCGTCGAGGTCGGATGGGAGTGATTAACTCTTGAATTAAATCAGAAGAATCGATCGAAAGCCTATGTCAGGAGATATGCTGAAATGAAAATCGTAGTATTGATCGGGCGACTCTTGTTGGGGCTGATCTTTTTGGTGTTTGGTCTCAATGGTTTTTTGAATTTCCTCAACATGGGCCCACCGCCGACGGGGTTGGCCGGGCAGTTTATCAGCGCGCTCTTCCTTTCTCATTACTATTGGGTAGTGGCGGTACTACAAATCGTAGGCGGCGTTCTGTTGCTCGTGAACCGGTTCGTGCCGCTCGCGCTGGTGCTGCTTGGACCAGTGATCGTCAACATAATCTGTTATCACGTGTTCCTGAATCCCAGTGGTGCAGCATTTGCCGTCGTGGCGACAATTCTGTGGTTTATTGTCTTCTATGGAAAGCGGCAATACTTCTCCGGCATATTTGCGCAACGTACTTGAAGTTTCGAGGAGTCACGATGAAGACCGTGAGGTTCCGGTTGGTGGTGGCGCTTCGCTACGAGGTGCGCAAGTAGGTTGCAGCAGAAGCTGGCGCAAGCGTAACACTCATTAGGGCGGCACTATTTCTTCGCAGCGAGAAAGTCTAAGAGCTGGCGAATCACTTGAAGCAGATCTCAGCGGACTTGTTGTTGGAGAATTGAGCGCTGAAAGATGTGATCGCAAAAGAGCTCTGAAGCCAGCTGCGAAGCGCGAGCTGGTTGCTGTTTTGGAGACAGAGCATGGGCTGAGCGAATGTCGGGCTTGTGTTGCGGTCCGTCTGCAACGTTCGGTCTATCACTACAAGCCGCGATTTAAGCCAGAGTTCATGGATACTGGGCAACACACAGCCGGGCAGTTCGTTGATCAGACCCATCATTATGCGTTCTATCTCAGTGTAGGTATTAACGCCAATACCATAGGCCCGCTACGAGTAGCCCAGTGGTTGCATCGACAGCAAGACAACACAGGCGATGCAAACCTCGGAAAAGCGGCATTTGAAATGGGAAGGAACTTAAGAAATTCAGCCACAGGGCTACAAAGTATTGGAGATTTCATTCGCAGTGCAATTTGTGACCAGAATCGAAACCCTGCGCATTAGCAGGGTTAGTTGAAGAAGTCAATAAAGTTGGAGAGGAGTTCTATATCCACGAGCGCGCGTGAGTTCGATCCCGGAATACAAGCTCTAAATTCGCATGGGGAAACGTCACCAACACATCGTGCGATTGCAGATGTAGTTGGAGCGGTTCTGTCCGGTCTATTTATTGGATTCATTTTAGGATGGACCAGGACTAGCGGTTATGAAGTCTATCTTCCCGAGCTTACCCGAATCATGTTGCTTGCACTTTGTTCATACCTGTTTGCAACTCTAGTGGTAAACACTTGGAAAGGGCGGCCGCTGAAGAAAGCGCCAAACTCGGCATAGTGCCGATGCATTCAACTAGAGACGACGTTGTACGTACATTCGGCCAGTGCGGAGATTTAAATCCCAGTTGCGAGTTCACATTTAAAGATGAATTCGTTCACATTGAGTTTGCTGGTTATAACGAGCTTCACCACTGCCAACCACAAGTTCATCCAGACACCGTCCTGCTTGTGGAGGTATCACCGCGGGCAGGTCTGAGTCCGGAGAAATTTGGTGTCAATGCGCGGAATTTTAAGAACATTGAGCTTTCACGTGGGAGAAAGGGCTTTGTAGACGAAACTAGCGGTCTAGTTCTAAAAATGGATAGGGGAAAAATTACCGGGCAGGGTTCGCGCGTCATCACGATTGATACCGCTGGACTCGAAGGACGAACAATTTTGGCAACAGTAAAGCTCGGTCGGGTTCAGGCGTCGTGCGAAATGCGAGTAGCTCCAAGATAGGTACCACTACTTGTATGACGGCGGCAAGAAAGATTCGATGCGCGTTCCGAAGCCGCGCTCGGCCGCGAAGTCCGTCACCAGTTTGCCGACTGCGAGATCGAGCACGCCGAGTCCGAAGGGGCTAAAGATCGTAATGTCATCAGGGTTGTCTTTCGCTTTGGCGACGCCGTTTGCAATGTCCGCCACAGTGCAGCGAATGAAGTCTCGATTACCCACGATCTGCTGTGCAAGATGCACCGAAGTTTGCGCGCGACACACGTGATCGGGATCGTCCACAACGTTGTCGGCGGACAGGATCACTTCGGGTGAGAAGTCCCTTAGCGACACATGCAAAATCGTCGCGCCGCGCGGGCACATCGAGATGTCGAAGATGTGCGGATGAATTGTAGTTGTCGCAATGGAAACGACGTTGGCAGCTTCAAAGATTGCTCTGCTCTCCGGCACTACTTCAACGTTCCAGCCGGAGTTCAACTCAGCGCAGTTCTCTTTGAACTGATTGGCGCGGCTCGCATCTACGTCGAAAACCAGCAGCCGCTCGATCTTTGGAAACACGACCGAAAGAAACCTGGTCACTTCGAAATTGATTGGACCACAGCCAAGTATCCCCACAGCTTCCAGCGCGTTGTCTGCGTGAATACAATGCGCCGCCAAAGCCGCACTGGCCGCAGTGCGTTTCGCACTTATCAGTGATCCTTCCATGATGACTTCGGCGCGGCCTGTCTCGGCCGAGTTCATGACGATCACTGCCGAAGCACGGTTGAGTCCTTTATCGAGATTGCCTGGAAATGAAGACACCCACTTCATTCCGGCGACGTTGAAGTTCTCGCCGAGGTAAGCAGGCAGAGCGATGATCCGGTTACGCTCGTTATTGGGAAAGCGCAGGAAGAGTGAGTTTGGCAGCGAGCTGTCTCCTGCCGAGTGTACCTTGTACGCCGCCTCTACGGCGGCGATGATCTCCTGCTCGCGACCTTTCAGCGCGGCGTCGATTTCGTCACCTTTGAGAATTAAGACATCACGATTAGACATTAATTTTTACCTCGATGATGAGTGCGATCACAGATGATACCGTTAGCCACAAAAAGGCACAAAAGGCACAAAAGGCACAAAATGAGCTTAGGTAGAGGCTGTGGCGCTGACGCGGTCCCACTCATCGTAAAGTGTGTGAAGCAATGCCTCGGTTTGCTGATATTCCTCATTTAGAGCGATCAGTTTTTCTGCGTCGCGTGCAATTTCGGGTGTTCCCATCCGCTGTGAGATCTCGTTGAGGCGTTGTTCGGCGCGAGCAATGTCAGTCTCTACCATCTCCGGCGTGCGCGCTTCAGTTTTTTTCTTCTTGATTACTTTTACACCTGACTTCTTTGCAGGCTGAGCCGGTTTTGCAGCCGCGGGTTGTTCTGCAACAGTCATCGAAGGAGCTACGCTCACGAGGTTATCGGGTTCCGTAACGTTGGTCGTCAGAGGAGGCGCAGCCTCACGCCGGCCCAGCTTCCAATCGTGATACTCGGTGTAGTCGCCATCGTAATGCTCCGCGCCTCCGAGTCCATTCAGTGCAAGTATCTGCGTGGCTACTTTATCCAGAAAGTATCTGTCGTGACTGATCGTTACGATCGTTCCCTCATACGCTGACAGAGCTTCCTCAAGCGCTTCGCGCGAAGGTATGTCGAGGTGATTTGTCGGCTCGTCGAGAACCAGAACATTGACGCGAGAATAGATCAACTTCGCAAGCGCCAGTCTTCCCTTCTCGCCTCCGGAGAGATCTCTCACGTGCTTGTAAACGTCGTCGCCAGTAAAGAGAAACTTTGCCAGAAACGATCGCAGCTCACCCGCAGTCGCAGTCGAAGGCGCGACGCGACGCAACTCCATGATGATCTCATTGCGATCGTCGAGATCATCGAGCTGCTGCGCGTAGTATCCAATCTGGACTTTCGTGCCCCAACGAACTTCACCTGCAAGCGGCACAAGCTTGTTCAGGATCGTCTTCAAAAACGTTGTCTTACCGGAGCCGTTTGGGCCAATGATGCCGAGACACTCGCCACGACGCAGGATGAAGGAGATGTCACTCGCCAGCAGTTTGTCTGGATAACCAATCGAGAGATCGTTAACGGTGAGCACATGATTTCCAGTCCGCTCGATGGCTTGAAGCCGAAAGTCGCCTGACGACTGGTCCGGCCGCACCGCGTCAAGGCGCTCGAGTTTCTCGAGCATTTTGCGACGCGATTTTGCCTGCTTGGTTTTCTGACCGGCGATGTTTCGACGAATAAACTCTTCCGTCTTCGCAATCAGCTGCTGTTGATTATCGTAAGCACGCTGTTGCGCTTCGCGACGCTCTTCACGCTCGACGAGATAATCAGAATAGTTACCGCTGTAGTTTGAGGCGCGGCCGTTCTCGAGCTCGATGATGCGACGACAGCAGCGATCGAGAAAATAACGATCGTGACTGATGATGACGTAAGCGGACTGATACTCCTGTAAAAACTCTTCAAGCCACTCGACTGCGTTTACATCGAGATGATTGGTAGGTTCGTCGAGCAATAAAACATCGGGCGCTGCGAGCAGCAGACACGCAAGACCGAGACGATTCTGTTGTCCGCCGGAGAGTTTTTCCGTTTCGAGTGACCACATGTCGCGGTCAAAGCCAAGTCCCTGAAGAATGGACTCGGCTTTCGCCGCATATTCGAAACCGCCTTCGAGCTCGAATTCATGTTGCAGATGGCTGTAGCGCGCGAGAATTTTTTCAAGCTCGTCGGCCGCGTCTGCCATGCGATGCTCGAGCTCGTGCATCTCATGCTCGATCTGTTGTAAACGACCAAATGCTGCGAGTGCGGATTCATGGACCGTCGAGCCGGGCTTGAAGTGTACGTGCTGGTCCAACACTCCCAGCTTCACTCCACGCGCGCGGACGACATCGCCACGATCCGGAGTCTCATCACTTCTGACCAGACGGAAGACCGTGCTTTTGCCAGCGCCGTTTCGACCTACAAGTCCTACGTGTTCACCAGGATTCACCTGCAAAGACGCACCACGCAGGACATCCTGAGTGCCGTAGGACTTGTGAACTTCTGAAAGGCGAAAGAGCATTCACAGATTGCACAGATTTACCTGTTCGCGTTGCCAGGCTTCGCGGCATTCCCGTTAGCGGGCCTCACTGAAACCGGCGAACTGGTTGCCGCCGGACTTGACGCCGGCGTCTGAGTTGGAGCCTGCGTCGGTTGTGTAGTGGCCGAGCCCTCGCCTGCCGGACGCAAACCAAGATTGCCTGGATTGTTCAGCATATTCGCAGCCAAATGATTCACGATCTTGGCTTCGTTCATCGCCACTTCCAGCAACGCGGCATTGAGAATTGCCTTGCGCTGATTAGTCAGTCCTTGCGTGATCTGCTGCCGTACACCCGCGCTCTCCAGAGTGAGGTTCTCACTTGTGAGTCGCTTCTCTGCGAGTTTGAAGATGTACCACTTGCCGCTGCTGAACCGCGTCGGTTGAGTGTAATCACCAACCTGCATCGACCCAAAGAAACTGGAGATCAGCTCAGGCGGGAAGTTGTTGTTCTTCAGATCCTGCTCGGTGGCAAAGCCGATGTCACCGCCGCTGCGCAGCGTGTTGACATCTTCACTCTTGGCGCGAGCGACGGTCGCAAAGTCTGCTTTGCCTTGAAGCTGCTGGTAGATGTTATCGATCTTCAGCTTCGCGTCAGTTTCGTTTTTGGCGTCGTCGTTGATCCCTTCAGCACTGTTGTCGGCAGGGTCAACCACGATCATCGACAGGGCAACACCACGGTTCCTGACAAACTGTTGCCGGTTGTTAGCGTAGTAATCTTCAACTTCTCTATCGCTGATGTCGATCTTTCCGCTGTACTTATCCTGGAGGGAGGAGATTGCGAGATCCTTACGAGCCTCTTCGCGGAGAGTCTCCATCGACATATTCTGGGCTTTCAAACTCTTGTCAAAATCTTCAGCAGTCATGCCGCTGTTCTGCTTTTGGGTGGCGATGGCGCCGTCGATCTGTGCCTCACTGGGAAGAACTTTTTCCCGTTCTGCGCGTTGGAATAAAACTTCGCGCTGAATGAGATTATCGAGCACTTGCAACCGGGCCTGGGCCATCTGAAGTTGATTCAAAGACGCGGGATTACCGCCCGTCTGTTGATTGACGGCACGTTCAACTTCGGAAAGCATAATATTGCGGCCATTCACGGTTGCGGCCACCATACTGTCTCTAGCTTCCGAGGCTCCCGAGGAACATCCATTAAGGGTCAGCCCCGCGACGGCCAGACAACTCACGGCAATAACTTTTGCAATGTTGCGCACTTTTAACTCTGCTCCTTTAACTAACTACTACGTATCTCCAAGTCGCCTCGCTTGACGACCTAGAAATGCGTTTGCTATAAAACTTGGTTTCTGATTACGGCAAGATTACAGACTGTAAGATGCCGGAAACGCTGGTAAAGAAACCCAAGATTTTTGGAGGTTGAAAAATGGCCAAACGTTGCGAAGTCTGCGGTAAAGGACCACAATTCGGCAACAATGTCTCGCACGCGAACAATCGCACGCCTCGACGATTCGATCCGAATCTACAGTCGATTCGCGTGCAACTGCCGCAGGGTGGCGCACGCCGGATGAAGGTTTGTACAACCTGCATCAAGGCCGGCAAAGTCGCAAAGGCTGCCTGACCTTCCCCTACAGTTATGTCAACCTCCAACCGGCACTCACGGTGCCGGTTGTTTATTCTGAACCCTATTCTGAAGCCAGCGCCACCGCTTCAATCTCAACCCTGGCGTCGCGCGGCAAACCAGCCGCAGCAACGGTAGCCCTCGCTGGCGGCGGGCCTGAAAAGAATTTCGAGTAGACCTCATTCATACCCGAAAACTCTTTCATGTCTGCCAGGAACACCGTGGTCTTCACCACACGATCAAGTCCACTTCCGGCAGCCTCGAGCACGGCCGACAGGTTCTTCAACACCTGCTCAGTCTGTTCGGCAATGCCACCCGCGACAAACTCTCCCGTCTGCGGGTCGATGGGTATCTGGCCAGAGACAAACACAAACCCGCCCCCCTTAATTGCCTGCGAATAAGGACCAATTGCCGCCGGAGCGTCGTCTGTTTGGATTCTCTCCCTCAAAACAAAGGCGGGATTCTAGCAGAAGCCGCAAAGAAGCACAAAAACAGTAGTAGCCACAAAGAAGCACAAAATGCACAAAAGATTTTTCCCAATCAATTCTTGTGTTTTTTGTGCTTCTTTGTGGCTATATCTTTCTGGTGGCGTTAAGCGACGCCTTGCAACCGCTCAACATCGAGGACGCCGGGGACGCCTTTGATCGATCCGATTACCCTGTCGAGATGCTTCACGTCGAACACTTCAACCGTCACCTCGATGTGACCACGCTCATCAGACGACACTGACGCGCGCGCGTCGCGAATGCCCGTCTTCATGTCGGAAATCGCGCCGGTGATCCCGGCAATCATGCCGGTACGGTTTTCAGTAATTGCCAGCAGCTTCACCGCGTATGCAGTCTTCTCCGGCCGTCCGGCCCATTCAACTTCGACGATCCGCTCGCGATTGACCATCAACTGCGTCACGTTTTTGCACCGCGTCGTATGTACGGCGACACCCTTGCCTCGTGTTACGTAGCCGATAATGTCTTCGCCATGAAGCGGATTACAGCAGCGCGCGCGTGTCACCATCAGATCGTCAATACCGCGCACCACTATCGAATCATCGCCCAAACGAATGAGCCGTTTGACCGCGCGTACGCCGCTTCTGAGCCGCGACTCCTTCTGCTTATCGAGCTGCTCAAACTGTTCGGGTCCAAGATACTTCGCAATCACGTTTCGCGGCACAAGCTTTCCGTAGCCGATGGCTGCCAGCAGATCGTCGACGCGGCCGTAACCGTAATCACTCGCAACGCGCTTCATATCTCCATCCGTATCGCTCAAGAGTTTTTTGGGCGACAGTTGAAAACGCGAAGCCTCTTTCTCGAACAGCTTACGACCGATCTCGATCGACTCGGCTCGCTGTTGTTCAGCTACCCAGTGACGAACACGATTGCGTGCCCGCGACGTGACGATGAAGTTCAACCAGTCGCGCGACGGATGAGCATTCGCAGAGGTGATGATCTCGAT
>DASUYO010000497.1:0-4021 GCA_036377375.1 Pyrinomonadaceae bacterium
ACAGTCGCGATTGATAGATGATCTTCTGGATACTTCCCGCATTGCCACTGGAAAGCTGCATTTCGATCCGAAGCCCACTGACCTGAACGTGTCGGTGAAAGCTGCTGTCGATACTGTGCGCACGTCAGCGGCTGCTCGCAACATCGATCTGTCGGTGAACTTATGGCCCGCGAGTTTAGTAGTGATGGCCGAGCCTATTCGTCTGCAACAGATCGCGTGGAACCTCGTCTCCAATGCAATCAAGTTTACTGATCCGGGTGGCACTGTACGTGTGACAACGAAACTGGAAGACACAGACGCGGTGCTGAGCGTGGTGGATAGCGGAATCGGAATCGCGCCGGAATTTCTTCCGCATGTCTTTGACCGCTTTCGTCAGGCTGACGGTTCCACGTCGAGAAGGCACGGCGGTTTGGGCCTCGGGCTCGCAATTGCCGATGCGCTGGCAAAGATGCACGGTGCCCATCTGGAGGCACATTCGGAAGGAGAAAGGAAAGGTTCGACTTTCACTTTACGAATCGAGCTGGCGCCGATGGGCAAAGTTGTTTCCGAAACTGTGGACAAGAGGGTCCATTCGCTGGACGGACTCGACGTGCTGATCGTGGAAGATTCTCCTGACACCCTGATGCTGTTGAGCACGATTTTCCGTCGCGAAGGTGCGAGCGTCACTACGGCTGCTTCGGCTGGTGAGGCCCTGGCGCGTGCCGCTGAGAAACGGCCGCACATCATCGTTTCGGACATTGGTATGCCAGATATCGATGGCTACCAGCTTCTCCAGCAATTACGAATCCTGCCCGGCCTCAGCGATGTCCCCGCCATCGCCATCTCCGGATACGCCAGCGAAGAAGACCGCGAGCGCGCCCTGTCGGTCGGCTACCTCGCGTTGGTTCCCAAACCCATCGACGTCGAAATCCTCTTCGGCCTCATCCACGACCTCAAAGCCCCCGCGCTGAAGTAAGCCACAAAAAGGCACAAAAGGCGCAAAAGTCAACGCCAAAAGCCTAACCAACACAAAAAGTTGACAAAATCAAATTTGTAACTATAATGGTTACAAAAAGGCGGCCCGAAAGTCCCCAAGCAGCTTTGATATGTCGACAAATAGCAGGTTCGCGGTTGCGGTACATGTTTTAAGTTTGATGGCCTGGTCAGGCGAAGAACCCCTCAAATCCGAACAGGTTGCAGAAAGCGTAAACACAAATCCAGTCGTGATCCGGCGGATTTTGAAAGAACTCGCCGAGGCGGGGCTGGTTGTGTCTCAGACCGGTTCGCTGGGCGGCTCGCGGCTGGCAAATGACCCGTCCAAAACGACCCTATTGGACGTCTATCAGGCACTTGAGTGCGGGGGCGTCTTCTCGCTGCACCGGGCGCCGCCCAGCCGGGATTGCCCGGTGGGCGTCAATATAGAGACCGTTTTGGGCGACGTATTGCTGGAAGTCGACTCTGCGGTCGAGCGAGTATTGGAGAATATAACGATTAACGACGTGGTTAGGCGGTTAAAACCCTGTGGCGCTGCTCTGGCATCGAAGCCTATAGAAAAGAATGGGAAGAGGAAGCACTACGACCAGAAGCAGATAGCATTGCCGGAACTGCGAGCAGCGGCAAAAAGCCGGGGGAACGGATCCTCCGAACTGCGTAAATAGACTGCGAGAAAGGAACATAAATTGTCCAGGCTTGAAAAAGATCAAACTGGTATCGAGCTCATGAATTCGGTCAAGGGCGAGTTTGTCAACCTCAGTGAGGAACTGACGGACGACGCCGTGTCGATTGAGGACATCGACGAGGTGCTGCAAACGCTCGAGCGAGCGACTAGCGGTGAAACCGAGATTGAGGAGCCTTTGATCGAAGAGTCGTCGTCTGCCGTTGAATCCGAAGAGGGTTTGAACGAAGAGGTTGAGCTCGACCTCTCAGCCGGCGAGATGGATAAAACGTCGGATCCCATTCGCGTTTACATGCGCGAAATGGGTGTAGTGCCGTTGCTTACGCGCGAGCAGGAAGTATCGATCGCGAAACGCATCGAGCGCGGACAAAAGCGCGCCGAAAAGGCAATTGCACGTTCGCCGATAGCAGTGGTTGAGCTGTTCAGAATCGGCGATGAACTCGCTGCGGGTACGCTCAATATCCGCGACGTCGTGGCGTTCTCGGATCAAATGGAAACCGAGGAACACGAAGATCGCAGTGAAGAGTACTTGCAGTGGACTATCGAAGGACTTAACAACATTCGTCAACTCTACAAGCGCGGCTTGAAGGAGTTCGACAAGTTTGCGGAAGAGGTGAAAGCCTCGCGCGGCAAGCGTTCGAAGAAACTTTTGCGCTACAGGCGCAAGCTCGCGCGCACTCGTCTGGAGATTGCAACCGAGATCAGAAGTCTTCATTTGAAAGAAGCTGCGCGCCAGCGGTTAATCTCCGCGATCGGAGTGGTGTACAAAGAAGCCCGCGTTCTTGAACGCGAGATTGAGGCTTATTCGGAAAAGCTGAAGCGCAAAGGTCTCAAGGCCGACAAGCAGAAGGAATTCCGAAAGCACGTCGCGGCCGCGCGCAAGCGCCTGAAAGAAATCGAAGCCGAGCATCATCTGTCGCCGCTCGAGATCAAGCGTTCGCATCAGATGATCGCAATCAGCGAAGCTCAGACGGCACAGGCGAAGCACGAGCTGACTGAAGCCAACCTGCGTCTGGTGGTGTCGATCGCGAAGAAGTATCAGAACCGCGGTTTGCAGTTCCTCGATCTGATTCAGGAAGGCAATCTCGGTTTGATGAAGGGCGTCGACAAGTTTGACTGGCGACGTGGTTACAAGTTCTCGACTTACGCCACCTGGTGGATTCGTCAGGCAATCACTCGCGCCATCGCGGATCAGGCACGCACCATTCGCATTCCCGTGCACATGATCGAAGTGATTAACAAGCTCAAAAACACCTCGCGTGAGCTGGTGCGCGAGCTTGGGCGCGAACCGACGACTGAAGAGATCGCGAAGAAAATGGATACTTCGGTCGACAAGGTCCGCAAGGCGCGAAAGTTAATGCAGGATCCGATCTCATTGGAGACGCCGATTGGTGAAAACGGCGACTCGCAGTTGGGCGACTTGATCGAAGACAAGTCAAGCGAGAGTCCTGCGGCGCGTGTGATCACTTCAAATCTGCGCGAGATTGCAGGCGACGTGTTGCAGACGTTGAGCCCGCGTGAAGAGCGCGTGATTCGTCTGCGATTCGGCCTCGACAACGGCGGTCACGAGCGGACGTTGGAAGAAGTGGGCCAGAACTTCAACGTGACTCGGGAACGCATTCGCCAGATCGAAGCGAAGGCGCTGCGCAAGCTGCGTCATCCATCGCGGGCACGTTTACTAAAGAATTTCCTCGAAGGCGAGGGGCAATAAATTTCTACAGATTAGACCTAGGAGCAACTAAAGATGAGTGAATTTGTGAAGGAAGTGAGCGATAGCTCGTTTGAAAAAGACGTATTGGGTTCCGGCAAGCCTGTGCTGGTCGATTTTTGGGCCGAGTGGTGTGCCCCTTGCCGCATGCTGGCGCCGACCGTTGCGGCTGTTGCGGAGCATTATGGTGACAATGCCAGCGTGGTGAAGTTGAATGTTGACGACAATCCTTCAACTGCACAGCGCTATGGTATCAAAGGGATTCCGACTCTGATCCTTTTCCGTGAAGGAAAGGAAGTCGAGCGCGTCGTGGGCGCGACGAGTAAGGAGTCAATAACACGGATGGTTGAGAAGTACGTAGCCGTGAAGGCATAACTTTTAAGAAGCTTGTGATTATAAGGGCCGGGCGTTCATCACGTCCGGCCTTTTTCTTTGTACGGGTTGGTTATGTGCCTTTTGTGCCTTTTTGCGGCTAAAATAAGTCCCGCAACATGGAACAAGCGAAACCTACGCGACTTATCGTCGGTATCACTGGTGCGACCGGAACGATCTTTGGTGTGCGGTTGCTACAGATGCTGCATGGGTCGGGGGTGGAGACGCACCTCGTCGTGAGCAAGTGGGCGGCACGCACGCTCGCACATGAAACCCCATACTCACTC
>DASUYO010000498.1:0-4415 GCA_036377375.1 Pyrinomonadaceae bacterium
GGTCATTGTCGCGCCTTCGACGCCGCTGCTAAAGGAACAGTGAATGGTAGCGGCGTGGGCATCGTGATACTCAAGCGGCTCGAGGATGCGCTCGCCGACGGCGATACGATCCACGCAGTAATTAAAGGCTCAGCTATCAACAATGATGGCTCTCAGAAAGCCGGCTATACGGCTCCGAGCATAGAAGGTCAGGCTGCTGTAATCAGTGAAGCGCTGCACATGGCCGGCGTTGATGCTTCGACTATCGGTTATGTGGAAGCTCACGGGACTGGTACGGTCCTCGGCGATCCTATCGAAGTGGCAGCACTGACACAGGCATTCCGCGCTGGAACGCAAGCGAAGGAGTTCTGTGCGATCGGCTCTGTAAAAACCGGCATCGGGCACCTGGATACGGCTGCCGGTGTGGCGGGATTAATTAAAACTGTCCTCGCACTCAAGAACAGACAGATTCCGCCAAGTCTCCATTTTCAACAGCCAAACCCGGCGATAGATTTCGAGAATAGTCCGTTCTATGTGAACTCGAAACTTACGGATTGGACCAGCAACGGTGCGCCTCGTCGCGCCGGCGTGAGTTCGTTCGGCATCGGTGGAACGAACGCCCACGCGATCGTCGAAGAGGCGCCTCATGTCGCGCCTGCGTTAGCAGTCAGACCGCTTCAGCTGATTGTTTTGTCAGCCAAGACCGGCCGCGCTCTGAAGACAACTGCTCGAAATCTGGCCGAGCATCTCAAGCAGCATCCTGAGTTGAACATCGCCGACGTGGCCCACACGCTTCAGCGTGGTCGTAAATCGTTTGATCATCGCCTGGCGCTTGTTTGCCGTGATCTCGATGAAGCCTCAGCAGCGCTCGAGGATGAGGCACGCGTCGTCACCTCGGTTCAGGAAACAAACGATCACCCGGTGATCTTTATGTTTCCCGGACAGGGAGCCCAACATCCCAGGATGGGCGCAGAGCTGTATGAAGTCGAACACACATTCAGAGAGCAGATCGACCGCTGCTCGGATTTGCTTCAACCTCACTTGGGATGCGACCTTCGCTCTCTTCTGTATCCATCTCACGAAAACATAGAGGAAGCCGCAGAACGACTCAAGCAGACAGTTTTCACGCAGCCTGCCCTGTTTGTCGTCGAGTATGCGCTCGCCAAATTATGGATGAGCTGGGGCGTGCGCCCGCGCGCGATGATTGGGCATAGCATCGGTGAATATGTTGCTGCGTGTCTCGCCGGAGTGTTGACGCTTGAAGACGCTCTGACACTGGTCGCAGCACGCGGCCGTCTGATGCAGAGCGTTCCGGGCGGCGCTATGACCAGTGTCACTTTGTCCGAGGCGGAACTTGCTCCGCTACTGGATAATCGTTTGGCGATCGCCGCGGTCAATGGTCCATCCTTCTGCGTCATCTCCGGACCGAAAGAAGCCATCGAAGAGCAGGAGAAGTTACTCATCAAACGTGGACACCTTTGCCGTCGTCTACATACTTCGCACGCTTTTCATTCCGCGATGATGGATTCCATCATCGAGCCATTCGTCGAATTAGTGAAGACGGTCAAGCTGAGTCCGCCACAGTTGCCTTACATCTCGAATCTCACCGGAACGTGGATTACGGCAGCTGAGGCAACGGACCCGCAGTATTGGTCCAGTCATTTGCGCCATACCGTTCGATTCGATGCCGGCGTGCGGGAGTTATTCAAAATCCAGAACTCGGTTCTGCTGGAGGTTGGACCAGGACGCACTTTAACAAAGCTAACGCAAAGCCATTTACAAAAAGACGCTGCACGCACTCTTTACTCCCTCCCTGGCCCGCAAGAGAAAACGTCAGAGCTGCGCACGATGCTCGGCGCCACTGGAGCACTGTGGCTGGCGGGCCGACAAATAGACTGGGCCGCATTTTCTTCCGGGCGAAGACAGCGCCGAATACCTCTGCCTACTTATCCTTTCGAACGACAGCGCTATTGGATCGAGCCTAATTCAGTTGATGTTAGCGTCGGGTCGTATCAGTCACGTTTACACAAACGAGCAGACATTTCTGACTGGTTCTACGCTCCGCTATGGAAACAGTCACCAAACCCGTCTTTTGCATGGGAAACCTCACGCTGGCTCGTATTCATCGATGAGGCAGGACTTGGCGCACAGATTGTGAAGCGTCTGGATCAAGCGAAACAGGAAGTAGTCACTGCGCAAATAGGTGAACGGTTTGAGCGACTGAATGAGACTACGTTCACGATCAATCCACAGCGTCCTGAAGATTACCATCTCTTGTTAAAGGAGCTCTCCGGCGCAAAGAAAAGTCCCGAGCGCATCGTTCACCTTTGGAGCGTGACGCGCGAAGGCGAGTTTCGAGCAGCCTTCGAGACTGACGAACGATCTCTGGCGCTCGGCTTCTACAGCCTGCTGTTTCTTGCTCAAGCCCTGGGTGCTCAGATTTCTACAAAACAGATTCATATCGATGTTCTTTCCTCAAACATGCAGAGCATCGCCGGTGAAAAGGAGTTGTATCCTGAGAAGGCGACAGTGCTTGGCCCATGCAAAGTAATCCCGCAGGAATACTCCAACATTACCTGCCGAAGCATCGACGTTGTTCTTCCTGAAACCGGAAGCGCATCCGCGAACAGACTTGTGGGCCAACTGATTGCAGAGCTTTCCCAACCTCTGCCTGACGCGGTGGTTGCTTACCGCAATGACGCGCGTTGGGTGCAGTTCCTGGAGCCGCTCAGACTGAAAGCGCAGGACGGACCACCAACACAGTTGCGTGAAGATGGCGTGTATCTGATAACCGGGGGACTAGGTGGTATTGCGCTCGAACTCGCCGTGTATCTGGCGAAAGCTGTGAGGGCAAAACTGGTTCTCGTTGGACGTTCAGAAATGCCGCCGAGCGAGCAGTGGGAGCAGTGGCTTGCGAGGCACGATAGCGGGGATCCCGTCAGCGGCCGGATAACGAAATTGCAGGCAATCGAACAGCACGGTGGAGAGGTTCTTATCCTGCGTGGCGATGTTACCGATCGCAAGCGAATGCAGGAGGTGGTAGCCGAGATCCATCAGCGCTTCGGCGTCTTGAATGGCGTGGTCCATGCAGCCGGAATCGAAAGCGGCAAGTTAATTCAACTCAGAACCTCGGAGCAAGCCGCTGCGGTTCTCGCGCCGAAAGTGCAGGGCCTCAGAGCGCTCGAGTTCGCGCTCAACAACGTGGATCTCGACTTCTTCTTGCTCTGCTCGTCGATCAGTTCCGTGCTGGGCAGCGTTGGTCAAGTGGATTACTGCGCAGCAAACTTCTTCATGGACTCTTTCGCACACTATCACACTCTCAAAACTGGCAGATCTACCGTGTCGGTCAATTGGGATGCGTGGCAGGAGATCGGGCTCGCAACTAAAAACGCAGGCTGGTTCAAACGCACAGAGGATCTCACTCCTCATTACCGTCAGATCGATCATCCGTTGCTGGGTGAATGCATAGACGAGAGCGCTGATCGCAAAGAGTATCTGACTAGATTCAGCGTCGACAAATTCTGGACTCTTGATGAGCACAGGATTGCCGGACACGCGCTGATGCCCGGCACTGCTTACCTGGAGATCGCGCGAGCGGCCTATGAAGAACACACGAAGACCGATGTCATGGAGCTCAGTGATTTCTACTTCCTGAACATCTTTCGTCTTGGAGACAGCGAGGTGAAAGAGGCACACACGCTGCTGGAGAGAAACGGAAGTGGCTTCAGATTCGTCGTCAGGAGCAGAACGAATGCTGAAGACGACAGTTGGCAGGAACATGCGATTGGCAAAATCACGAAAGTTGGACCAGAGACAACTCAGACGCACGACCTGAGCGCGATTTTAGAGAGGTGCAGAAGGGAAGTGAGCCTCGGAGAAAAAGGCGGCGTTTCGAGTGGCCTCGGCCCACGCTGGCATAACTTGAAGTCGTTGCATCTCGGGACAGATGAGTTGCTGGCATTCATAGAACTGCCGGAAGAGTTTTCCGTCGACCTCGAGAAATACAAGCTACACCCCGCGATAATCGACATCGTGACTGGTGTCGCAAAGCAGTACCTGTCAGATGGAGGTTCCTACCTGCCTTTGTCGTACAAAAAGGTGAGCATACATGCTCCGCTGCCGCAGCGACTTTATGGCTACGCGAGAGCCGGCGTCGGCAATCAAGAGCGTAAAGAGGTGCTGACGTTCGACGTTGTGATAATGGACGAGCAGGGGAGAGAACTGGTCCAGATTGAAGAATTCTCCGCCAGGAAGATTGTCGACTCTGCGGCAACGATCAAGGACATAACCGCGGAAGCGAGTCGAGAGAAAGTTGGAGACCATGGCATGGGCCAGTCAGGACTTTCAGAAGGGCTCACTCCGCTTGAAGGAGTGGAGGCGTTTGGACGGATCTTGTCCAGCAATCTGCTGGCGCCGCAGATCGTTGTTTCGCCGAT
>DASUYO010000499.1:0-3054 GCA_036377375.1 Pyrinomonadaceae bacterium
CGAATCACAAATTCGCGTTGACGCTCAGCGGCGCGTGCGAGCAGAAGATTCGCGAAGTTTGCGCACGCGATCAGAAGCACGAAAGTTACCGCAGCAAACAAAATCAACAGCGACTGCCGCGTGTTACCAACAATTCGTTCCTGCAATGCTAAGAGGACTGTGTGTCGATTCTTATTTTCCTCGGGATACTGAGCGGCGAGGTTGCTATCAACAACCTGCATCTCGGCACGCGCCTGCTCGAGTGTGACGCCGGGAGCGAGTCTTCCATACGTTCGGAGAAAATGAACGCCTCGGAAGTTTGCGGCCACCGGATTCGAAACGCGCACCGGCGTCCATGCTTCACTGATTACAGCAGGTGTGACAAAGGTAGCGGGCATCACACCGATGACGGTGTACATGTTGCCGCTGAGCTGAATCGCTTTACCCAGGATCTGCTCGTCGCTGTTGAATTGTTTCATCCATAGATCGTGGCCCAACACGACGACGAATGGAGCACCGTTTTTGTCGTCATCGCTGGTGATAAAACGCCCGCGCTCGGGTTTGACGCCGAGAGTTTCAAAGAAGCCCCCCGTGACTTGTCCAATTTGAAATTGAGCCGGCTCGCTGCCGCCGGTATACGCCAACGGCTGTAGCACCATGCCACCAAGCCTGCTGAACGTCTTACTCTGCGACTCGACATCAGCAAGGTCAGGCGCCGACTGATTCGATCTGAAGCTGATCAATCGAGACGGATCGTCGTAAGGCAGCGGTCGCAGCAGTACGGCGTTGATGACACTGAAGATGGCGGTATTGACTCCAATGCCAAGCGCGATCGTGATGACAGCCACAGCCGTGAAAGCCGGACGCTTCAACAAGCTGCGCAAACCGAAGCGAATGTCTTTGACGATTGAATCCATCATTTTGTGCCTTTTTGCGGCTCTATTCGTATCTCAGTGCTTCCAACGGATCGACCTTCGTTGCGCGGCGCGCGGGGATATAGCAAGCGGCCAGCGCCACCAGCAGTAACACCAGCGTGATCGCTGCAAACGTCAACGGATCGTTTTCACCGACACCAAACAAAAGACTGCGAAGCAAACGCATCAGCGCAAACGCCGACGCCAAACCGATAACCAACCCGACTCCGATCACGGCCATTCCCTGCCCCAGGATCATCTTCAGCACGTCGCTGACCTGCGCTCCCAACGCGATGCGAATACCGAGCTCGTGCGTACGTTGTGTGACTGTGTAAGCAGTGACACCGTAGATACCCGCAGCCGACAGGAGCATCGCGACGGTGCTGAAGAGTGCCAGCAGAAAGAGATTGAAACGCGGCTGTGTGATTGACTCACTGACGATGTGGTCCATCGTCTTCACGTCCGACACCGGAACGGACTTATCAACCTCGTTCACGACCTGTCGCACTGATCCACTCAAACGCGACGGCTCGACACTCGAGCGCACCACGAGCGACATACCCGGCCAGAAATCCTGTAAGGCAGAGAAGTAGAGTTCCGCAGTCGGCTCTTCGCGAAGTTCGAGACTGCGAACATTTGCGACCACACCGACTATCTCAAACCAGATCGGCTGCTGATTTTGGTCGGTCCTTCCGAAGGTAACCCTCTTACCAATCGGGTTTTCATCAGGAAATATCTCGTGCACCAGTTGCTGGTTAGCAATGATCGTGCGTGGCGCATTTTCACTATCGCGATCTGTGAAAGCGCGACCCTGAAGCACCGGGACCCCCATCGCACGGAAGTAATCCGGACTGACAACTCGATAGTTCGCAGGCGGCCATTTGTCGGGAGTCGTAATCGGACGTCCCTCGACGCGGAATGCCAGCGTTGGTCCTTTTTCTAAAGGCAACGTATTGATCAGACCCGCGGCCTGCACACCTGGCACGGCACTGACCTTCTCCAACAGCTGGTTATAAAACTTCGCGAAATCGCCCTGCTGAACGTAGCTTTGTCCGGCAGGCGTCAGCTTGGCCGTCAGTACCTGCTCCGCAACGAATCCGGTGTTCACTGATTGCAGGCGCATGAAACTTCTGAACAGCAAACCCGCGCCGACAAGCAGTACAACCGACAACGCTACCTCGCTCACAATCAACGCCTGCCGCAAACGACTCTGACGCAAACTTCCCGCTGCGCCGCGTCCGCCCTCTTTCATCGACTCTTGCACATCAGCTCGCGAGAGTTGCAGCGCTGGAGCAAGACCAAAAAGAATTCCCGTCAGCACGGACGCTGCGAACGTGAAGCCGAGAATTCGCAGGTCGATGTGAATCTCGTTCAGACGTGGAAAATCGGCAGGCAGTAATTTTGTGATCGCAGCGAGTCCCCAGTACGCGATCAATAGACCAACAACACCACCGGCAAGCGCGAGAATCGTGCTCTCGGTAAATAATTGGCGGATGACTCGCCAGCGCGACGCACCGAGCGCAGCGCGAATCGCCATCTCTCTCTGTCGCGCAGCACCGCTGGCGAGCAGCAGATTGGCGACATTCGCACATCCGATTAGCAACACGAACGTGACGGCGCCGAGTAGTAACCAAAGAAGCTTGTTCGTATCGCCTACGAGGTGTTCGTGAAGTGAAACCACTCGATTGAAACGATTGTTGTTTGTGTCAGGATACTGCTGTCGCAGGCGTGCAGTGATAGTTTCCATTTCACTGGCGGCTTGCCGAAGCGACACGCCCGGTTTCAACAATGCGACCGCAGCGAGATAGCCCATGCGTCGGTTTTGGGTCACGTCCTGGCCCGGGAACATCTCCGGCACGAGTTGCAGTGGCGGCAGCCACAATTCGGTTTTATCGGGATACTGAAAACCCGGCGGTGCAATACCGATGACGGTGTAGTTGTTGCCGTCGAGCGTGATCGGCTTGCCCACCAGCGAGGGATCCGAACCAAAGCGTCTTCGCCAAAGCGCATCGCTGACGATGACCACAGGCGCGTGGCCCGCCTGCTCATCCTGCTGAATAAACAAGCGTCCATACTGCGGCCCGACTCCGAAGACGTCGAAGAAGTTTGCGTTGGTTTGCGCGAGCGCGATCCGCTCTGCGTGGTCTGACAAAGCGAGGTT
>DASUYO010000500.1:0-4301 GCA_036377375.1 Pyrinomonadaceae bacterium
CGGCCCTCCGTGGCGGCCCGTCTTACCAAACTGTGTGTTACAAACGACGGGCGGCCACGGAGGGCCGCCCCTACAGTTGAACATTTTGCACCTCGATTTACAAAGCAGCGCGGAAAGCTTTGGGTGTAGCGCCCGCCAGCCGGTGAAGTGGCTTTGACTCGAGAATCCTGAGCGCAGGGCAATCTCAGAGATTGGCAACCAGGAGGCGCCAGAGACAGTGACGGTTGCATTGAATTGATTGCCACAAAAAAGCACAAGAAGCACAAGTGATGTAGATCGCTTGTGCCTTTTGTGGCCTTCACGTCTACATTTTGCCACACAAACTTGTCAGTTTTAGCAGGACTAAATCGTGGTCCAGCGTTACAACTGTGGGAAACCCAGATGAGGGAGGTGATGACCGGTGGCAAGATACGGTAAGAAGGCCAGCAAAAAAGTCGAGAAAGCAATGCACGAACGGAAGCACGGCACGTTGAAAAGTGGCCGCTCGGGCAAGAAAGTAACGAGCAAGAAACAAGCCATAGCGATCGGATTATCCGAGGCTCGAAAGGAAGGCGACAAAGTACCACCTAAGAAGAGCTCCAAGAAGCGTTCCGGCAAGAAGCGCTCTTCAAAGAAGAAGTAATTTCCAAACCAGCGGAAACTACAGCTCCTCCGAACGTAAATGCGCCTACCTACACTCCAGATTACTTGACATGTCAACTATTGACCTCTAAAGTAACTGGCGTGGGAAGCGGACGCCAGTCTTCATCAACGACGAATCAAAGCCGAACGCCGGCTCGCGGCCCAACCGCATACAGCACACTCCTGTCTACGGCGGACAAAATAAAAACGTCATTTGAAGCTGTTTGCGCGCCTTTCGATATTACTGCACAACAGTACAACGTCTTGCGGATTCTCCGCGGTGCGGAACCAGGAGGGTTGCCGACCCTAACCATCGCTGAGCGTGTCATTGAAAAGACGCCCGGTATCACACGAATGATTGACAGACTGGAAGCTAAGGGTTTGGTTGCGCGAGAGATTCGTCCGCACGATCGCCGTTGCGTTTATTGTCGGATAACAAAGGAAGGGTTGAAGCTTCTCGAGCTCCTCGATAAACCTGTCGCAGACTTCAATCGCCGCGCATTTCGCGTCTTGACCGATAGCGAACTGGAACACCTGGTGACGCTTCTGGTGAAGACTCGCGATTCGCATTGAAAGAAGAGAAATCGAAATGGGAAAGCAAGTGAAAATATTAGCGTTCGCAGGGAGTCTTCGCGAACACGCCCTGAGCAAGCGAGTCGTCAAAGCAGCAATTAAAGGAGCCGAAAGAGCGGGTGCGGCCGTCACTTATATCGACTTAAGCGACTATCCCATGCCTCTCTACAATCTTGATGATCACGAAAAGTACGGATTTGACGAACAGGCTCTGAAACTGCAAGGGATCTTCACACAACACGACGGGTTTTTAATCGCCTCACCGGAATACAACGGCTCTCTTCCGGCAGCGTTAAAGAACGCGATCGACTGGGTTTCGCGACCAAGTGATAAGTACCAGAGGAGTGCCGTGTTTGCAGGAAAGTTCGCAGCGATGATGGCATCTTCGCCTGGCTCACTGGGAGGAATCCGTTCATTAGCACATCTTCGCGGAGTGCTGACGAGCGTGAACGTTAACGTCTTGCCTCAGGAGATTGCCGTTGCGTTCGCTGAACAGAAGTTCGTAGGGAACGACGAAACAATGATCGATGAAAGCATGAGAGTGAGGCTGGAAGAGTTAGGCGAGCTGTTAGTGGCAATGTTGAAAAAGACCCATGCTCATTGAACAAATGACAGACATTCTCGATTGGCCCACGCTAACGGTGTTCGTTTCGGTAGCTTCGATTATGGTGTTTATGCCCGGACCGAACACGCTCTACATCATTGCCCGAAGTGTTCAGCAGGGGCGATTAGCCGGGTTTGTGTCGAGCCTGGGCGTGCAGGTCGGTACGATGATTCACATCACTGCTGCGGCACTCGGTCTGTCGGCGTTGTTAGTATCGTCGGCGATGGCATTTCAGCTAGTGAAGTACGCCGGCGCGGTCTACTTAATTTACTTAGGAATAAGAACTCTGCTGTCGAAAGAAAAGATCGAGACGGCGCATGTTCGCACGGTGAAACTAAGCCGGGTCTTTTATCAGGGTGTGGTCGTGAACGTGCTTAATCCGAAAACGGCTTTATTCTTCTTCGCGTTCTTGCCGCAGTTTGTTAATCCCGTGCGAGGCTCGGTTGCTCTACAAGTGGCACTGCTCGGAGGCATTCTAATACTGCTTGGAACACTTAGTGATTCGATTTATGCCTTTGCCTCTGGCAGCATCGGTAACTCGTTGAGAAGCAATATCAAATTTATTCGCTTGCAACGGTATTTCGCCGGCAGCGTTTATATCGGACTCGGTGCAGCCACCGCTCTCAGCGGCGCGCACAGAAAATGAAACCCGTTGTAGCCACAAAAAGCACAAAAGACACAAACATTTTCCGATGAAGCTGGCCAAATGTATTGCGGATCGTGCAGGCCAACTTTATGTGACTTTTGTGCCTTTTTGTGGCTACTCCACTGCGCCGCGACTGCGAAGGAAATCAGCCATCTCCGTTTTCTTGTATTCGATTGCAATCGTCAGAGGTGTCTTGCCGTCAGCACCACGCGCATTGATATTCGCGCCGTGGTCAAGCAGTAGTTTCGCAAATTCGATCCGTCCCACGCCGGCAACTTCATGAAGCGGAGTCTGTCCGCCTTCGCCGTGCGCATTGACGTCGGCGCCACGGTCTATAAGTAATTTTGCAATCTCGAGATGTCCCGCCACTGACGCCGATCGAAGCGGCACCGCCTTCAGAAAGTTCCTGGAAGGCACATTGATTTTAGCGCCCTTATCAAGAAGCAGTCTGACAGTATCCAAATGCCCGAAGAACGCGGCGTATCCCAAACATGTAAAGCCGTCAGGTGAAAATCGGTTTACCAAATCCGGTTTTGTTTTGAGAAGTTCTTCGACGCGTTGCGTGTTGCCGGTGGCAGATGCTTCAAAGACATTCAGTGTCAGACCCGTCGCGATCAGAAGTTCTGCTACTTTCTGGCGGCCGTTGTATACGGCTTGTAAGACCGCCGACACACCCTGCTCGTCCGTAATCTTTGCAAGATCAGAATTCTGCTTCAACAAATCTCGCACTCTGGTTTCATTGCCTTCTCTTACTGCGGTTAGAAATTCCTGTTTTAATTTCATCGTAACGTCTCTTTTCTGAGCGTGAGTAACTGGCACGCAAAGTAGTGAAACTAGAATTGCTGTCCTGGCTAAGTGATTTATGCTCATCGCTTCCTCTTAATGTGTTCTCTAACTCAACAGTTTCGCGGCTTCGTCGCGATGTTCTATTGATGCAACCATGAGCGGCGCTTTGCCTTCGTCATCTTTTGCTGCAACGTCGGCTCCGTGTTCGATGAGAAGAGGTATCAGTTCAAGGAAACCGTAAGCGACTGCGTAATGAAGAGCGGTCCACCCGGAACGTGGAATTCCTTTTCCGCCACGGTTGATCGTGACATCGGCACCACGTTCTATCAGGAGTTTGGCTACATCTCGTTTGCGGCCGTAGAGTGCCGCATGCAACGGTGTGACGCCGAGTGCATTCTTAGAAATCGCATCAATGTCAACCTCTTGATCTAATAAGAACTCAACTGTATCGCGATGGCCGAAGTGAGCCGCTAACGCGAGCGGTGGAAAACCTTCAGGGGAATAGCTTGCAAAAAGTTCGTGGTTGTTTTGACCAAGCTTCGCTACTAATTCAGTCTTGCCTATCGCCGCAGCCTCATAGATATCGGGTTGAACACCCGAGCTTAAAAGCAGCTCCGCAACTTCCTCGTGACCTGAATCGACAGCCATTATCAATGCCGTATTCCCAAGAGAGTCCTTCGCGTTTAGCAGACGCGGATCTTGTTCGAGCAGTTTTTTGACTAACTGAAGATCACCCGCCCTGGCTGCCTTCAGGATATCCATGACTGCGGTAGCAAACGCGTCGTCCCGTGAAGGCCGCTGCTCTCGCAAGCTATCCTGAAATACATCAAACAACATCCCGCGCAGACGCTTCCGCGCGCTGAAGAGTCGTTTTTTTATCGCGGTGACCGGCGTATCGAGGAACTCGCCGATCTCGCGTTGCGAATATCCGCTGATGTAGTAAAGGGTAGTCGCAGCACGCTCGTGTTCGGGCAGCGAATCCAACGCTTCCCACAGTCTTTCGTTCATCTCGCGTTGTTCGAAATTTCTCGCATGGTCCTGCATCTCCGAAGCACGATCCTCGATTGAGTC
>DASUYO010000501.1:0-7208 GCA_036377375.1 Pyrinomonadaceae bacterium
AGGTGCCCCGATTTCCGGCACTGTGATTCAGGAACCTGGCCGTTACCATTTTCCCTCGGTTGCAGACGGCGTTTATTACATCCTCGCTGCCGGTCTCGCGCGGTCGAAAGATCTCAGAGATTACTTCCTGTACGAAACAACATTGCGTGGCGGGGGCCAACCCATCCTGATCCGTAATGGCGTAGTCGAAGGTTCAACCGATCTTTCGCTAAGGTCACCCGAGGCATTTGATCCTCCGATTCTGACGACGCTTCCACTCCTGCTTGCCGGGAGCGCGCAGCGAGAGCGCCACGAGCTTTTGCGCAAGACAGGAGAAGCAAAATTCAAACAAGACTCGATACAGCTAACCAATGATTGGAGACATGACGATGTTACTTCCTCCAGAGATGGTCCAGGACGCAGTCAATGAGTTGCAAATCCGGGTGTGGGATCGTGCCGATGACCCGCGCTTTCGCCTCACGATTTACGAGCCGCTACGCGAGGGCTGGAAGGTCGGCAGTGTTGGCGGATTAGAGTTTCTCGACTTCACCGGCGCTTACGCACGCTTGGGACCAGAACACAGCGTTCTCGAGTTCGGCTCCGGGATGGGCGATGCCTGCGCGTACATCGCGTCGCATTTCGGTTCGCGGGTGACCGGCGTGGAGCTAGGCACTCAGCAGATCGAGCGGGCCCGCGAACGTCACGGCGACTCTCTTTCACGCGGCTATGACTTCGTCCAGGCTGATTTTCTGAATTGGGATCCGCCGCAACGTTACGACGCAGTGTACTTTCTTGAGATGCTCCCCATTATCCATGATTGCCGCACACTGCTGGAGAAGATCCATAGCTGGCTGCGACCGGGTGGGGCTCTGACGATGTCAGATATCGTAGCTGGACCTGGCCTCAGCGACGAAGACCGGGATTTCCTTTGGGTGGAAGATGGAGTCGTCCACAACCTTCCAACCCAGGCGGAACGGCTCGCGATGCTACGAGATGTGGGCTTTCAGGATCTTGACGTAACGGACATTACCCAAAAAGCGCTGACGCAGCAGGAGAGGATCCTTGAGGAGTCGTACCGGCACAAGGAAGCCATAGTCGAAGGCGTCGGAATCGACAGCTGGCTGAACTGGGTAGAGTGCGCGAGAGTCTATGGCCGCTTCTTCGTGGAGCGGAAGCTGGAGTGCCTGCGCATCGGGTCGCGCAAGGCGAATCAATAGCTAACGGGAGCACCGTATGGTCCATGACGCAGTTGCGGTCCGAGAGAAGCAATTCGAGGTGTGGGATGTGTCCGATGATCCGCGATGGCGTCTTACGATCTACGAGCCCTTATACGGCGGCAGGATCTACGCCAACAACGGTGGTCCAGCGTTGCTCGATTACATGGGCGCGTACGTAGGTCTTGGACCAGAACACAGTGTTCTCGAACTCGGCTCCGGGATGGGCGATGCCTGCGAGTACGTCGCGTCCCATTTCGGTTGCCGTGTGACCGGTGTGGAGATGAGCACGAAGCAAATCGAGCGCGCGCGCGCGCGGCACCCCGACCGTCGTTTGCGCGGCTTCGATTTCGTCGAGGCTGACATGCTTCAGTGGGAGCCGTCTGAACGTTATGACGTGGTGTACTTCGGTGACATGCTCGGCGTCGCCCAGGATCGTCGCGCGGTGCTGGAAAGGGTCCATCGCTGGCTTCGCCCGGGTGGGGCTCTGACCATAACGGACATCGTAGCGGGACCGGGTCTCAGCGACGAAGACCGTGCCTTCATTTGGGGGGAGGACGGCTTCGAGGTTCCGTTCGAAGTGGACAGCCTCACGCAAATCAGAAACGCAGGTTTCGGGGAACTCGAAGTGTCGGACCTTACGCACACAGTGGTAACGATGCAAGAGACGATTTTGCAGGCGTCGTACCAGCACAAGACAACCCTGGTTGATGCCGTCGGAGCCGACAGCTGGCTGGAATGGGTTGAGACTGCGAGACACTACGGTAGGCTGTTCGCTGAGCGGAAGCTGCTTAGCCTGCGCATCGGTACGCGTCGCGCTTAGTTCTTCACGGCGGGCGGCCACGGAGGGCCGCCCCTACAGTTGTTGCCGATCTGGCGCGTTCCAAAAGCTGGCGTGATGAACAACAACTGTAGGGGCGGCCCTCCGAGGCCGCCCGCCGTGACCTAACGCGAAAGAGCAATGTGGGAGAAGTATCTTTAGTCTCACCTGTGAAAATATCCAACGCCGAATACTTTTTGAAAGCTGAGGCGGCGGCCGAAAGAGACAGAGATGACGAAAGTTCGCGTAAGCCTTGTCGATCAGGGCGTGTGGAAAATGAGCACCGTCTCGATGCCGTTGGCCCTTGGCTACATCAAGGCCACCGCCTACGCAGATCCAGTGATCCGTTCCGCCGCGGACATCCAGATTTGCTCGTTCCTCGGTAGCGCCACGGCTCCTGAGATCACCCGCGCCTTACTCTCCGATGAACCGCCTGACATTCTGGCTTTCTCAGTCTTCGGCTGGAACCTATATCGCTTCGCCGCAGTCGCTGAGACCTACCGACAGATCAAACCAGACGGCTGGATAGTTATGGGTGGGACGCACGTGGCCAATCAGGCAGAGCGATTGTGCCGGCTTTATCCGGCAGTGGACGTGGTGGGAAACGGAGAGGGCGAGTTTACCTTTCGCGACATCCTTCAAGCCTATTTGGGAGGGCTCAGCAAGAACGAATTGGACCACATCCCTGGCATCTCCTTCCAGCGCGATGGCCGAGTAGTCACTACAGCCGAGCGTGCTCGGATTGCTAATCTCGACGATATCCCGTCCCCCTTCCTGGAGGGTGTCCTTCCGTTTCGCGACGAGAATGGCCGGGCAATCTACGGCGTCGCCCTCCTCGAGACCAACCGCGGCTGTCCCTACAAATGTGCGTTCTGTTACTGGGGCGGCGCCGTCGGACAAAGGGTGCGCGCCTTCTCGCGAGAACGCCTGCGTGAGGAGCTCAAGTTCTTCGCCCGGGAAGGTGTCGAGAGTATCGCCCTATGTGACGCGAACCTGGGACTGCTCCCGGATGACGAGATCTTTGTGGACGACGTAATTCGAATGAAGGAGCGCTACGGGTATCCACTGAACATCGAGGCTTCGTGGGCGAAAAACAAGGGAGAGCGCTTCTTCAGAATTGTTAGGAAGATGAAGAAGGCGGGCCTGAAGAGCTCATTCACGCTGTCCCTCCAGAGTCTGGAAGAGAGAGCGTTAGAGAAGATGCACCGGGAGAACATGAAGTTGAACGACTTCGAGGACCTCGCTCGCTGGCTGCGGGCAGAGGGCCTCGACACCTATGCTGAGCTGATCTGGGGGCTTCCCGGAGAGACACCGGATACCTTTATCGAGGGCTATGACCGCATCTCGGAGTTCACCTCGAGGATCGCTACCTATCCCCACCTGCTCCTCCCAAACACCGATTTCGAACGGAACCGCGCCCGCTACGGCCTGGTCACGGTGCGACACGAAGAGTTCGACTTCGAGTACGTCATCAGTCATCCCGACATGACGATCGAAGAGAATGTCAGCATGCATCAGTTCCTGTTCTGGTCCCGTGTCGTCGCCGAGAATGCGATCTTTCGAACTATCTGGGGTCCCCTTCGCAAGCTGGCCTCGATCAGGCAGTCGCAGGTCTTGAAGTCTCTTGACGAGTGGGCCGGACGCCAGACTGACGACGTTGTTCGCGGGATCTGGGAGTGCCGGCAGGAGATGGTGCGAACCATGGACAGCGCGAGGGTCCACCGAGGCATTCGCTACTTCTATTACGAGCACGCGCTCGCGACGAGACTGCAAAGCTGGTGGCTGGAGGAGATCCTACCGGCCGTGCCAGTGCAGCTGCGATCCTTCTTTACGGAGCTCTTCCGCTACGAGCTGTTGACCCTCCCGATTCCCGAAGACTCAGACCTTGCTGCCGAATTGAAGACGGTCTATTTGGATGAAAAGGAGTATTTCGAACGCGATGTTGAAGGCTTCCACTTCGACATGCCCACTCTCCTGCGTTCCATCGAGGAAGGAGTGCCATGCGATTTCGCCGAAGGACAGCTCAGGTCTGAAACATTTTATTACCGGGTGGGTTTCGCGGACTACATCGACAGCCATGAGTTAGTAATACTCTACAGCGGCAGGACCATGGCAGAGTTGAGGTATGAGAAGGCTCCTGTCTTGTTTGATTTAAGCCACGGATTTACACAGATGAACACGGAAGAATCTGTGTTATCCGTGTAATCCGTGGCTAATTATCTAATCCGCAAGCTCGGAGAAGATTAAGACCCTCGCCCGACCTATATTCTAACTTCGTAAATTTAGCTGACGGTTCAACCGCAACTCAATCGCAGAATGGAGGCAATTTCATGGCAAGAAAGCTCATCAGCATACGGGGTGGAATCAGCATCGCCCTCGCTTTTTTAGCGGCTGGGACGCTGCTTTGGATCGCCAGCGCCAGGACTCTTGGCAGTGCGGCGAAAGACACAGCGCAGTGGGACGAAAAGTCGTCGAAAGAATTAATGATGGCGCTCCACAACACGCATGAAGAGGCGAACGCGGGTCATATCAACGCGCTGAAGCAAGCGTACATTGGTGACGATGCTTTAGTTACCTTTGAGTTAGATCCAGACAACGCGACGCCTATTGCGCTGAGATCGAAAAAAGAGATCGACGCGCACTTTGACAGGGTTAGTGCCGGAATCAACGCCGAGGGCGCTTTAACTCTTGACGGGCCGAAGATGAACTGCAAGGCGACGGCGACCTTCGGCGTCTGCACGGAGGAGTGTACAGTCCGCCTCAAGAAGCCCGATGGATCTGAGCATGTTGATCATTTCTTCGGAAGCGGCACCGCGATCAAGGTGAATGGCGAGTGGAAGTGGGTGCAGTGGCATATGTCGGTCGGTGCTCCGCGCGACAATATTGCTGCCAAGTAGCGGTGACGGCCAGTAAGGTTTTGCGGTAAGGCAGAGCCGGGCGGGGGTTGTTCGGTCCGGCTCAATTCGATTGGCGCAGGAGCGTTGGTGGCAACTCGTTTGGGTGCCAACGCTCCTTCGAACTATTTCCAGGGCAAACCATGAAGACGAAAACTGACAACGAGATTGACGAGTTGGAATATCAACTCCAGGAGCTCAAGCAGAAGTTGGCCGAACTCCGCCGCCAGCGACCGCGTGAAGAGGTCAGAGATTATCGATTGCTGGATTCCGAGGGACGGGAAGCGTCGCTCTCAAGTCTTTTCGGCGATCAGAGCAGGCTAATTCTGGTGCACAACATGGGACGCAATTGCTCTTACTGCACCATGTGGGCCGACGGTTTCACCGGATTGCTGCCGCACCTCGAAAGCCGTGCGGCTTTCGTCGTGACATCGCCTGACAGGCCTGAAGCGCAAAAGGAATTTGTGCGATCGCGCGGCTGGAACTTCCCCGTTTATTCCACTGCGGGGTCGAGTTTCACCGCCGACATGGGCTTCGACAATGAGGAAGGCTTGATGCCCGGCGTCTCGGTGTTCACGAAGGAAACCGACGGCAAGATATACCGCGTCAGCCGCGCCGAATTCGGACCGGGCGATGATTTTTGCGCCGTCTGGCATTTCTTCGATCTGTTGCCGGAGGGGATTGACGGCTGGGAGCCGCAGCTCTCTTACGAGTTGTTGGCATTGTCGCGCACGCCTTGAACCCAACGCGAGCGCCAAAGGCGCGGAATTTAAAAGCCAGGGCAAGCGCGAAGCGAAGTGGAGCGCGTCGCCCCTGGAAGGTAATCAAACTTTTATTCCAGCCCTGAAAGGGCGGAATACTTGGCGTATCCCGGCCCTTCAGGCCTCGTAATTGTGGTCTCACTGTAACCAGGGACGACGCGCTCCGCTTCGCTTTGCGCTTGCCCCTGGCTTTTATATCTCGCGCCGTTGGCGCTCTGACTTTTAAGGCAGAGTGGAAGTGGACGCTGAGAGCATGTATGAAGCGGCGGCTCTAGCTGTAAAGACTTTTAAGGATCATGACTGTGAGCTTGGCGGAATGGCGCAGTTAGAAGTGGAGATACGAAGCTCGATCACTCACACCCTTACTGTTAAGAAACTGCGTGACTGGATCAATGGCGGTGGTAAAAACCCAAAGGAAGTTGTAATCAAGGAGAGGCTGAAGGAGCTACTGATTTAATACGGTGACTAGTTTCGTGAACTATAATCCGCGGCAAATGTCTTTACTGTTCCACGATCTTCCGCCAGATAGGTTTTGGATTTTTCATGTTTTCTGCGGAGTCATCGTTGCCCTTCTTATGGAGACTCAAACCAAAATTGCCGCTCACTGCACCATGCTTGCCAGTGGAAGCGTAGAGATTCAACTATAGGGGCGGCCCTCCGTGGCCGCCCGTCGTTCGGAATTATTACACGCTCTATTGGTGAGACGGGCGGCCACGGAGGACCGCCCCTACAGTTGCTCCATTCCTGGCTCAAATTCTGGGACGATAACTGAGGCAAAAACACACGACTACTCGGAAGACTTAAGCACGAAATGGATTTCTTCATGCAAACCGTTGGACGAAGCGCGTCGGGTTATTTCAATACGGCTTAGCTCGGAGGCCACGTCTAACAGACTGCCGATGTTGCCGGAAAAGAACGCCTCGGAGATCTTTGCGGGATCAGTCTGCGCTTGAGCTGCATCCGCATCGAGGGTTTTCATGATGTCATCGAACGCTGATTTGCGCTGATCAAAACGAACGATCGTTAGATCGTCGCTAGTAGTCAAGGGAGCCTCCAGTGAACGTTTGCTCGCCCGCGCATCAAGCACAGTTTTCAGCAGCTCAGCACTATTTGCGACTATCAACTCACCATCCTTAATCGCATAGCAGATTTCCCATCCGAGCATCGGAAGATGCAACTGACGCCAGACGTGTTGACCTTCATTACGATTCTCCCACGCAGGTTCTGAACCTTTGCCCGCTACCGTTAAGCGACCCTGCGCTGCTAGAGCAATCGCTCTTTCTAAAAGTTCACGCCTCAAGTTTCCTACGGACTGTAAATGGATAATGGCCGCTTTTCGAAACTCGACAAAGAGTGGGCCATCCGTCGTGTGTGGACGCGTTGTTATGATTGCTGTCGACGGGTGGGCCGGCGCAAGTGCCGCCTGTACGTTGCTGAAAAACTGATCCTCAATTTGCGCCGCTACTGGATTGCCACCGGGCTCTTCGGGCTGAATCACGCGCGCATCGTACGGATCATCGATTAAGGAATCGTACCGGTA
>DASUYO010000502.1:0-24930 GCA_036377375.1 Pyrinomonadaceae bacterium
CCGCCTGGTAGACTGGATACGCACTCGCAGGGAAAATGTAATCCGGTTCGTTTGCCTACCGTCATATTCACCCCTTTACAGGATAGCCTTTTAGGGAGTATCCTAAAACACCCTTCCCCTAACAAATTGCCCCCGCTTGTATGCAAGGGGGGCACAAAAAATTAGTGCTTGTTGTGTGGAAAGTAGCACTGACGATCCCTCTATGCAAAGTGGAGAGGTCTGACTTCGTCAGTGTAGGGTCGCACTCCGTGTCCGTTCCTTGCTCGGACATGAAGCCGCTCAATTCGAAAGAGGTTTACAGGAGGATACGAACATGGGGTCATCAAGCGAGCAGGCGACTAAAGCCTTATACGCAGTCATAGTCGTTCTGGCGGTAGTAGTAGCTATTCTGCTCTTTGTTAATAGAGGACGAGCAGAGCGGCCCGTGAGGCATCTGGAAGGACCCGATGGACCACCAGCGCAAAGTCATGCGAAGAGAGAAAAGCTCAGAAACTTCGACGCACAGATTCTTCAGAACGCCAATGAGCTTCTCGAAGACGGCAGGAGTACATTCCGCTTCGATACTTTCGGCGACGAAGCTTTTTGGGGTGGCGCTCTTCAACTTCATCAGGCGATTGAAGGCGCGAATCTCGGTGGAGTAGGTCCCGGAATCAGTCCGAGCACTGCATTAAGTCTCGGATTGAAAGTTGATGTTGACGCTTTACCACAGCCGCTTATTAATAAACTGAAACAAGGCAAAGTCGATCTTAACGACCCGGCAACAACGGTTGCTTTGTTGAAACTTGATGCGGTAGTTGGTCTCAAAGGTTTTTTTGACGGCAACAACTTGAACTCGATCGGCATCACCTGCGCAGTGTGCCATTCGACGGTCGATAATTCACTTACATTCGGCATTGGTCACAGACTCGACGGCTGGGCCAACCGTGATCTCGACGTCGGAAAGATCGTCGCTGCAGCTCCTAACCTCAGTCCATTCGCAAATCTGCTGGGTGTCAGTGAGGCCACTGTCCGCGCCGTTCTGAATAGCTGGGGACCGGGCAAGTTTGATGCAGAGCTGATACTCGACGGCAAGGCATTCAATCCGCAGCAGGTGACTGACGGCGTAGTTACTGGAACAAACGTTCCCGGAGCGACTTTGCTTCCCAACGCCTTTGGTCTTGCGGGCTACAATCAGCACACGTGGACGGGTGCGTGGGGAACGGTGAGTTATTGGAACGCGTTTGTAGCAAACCTCGAGATGCACGGTATCGGCCGGTTCTTTGATCCACGACTAAATAACGCCGCTAAGTTTCCTATCGCGGCTGCGAATGGTTTTGCAGATCTGCCGCACATTCCACCTGAACAGGATCGGATAACAAAGAAGTTACCATCGCTTCACTTCTATCAGCTTGCTATTCCCGCGCCTGCGCCGCAACCCGGAGTGGATTTTGATGCTGCTGCCGCAGCACGTGGAGACGAGCTCTTTAGTGGTAAGGCGGGATGCAATAACTGCCACGTTGAGCCATTATGGACCGAGCCTGGCTGGAACTTGCACACGCCCGCGGAAATTGGCATCGATAGTTTCCAGGCTGATCGAGCGCCCGATGGCGTCTACAAGACGATGAACCTGGCCGGCATCTTCATACGCGAAAATGGCGTGTTCATGAATCCTGCAAACAAAGGACGTTACTATCATGACGGGCGATTCAAGACGTTGCTCGATGTGGTTAATCATTACAACACCCGGTTCAGTTTGGGTCTTACCGCTCAGGAGAAGAGTGATCTTGTCGAGTATTTAAAATCACTCCCCGAACGCGAATGAGGAGGTAAAGCATGGAGAGTAAAGCAAAGGCTTTAGGACACCCAATTCATCAGATGTTGATTCCGTTTCCGTTCGGCCTGCTTGCGACGGCGGTTATCTTCGACATCATCTACTTGATTTGGGGAAATCCCACGATGGTGACCGTTTCTTATTGGATGATCTACGCGGGCATCATTGGGGCCATACTAGCGGCGCCTTTCGGATTGATCGATTGGTTGGCGATCCCGAAAGGCACGCGTGCAAAATCCGTCGGCTTGCTGCACGGTTTGGGTAACGTAGTCGTGTTGCTGCTGTTTATAGGAAGTTGCTGGCTTCGCTACAGCAGCCCGGCAGCTATCCCATACCTGCCGAGCACACCTGCATTGGTACTATCTTTCGTCGGCTTCGCATTAGCTGGCGGCACCGGGTGGCTGGGCGGAGAACTGGTCGATCGTCTGAGTGTTGGAGTTGACGATGGTGCGAATCTGAATGCGCCCAGTTCGCTATCAGGACCAGCGACGAAGAGGGCGGCCTAAAGGATTTAAAGTCCTCGGTCCACCCTCTTAATTCGTTCTATCACTCGGTTTCACGGACGTGATGAGCGCGGTACTGAGGAGCTTCAGATCCTTCAGATGTAACCAGATTAGTCAACTCTCCGATATCGGGAGAGTAAACAGTCAAGACATCTCCTGGGCGGCAATAATACTCTCTTCTTACGATTAAACCTGTACCCAACATTATTACCGTTCCCGCCGGTAATTCTCCTGAAGGGGATAGGCAGATTTGTTTCGACTGTGGCACGCGATCTTCGAACTTCCGATAGCAAACCACAATCGCAGACGGAATGGAATTAAAGGATAAGCTGCGCCTCGCGGTATTGTATTGCTGATTGAGGATCGTCTTTCCGCCGCGTTTGATACTCAGACCTATCACCAATTGCTCCGGATTTCTGATCATTGACGCTGCGACGAACCTGGGTCCAAGGCTGCCGCTTCCGGCCCACACTTTTCCGAAAAACGTATTGTCTTGGAGTTTTGTGCGTCCTCGGGTTTCAACACCTATGGCGGTCAGATCATTGGCCAGTGTGTAGGCAATGAACTCATGGTTGTTTCCGAGCAGCACGGCAAGTTCTGGCTCCGGCCAGTGCTGAACCAGTGCGCCAGTAATCGGATCCTTACGAAGAGTTAGGTCCTCGCCGTCTGATACTATGGAAGAGCTGTCGCCTTTATAAAAGTAACTAAACGTGTCGTTCTGGGCACTGTGGTAAGCCGCCAGATTTCTAGTCAAATGACGGCGCACCATGAGACTCGGACGAAACGTGTATGCAACTCCGATGACCTGAACAATAGGAGTTTCGAGAATACTCTCAATGCTTGGGCCGGTCATCGAGTAGTCTCCGTTGCGCCAAATCAAAATCTATCAAGAACCGAGCATCGCTCTGTGCCTCGGAGGATAATATCGGAGATTGATTCTTGTTCAGCAGCTTCATGCGAACCAGCCGACCCAAGATGTGCCCGAAGACTTGTGAAAGCCCTGCCTGCATTTGCGGATCTTCAAGGCCAGTAGCGTGGACTAACACATTCGAAAGACTGGCTGCTGGAGGAATTCCACCGACGAAAAGGCAGGTTGTTACGTTGGCCTTGCCCAACTGAGTAATCAGGGACGTGCGATCATACATCGTTGAATGTTTCATCGCATAAAAAACTGCCACACCCCCGCTGGACGTTCCTTCGTCAATACCCGTGAGATATTCAATTACGCCATGACGACGGTCGTTCGAGATACCCGTGAAGTTACAAGCGGTTGGAGAAGATGAAATGACGCGGCGCGGCGGATTCGGAACCTGATACACACTGTCCCAGTAAAGATTATGAGCAGTATGTTCGGCGGTTACGCTTAGGGCTGGGTGATCCAGACCATATACCCAGACGGTTTGGCCAGCGAAGAAAGCATTTACGATCAAGTCTGCTGCACCAACAAGAAAGCTTGAAGGAATAGCTTTGATCGCCTGTCTCAACTCTTCCGCGCGATGTGCCACAACATCAGACCAGCACGGTGCGGAAACCTCGTCTCCTACATCAAAGAAGTACGAGACGGCTTGGATAAGATCTTCGGCTACCTGTTGATCCTCAATTGGAGAGCAATAGCATTGCTCAGGAGGCAGAGCTTTGGCTATCTTGCCGCAGCGCGATCCCAGAAATGCAAGAGTGGGAATCCCGTGTTGCCAGGCATAACGCGCGGCCTCTTCGAGGTTATCAGACTCTCCGCTTCCGCTGATAAGAATCACCAAATCGTGGGCATTCGCACCTTCAGTGTTGAGGAGCCGGCTGAACGAGACGCCAGGAGTAGAATTAGATGTCAAGCTCGAGAGTTGGTGAACGTCAACGCCCGTTTGCACTCTCACGGGCAGTTGATGGTCAGCGGCATAAGACTCCAACGCATACTTTAGGCACCGACCTATCGCATGGCTACCGCCATTGCCGAAGAGATAAATAACGCTGCGCTCTCGGTTAAGAGCCCTGTTTAGCTGCTGGAAGATCCGCGGGCCGTAAGCGTTGATGAATCTCTCCATTCCACTGGCAAAGCTGTCAGCATACACATCTCTAAATTGAGCCGCGATATCGTGCATCGGCTCAGTCTTTAATGCCATTCTCGCGTTAGTCTGATTCATGTCGAGGGCAGTTTCGCATTATCGCCAACTGTCAATCAAGTCCAACATCCTGTTCAGGTATTCGGGCGGCCCACCCGTGTGTATGCGCACGGATCTTTCATCAGGCACTGGCAGTTCGTGGCCTGGCATGACGAAGATCCCCTCGCGCAGAAGCCGCTGCTGAAACTCTACAGAGCTGAAATTTTTGGGCAGAGTGAGAACGGCATAATTACTCCTAAAATCGGAACAGCCGTAGTCTTCATGCTGTAGGAGAAACTGTTTCATCGAGCGTTGATTCCCACTAATGAAAGCCTTAATTCGTTCATCGGGCTTGAGCTCTCCCCGAGTGCTCAGAATATGAGTGGCTTTGAGGAGAGCCTCCAACCCCAGTCCAAACGGTAAATACCGATCTACCTCGGCTGCAAGATCCTGGTTTGCAAAAACGGTGAATCCAATTCGAAGGTGCGACAGACCATAATACTTTGAGAACGAGTGAAAGATTGCGATTCGTTTGTGAGGGTACTTCTTGAGTAGCGCTTTAGTACTAATCTCCGGATCGATGTTGGCGCAAGTGCGATCGATTGCGACGTCTAGATCCTCCGGCACATTGTCGAGGATCTCCAATAGCTGGTCATCCGGGATTGGAATACCTGTCGGGTTGTTCGGCGTTACAAGAAATAAGCAGCTCGGCGTCTCATCTTTCAACTGCTGTAGCAGGTTTGCAAGCGGATACTCATAGTTTGGACTTAGTGGAATGCCTAACAGTGTCATGCGCAGAGCTTCAACTTTGTGGTAGTAACGAAAGTAGGTCGGAGTCGCGACCATGAACCCTCTGCGTCGTGAATCCGTCAGTTCGAGGCGCTGAATGTAGGAGAGAAACGTATCGATGCAGCCATTGCAACTGAAGTTCGGCTGCGATTGGATCATGTCTACTTCATAGACTTCAGCGATGACGCGACGCAACCTGGTCACGCCGCCAATGACCTCTGGATAAAGTTCTCCCCGCTTCATATCAACAAACGAGTTCTTTTCCCGTTCAGTGAACATGAGCTTTGTAACGTCTTCCTGTTTCGGAAAGAGACTCAGCAAACGTTCAAACTGCTGTTCGGAAAGATCCTCATCGAAACCTTTTTCGTAAAGGCCTTTTTCACTTTGTCTTACAGCCATGTGTGGCAAGCTCCTGTTCGTCGTATCGAATCTTAAGTGTTGCGACGGCTGTGCGTTTCTTCCGAAACGATCCGTGAGCGTCTTAGTCCCGCGATAGGAGAAATATCGTTTCGGGATTGGTTCGGGAGATCAGTTTTGGAACTGTGCTTCCCGGCAGACCAAGTAGGACTAACTCGGCGACAGCGATATCAAATGCTTTCTTGATGCTCTCCCGATAGCCCAAGACTTTGTAGAAGGTGGATGAGAAGGTGATGGCGGAGAGGTCCTTTATCGCCTCAGACATTCCGATTGCACACTCTATCTCCTCCGCGATTGCCTCGGCATACTCGTTAGACGCACAGGCGTTAATAACTACACATCTTATGTTGCTCTTGTGCAATCCGAGCACCTGCTTCAGTGCCTGAACTTTGACAGGTTGCGCATAACCATTCGGATCAGTTAACAGCAGTTCTGTGTCTCTGGTATGCGCAGTCACATGCACAATGGTTGGTTTGAACGAAAGCAAATGTTCCGTTAGATCGTTAACGCGCGCAGCGGGCTCATGCCTGAGCTCAAACCTATCTGCCTGCGGACCGAAAGTGACGTTGCGACCGATCCGGTGGAACTCTTCGTTGACGTGGATGAACTCGGTATCAATCGGATTAGCAGCCAGCAATAAAAGTCGGATCAGCGATTTCGCCTGAGTGGCTTCTGGTTTCTGAGTTTTTTCCTGAACTTTTTGGGGAGCAGGCGGAGGCAGAGGAAAGTTATGCGAAATATCAACACTATTTATCATGAGTTTTGCGAGTTCCTGGCTCGGCGTCTTCCTTTTGTTCGTTCCCAGGCTATCTTCAACCTGCCTGAAGGGAAACACCTTTCGAATATTTACCGTATCGATCGATTCGAAGAAATCGACTTCTACGCTGAGATGGCGCAGGACATTGAAAAAATAATCTACGTGCGGTGCGAAATAGTCGAATAACATCGATTCTATTTCAGCACGAATGCTCAACAACTCTCGCGGATAGTCCTCGAGAATCTCCGAATGATTCTCCAGATAACTTTCGAGACTGGAAGCCCCGTTCTGAGAATCGCCGCGTAAGCCGGGCAGAGACCTCAGTTGGGACCGAATGGGTGCGACCCGCGCTTCGAATTCTTTGAATTTTTCGCGAAAGCCCGGAACCGACCGATATGCGCGCTTGTAGTCGCCAATCGAATCTATGATGTACCTCATGCGCTGAATCGTCTGTTGGCGAATGAGAGGCTGCAAGATGTCTTCGTTACTGAAATTAAATAGAATTCTTTCTTCCAACTCCACGTCCAACTTCTTACGCAGCAGATAAGCATTGAAATTCAGTTCTCCCGGATCGCCGCGGGGATTGTCGAATGCGTAAATCATGTCATCCGTGCATAGGTAATCCAGCGTCGTAAACTGCTGCAAAGCCTCGGTTGAAGAATTTCGCGTATCAGATGCGAAGTCATCAAGCATCCTGGTCAGTGCCTGCTGATATTCCGCCGGCAATTTTTTCCAGAACTTGTTCAGCACACTCCTGGTAGTTACGTAGATCTTCACTCGGTTCTTGAGCTGGGTCCACATTTGAGCTTCCCAGCCTTGATGCTGGCGCGTGTATGTCTCCTTATGTTTATTGGCTATTCCGGCCAGTTCGGCGATCTCAAAATGAAAGTAGTCTAAGTAGTACTGCATACTCCTTTCCAAAGAGAGGTATTCGCCTTTCGCGCTTTCGGTTGTGTCTTCGAGAATGTAAATGCGTTCCAATTGCACGTAGGATTTTTCGCGCAGCACTCGATTGAGTCCCCGGCGCAACCAGTGTCTATAGGTCGGCTCGGACTCGTGTACTCTCAGGCTGTTCTTGATCGAAGTTGAATCGACGGCTCGAATGCGCGCCCACGACTCGCCATCGAATGTGCTCATTGCTCTTTCGAGGCGAACCAGATCCTGAGTAACGACGCGTTCGTTAAAGCGCTCGATGATCTGATCTGGTTTGTAAACGAGATTACTCAATTGAGGAGAATCAACGTACGCCTTGTACATCATCACGAGCGCACTATTAAAAAACTCGTTACCAACGCGAGGAAAGCGATGTACCTTTGTTTGATCTCCTTGGCCAAACTCTATCCAGGGACCTTCAAATGTTTTCAAAAGCGACTTCAAGCGCTTGGCACGCGCCTGCTCGATTCCGCTTACTCCCGTCACTTTCGTCGCTTCCTTCAGATTCCGGTACCACCTTGACGAGCAATTCTGCTGATATGGAAGACTGTGCATCTGTTCATTGCCGGGCACTTCAAAGAGCTCATAAAAGTTGGGCTTCGACTCGCTCTCAGACTTAGTTGCCGGCTCGTAGTGCACAATCAAGGTATTGGAGATGGGTTCTATTGAAGGAGTGATTCTGAAGGTGTCCGTGAATAAAAATCCAATCTTGATTCTGGAGGCGCGTTGTTCGCTGATCGCGCTAATAGCTGATTGAGTCAGAAACGGAATGTCCGAAATGTTCTTGAACGTGAAGATTCTCTTTACTACAGACCTGCGGCCTTCGATCCCATCGAGCAACAGAATCATGTTTTGGATTTCGAGATAGAGCTTTGCCTTTTCCGTCATCCAGTAAGAGAGGGTTTTGTCTTCGCCTTTCGACAGCTTGTTCAGCCCATACACGGTGAGTGTTCCACCTTCTTGTTTAAACCGGGAGAGGAAGTACGCAAGCGTGAGGATCGCCTCATCCAATTGACCGAGGAACCGAAAAGGGAAGCCGTATTTCTGGATCGTGTCGCCCTCTAAGAATTCCCTGAGGCCCAGATTGAGCAGGCGGTTCTGGAGCTTTCCTTCCGGAAATTGGCCCTTGACTAGTGCTTTTACGCTCTCTATTACTTGCTCATACGTCATTTTTTTGTATCTGACTTTCTTTGGGAGTTCTTGAGGCGATCATTGGATTTTGGGTAGATGCTGCCCATGAAGGCATAGTCGGACTTAGTAATATCCTGACCACCAACGATTGGCTCTCCGTTCCTCGTTATTGAGCCCGGGATGTGGTAGCACATGATCGAATCTTGCTCGGTATGTTTAGTGCCGATTAATGATGACTCCTCGATCGGAGTTAGAACCTGTTTTAACACCTCCGCTCTGTTCCATCCTTGAGTCCGTTGGTAATAGACGATGGCTTTCTCCGGATCTATTAACTCGACCAATTCCTTACGTAGGTGTTCGTGCCAGCAACCTAACGTATGCCCGGTCTCATGACGGACAACGCGACGAAATTCCGAGTCGTGAGTTTCAATGGTGAAAGAGTCTAAATTCATCGTTGGCAATTCTTTTGGAATCCTCAGAACATCTGTTCCGACGTATGACCAGTGACCTCTGTTTGGTATGCGCGCAATACGTACTTGGGGTTCGCTTACGGAGAAGCGAAATCTAAGGTTGATTGATTTGTTCCAGGCATTCATGTGAGACAGGATTTTCTTTCGTAGTTCTGCCAGCGGGTTATCCATGAAACCCACCGTCAGCACCTCTGTGTTCTTAGACCAGTACCTGGTGGTTAGCACCGCAATCCTTTCAGGCGTCTCGTCGAAGCGGGGAATGAGCATCCGTCGTTCAGGTAGATTTTGAGGGTTGATCCTTCGGGCCATCTCCGCAGCAGCCACCCATTCCTCGCGTGGGAGCAGTTTAGGCAAACAGAGAATCGGCTCCGTGGCTGTTTCAGCCTTATCCTCAGGAGCGTCCGAGTGAGGTAACTTTTTCATTTTATGTGCAATCCTAACCGGTTAGTAGTTAAGGACAACACACTTTCTGGATCGAAGTCACTGGTGTGCGAGTAAAAGCCTAAGACTGCTTGTTGCCTTTGTCAATGGCATTTTTTCGAGGGCGTCTTAGTCGCGATGCCGGCATCGCGTCGCAGGCCTGCTTCAAAGGGCCTTAAGAAGTGTTTGATGCGATGCACCATATTTTGTGACTTTTGTGCCTCTTTGTGGCTCGGCTTATACTCTAACTACATTCAGTGAACGGTTCTACAATTCGAGCGAATAGAATTCGAGCCCGCGCACAAAACGTGCGACGGCGCGTTCGTTTCGCTCGAACGAGAATTGAACGGATTTCTCGCACTGCTACTCTCGGTGGCCTCTTTTTATCCTTTTTCAAAATCGGCTTAGTTGGTTTTGGCGGCGGCATCGCCGTACTGGCACAGATTCGAGCCCTCACTGTTCGCAAGCGTCGCTGGCTGACGGACTCAGACTTTGCCGAAGCTGTAGCTCTCGCCCAAAGTTTACCGGGCACGAGTGCAGGCAATTCCGTTACGTACATTGGACTGCGTTTACGTGGATGGCGTGGTGCCATTGTTGCCATGACTGGGTTCATCCTGCCGTCGATGCTGATGATGATTGGGCTGGCAATCGTCTATAAGCATGTGCGCGGTCTTTCAGGTACAGATCAATTCTTCCACGGGCTGAATGGTGCCGTCGTTGCGTTGATCCTCGTAATGGCGTGGCGCATGGGAAAAAATATCTTAACGAGACGCTGGCAATGGTGGCTTGCAGTGCTGGCCTTTCTGGCGGTAGCAATACTCGACGCGACTGTGCTTGAAGTCGTGTTTGCCGCTGGACTGATTGGCATCTACATCGACTCGTTCGCCTCAAAGCAGTTGCGGCGCTTGCGAAATCTGCGCACGCTGGTTGCTCGGCGCCGTGGTCGTGTTCGCGCGCGACTAGCAAAGCAAAGACGAGCCACCACACAGGAACCTCGTGCAGTCGAATTTGAAGAAGAACGTGAAGAATCCACGACGTTGCGATCGATCAGCTTTCTCGGTCTCGCTATGCCAGTGGCTGCAAAGCTCGGCTTGCTGCTCACTCTCTCAGCAATCTTCCTTCGCATGGGTAGCGTGACATTCGGAGGGGGATTAGTGATGCTGCCGCTAATTGAGTCGGAAGTAGTGAACACTCATCATTGGTTAACACACCAGGAGTTCGCCGATGCCACTGCACTCGGACAGATCACACCAGGACCAGTGCTGATTACTGCTACTTTCATCGGGTATCGAGTTGCAGGAACGCTCGGAGCGCTGGTCGCTACGGTCAGCATCTTTCTTCCGGCGTTTCTGATGACGATTGCTGCTGGATCCTCATTCCGCAGATTTCGCAGCAACGAACAGGTTCAATCATTCTTGCGAGGTGTGTCGCCGGCTGTGGTAGGACTTTTAGTTGCAGCGGCGTTGAGTGTTGGTCGTGCAGGAATTCACTCGTGGGTTGGCGTCTCCATCATGCTGATAGCCATCTTCACGTTGGTCCGGTTCCGACCAAATCCGTTTTGGGTGATTCTCGGAGCAGGCGTGATCCGGTTTGTGATTGGGTTGTTACTGGCGTAAACCGCAGTTAGGCCAACCCACTACGCCTGTAAAAAAGGTCGGCGCAACAGATAACCGATATAGTAATAAGTTTCGTGGGCCAGTAGACCTACCCGGCTTCTCAGTCCCTGGTACCTGGTGCTTGGCGTCGGCGACGGGTCCGCAACGAGGCCCATGTCTCTTGCAATCGTCACTGCTCTCTTCATGTGTAATGGATCACTCACGATCAGCACTTTATTTATCCCTTGCTTGTCGGCAATGTGCTTCGCGTACCGGATGTTCTCGTACGTGGTATGAGAGTTCTCTTCGATCAGAATGTCGCCGGGCGGAATTCCGCTTAGTAGAGCATACTGCCGCGCGGCGGAGGACTCCGTCGGTTCGCCTGGATTTCCGGAACCACCGGTGAATATCAGCTTCCGTACTTTGCCCTTTCGATAGAGCTCGATGCCGTGATTAATGCGCTCCCTGAAGACGGGTGAAACCTCTGTGGTCCACACGGCAGCACCGAGGACAATTGCGGCATCAGCTGGTCCATCAGAGGTGGCTTTACTGAATGCATAGATACGCCAGGCAAGCAGTCCTACCGCAAGTACCAGGACCAAGAATATCAACAACACAGCCTTAGCGATCTTGCTCATAACGACGGTAAGCGCACCTCCTGCTACACAGTAACTGACGGGCGAATGCGCAAAAAGCGGGATTACCACGTTGTGTGGTTGTAGGTCGCCTCATAAAAGGACCAGACCGGCTTTGTTCGAATAGCCTGCGAAGCAGGCGAAAGCATAAAGCCTGGGGCGCAAGCCCCAGGTTGTGAATTTGCATTTAGGATGGAGCCCGCGATAGCGGGCGAAGGCTTGCAATCTTAAAGACTGTCGCCCGTTTCACGGGCTGCGAAATTTTTATTTCCGAGATCCTGGGGCTTGCGCCCCAGGCTTTACGCTTACGCCTGCTTCGCAGGCTGAGCAAAGTCCTAAAGCATCTGGTTGGACAAGTCCGTTTTCTGACTTCGTGCAAAGCCAGCGTGAGTCATCGAGAGGGTGGCTAGTGTCGACTTACTTATCCAACTCGAGTTCCATTCGGCACTTCCTCTTCAGGAAAGGCCAGCACTGGTTTGATTCCGTCGGCGTATCCGATGTCCAGCAGCATGCCTTCCGATACTTCACCCATGAGCTGTTTGGGCTCCAGGTTTATAACAAACAAGGCCTGCTTGCCCTCGATCAGCTTTGGTTGTTCTCGCTCCTGTTTCATTCCAACCAGGATAGTCCTGTTGTGATCGCCGAAATCAACGGTCAGCTTAAGAAGCTTGTTTGAGCCTTTGACGTCTTCAACAAGCTTGATAGTGCCGACGCGGATATCAATCCTTTCCAGCAGATCGATAGAGATGGTCGGTTTGACGGGAGCTACTTTAATCGTTGCCATATTAGATCTATTGAGAAAGGGCATGTAGCCAGCCTTTTTCGCGGCAAGCGGCCAATATCGTGGCGCACCATAGACGGGTGGAGTGTCACAGGAAAGATAGCACCTGACCCGAGCAGTGGAACGCGCATAACCGCAGCAACCGCAGACGCGATAGCCACAGGAATGAATGAACGAGGCCGCCATTCGAAGAGGAGCAACTCCACGGCCAGCAATACTGCGGCAACCGGAGCATTGAAAATCGCCGACATACCACCGGCAGCTCCGGCGACGAGCAAAGTCTTACGCTCAGCAGCCGATAGATGAAACAGTTGTGCGAAGAGAGACCCGATCGCGCCCCCAGTCATGATGATCGGACCCTCAGCGCCGAATGGTCCACCTGAACCAATCGAGATAGCTGAAGAGAGCGGTTTCAAAACGGCTACTTTCACGTCCATACGACTGCGGCCGAAGAGAATTGCTTCGAGAGCTTCAGGAATGCCATGGCCGCGGATTTTCTCTGAGTCTAGCAAATCACCTTCGCGCGCGCAGGGATCGACCGCAGGATTAGCGATTAGCACCAAAACGTCACAACTGAAAAAGAAATGTCAATAAGCAAAAAAGATCTCGACCACGAATTTCGTTAATGCTGGTCTAAACTGCCAAAGAGGAGAAGACCATGATTAACAAACGAGTGTTGACAATAATCAATGTATTAATGCTGGTAGCTATTTTTTCAGTCGCCGTGCGAGCCCAGGATGCGCCGTATCGGTTGAACGATAAGCAAGTCAAAAAATTAATGCAGCAGCTCAAGAAGGACGCCGGCAGGTTTCGCAAGAGCCTCGACTCATCGCTTGATCGAAGCCGCTTGAACGGCACGCATCGCGAAGACGACATCAACCGTTTCCTGAAGAACTATGAGGACGCCACGGAACGGCTGTATAGCCGGTTCAAAGATAACAAGTCTGTAGGCGCAGATGTGGAGACAGTTTTGGACGGCGCAGCCGAGATTGATCAGTTTATGACGCGACGTCTTGCGAGTGAACGAGCCGAGCGTGACTGGTCCGCAGTTCGCCAGGATCTGCGCCGGTTGGCAGAGGCTTACAACGTCAGTTGGCGCTGGTGGCAAGGGTGATCTGCCTTAAGTAGGTATTCCACCGGATTGAGCAGTGGGCGGTTCCTTATCGACAGTGACTGGTTTTTGCGGACGAGGGATGTGAATCACTTCTTTTCGAGCTTGCTTGATTAGAGCACCAACTCTACGAGACAACGCTCGCTCGACGTGGCGTGCTCCTAAAAGACGGCGAAGAAAATTGAAGAAAAGCTCCCGCCTCACCTCGCGGTACAGGACTTTTACACCTTGCGCTTGGTCCCAAGCGTCCTGTTGTTTTGTTTTGTCTTCACTGAGAGATAATTTCTTTGCTGTCTTCGCCTGTGACAGGGCAACTCCTGCACCCGCGAGGAGCCGCACCTCAGGTGCGGTCGCCGCCCGAAAATATCGTGCAGGTTCAAAACTTCGTGCAAGTTCAAAGTGGGCAGCGGCAAGTCCGTAGGATTCCGACGCGTAATAAGTTGCGCCCTCATTGTAGAAGGCCTCCGAAAAGGCCGCGTCTTCAATCGGTCCTGGGAAAGAAAGGAAGCTCTTGCTTACTTCTTTAGATTCGTCTCCTTGAGATTCGTCACCGCCAAGATAATTAGTCATGGCCAAAAAGTAGTTGGCTCGGAAGTAAAGCGAATTGCCCTCAGTGAGGTTATGTTTATTAAGATATTCCAGGGCTTTGTTGAGCGCGGTCTTGGCTTCATTCAAGTGCGACTTGTCAGAACTCCGCTGATAAGCGTCAAGACTTGTCAGAGCTTCCGTCACCAAGTCGAAAGCCTCAATTTCAGCCAGGGTTTTCTCCTTCTGTTGTTCTTCAGATGATTCGGCCACCGTTCTCTCTCTGTTTTCTTCATCTGAATCGGCCACCGTTAATCTCCTTCACCAGAAAATCTAAAGCCGCATGCGCGACGATCACTTCGTAATCAGTCAGATCATGCAGAGTACTACTACGCCGCCAACGCTTCGCGGTGCCTCCACCACTGACGGCTACAAACAGTGAGCTTCTTTGGAAACTAACAGTTTGAATGGTCCCCGAGAGGTTGTATCTCGGCTTATCTGTCTTTCGATACAGCCAGGCGATAACTTTTCCCAACCCGCCAGGCACGACTGTTTCGATCAATTCCGGAACTTCGGCGCTCTGCGATGCAGCCAACACCGGAAATGTTTTGCCCGGTGCATCAAACCAGACACGTTTTTTGTAGTGGGCTGCCTTAGTTCCGTGTACCTGGGCGATGAGTTGCTGGAAGCTAGCGCCGAGTCCGCGGTTGGGTGAATCAATTATCTGGTTGACTCGCAATTTGTTCCTACCGGTTCTTTCGGCGTAGATTTGTATAAAAGGCCAGGCGATCGCAATCGCCAGCAGCGACAGAGCAATCGTGACGAGCAAGGCGCCAAACGTATTCACGCCCGCACTCCAGCCGGTGCTTAAAGGTGTCAGCAAATATTTCCTGGTCCACCTGTTTTCTTCGTTATTGAGTTGTTGCAGAGAAGCAAGCGCCGCGGTGCGTGTGGGCGGCCAACTGCTTTCCGCAGCCTTCGCATAAGCGGCGGCAGCTTCAGTCTTTTTTCCGCTTGCCGAATAAGTTTGGGCCAGAGCCAACTGCCGTTCACTTTCGGCGTCTCCGGGAGCAAGGTCCCATTGCGCATTATTTAAAAACACGATGCGGCTTTTGACCGAGCCGTCCTTGTCGAGAAAAACTTCGCGAAAGCCGCGAGCGTGGGTGAGGCTGTGTCGTTGCATTCGGAGCGCGATAGGCGGGGCCACATAAAGTTTCGACAACGTCTCCCCCGGATAGTTTGTGCGCATCCAGTCAAAGCTCTGATAACTCTGTGGCTTTGAATCGTGGAAGTGACCGGCAAAGAGTCCTTTGACCTTCGGGTTCATCACCACCAGGTTCCACTGCTCGCGTACGTCGTTACGCACGAACCAGGAAGACTCGAAATAAGACTTTCCAATCAGGTCCGCTCTCGCAACACGAGTCTTCAGCGGATCATCCGTCCGGCTTTGCGTCACGAGCCAGGGATCGTCGATTTCAGGTATGTGGTAGAAGATGTAAGCATATTTGAAGTCGCCGCGTTGCAACTGATTGCTGACTTGCCTGACGTAATTTAGTTGCGCAGCAGCGTTGATCTCAATCAGATTGTCTTTCTTGTTCTTGAAAGAGGAGTCGTTGAAGCCAATGAAGATGTAGTCTTTCAAACCGTCCAATTGAAACGGTTTCGAAGTGGACGCGTAGTTTGCACCTGTACTTGTTTCATCATACGGACACAGATCGACGATTTTGATCTTAATATTCAACTCCTGTACTGACGCTTGGAGCTCCTTCATGAATTCGTGATAGTAGCGGACATGACGCGGCAACTCTCCAAGCACATCATTGTTGCCAGGAACAAAGAGCCACAACGTTACCCGTGATAACGCAATCAGCCCTGCCAAATCGCGCGCGCCTTTCTTCAAGGAATTAGTAATCAGTTCTCGTTGCTTGTCCCTTATCTGGTCGTTAAGGAGCGCCGGCGGGATTGTTTCCTTCTCAGCATCCGTTTTGTCTTTTGAACTGGGTTCCAGGACAAGTGCCTCGATCCCCAGATCTCCGGTCACAGCAATAAAATTAAACTTACTTCCGGCGAGTTCGCGTTCGTTGATCTGGCCGATTAACGAAGCCAATGCTGCTCGGTTCTCGAGTACATTATCCTCATTTTGAGAAGGGTTTTTCTCGGTCTGATGAACATCGTCGAAGATATGCGGGTCCGTGATCTGAACGAAGCTTACCTGCGCCTTAGATGACACTGTCAGGGATGCGATTAAGGCGAGGAGGATTGGTACAACTCGGATAACTCTTTTTGCGGTGTCGTTTCTCATTAGCATTCGGAGGCGATGTAACTGAGTGTTGGGCGCCGGGCTGAGGATGGTTTACTGCTAGAGTCGCGAAGAGGAAAAAGTAAAGTCAGTCCGCGCGTCAACTGTTTAACGTGGCGCAAAGCGTAGCATGAGCGCCCGAGAAACGTAAAGAAAGTTGCCAAAGAAATCGTCGGGCGCTTTCACTTGCACGGAGCCTGATCCTTTGTCGGCTCCACAGCTACCGGCTCGCTGGAAGCCTTAAGGTCAACCGCCCGACGCAGAGTTTTCAAGGCGAATTTGACACTGTAATGTATGCAGACGAGTTTGAGGAAAAGGTTAAGCCACTGCTATTAACGCCATTCGCGCCGTAACTTTGTGAACTTGAATTGTCGCCCAACTTCTCACCGACGAAGGAGAATCAGTAAACCCGCTGCAATCGCAAGTACGGCGAGTACAGTAGTGACCGTCGTCGAAACTCGTACACTGAGTAGCGGCAAGAGCCCGGTGAGAATTAACCAGATAGCAAGCAGAATCATTCCGAGATTTCTACCCGCGAGAAAGTTAGTTATCGCCACCTTATTTCGCCTCCTCTCCTTGCCTTATACTCCTACTCTCAGATTCTAACAACCGATTTTGAATAGGTGCAGTTGCTACCTCGTTCGTTGAGAGACGCTGACGAAGTGATAAAGTATGGTTTGTATATTAGTGCAGCGAGAGAGGAGTCGGGCAATGACATCAGATTCAGGAACAGCTGATCGTTTGCAACGGTTAATCGATCACATCAGCTCATTAACTGAAAAGGGCGAATTGCACTGGGAACGTCAATTGGGATCGGCTCATCGGTATGCGCGTTTGGATAACCATCTCTTGATTCTTGGTCCAGCGACGCCTATCGCTGAAAGGAACATACCGCGCTATTTGTTTATAACTCCATTTGATTCTCCCGAATGCATCGAGATTAATTCAGACGATGTAAACTTGGGCGCAGCCGTCATGAAATTGGCTCAGGAAGTCGAAGTTATTACGCAGCATCAGCCCACGACTGACCCATTTGCAATTAACGTTGAAATTCTAAACCGCTTGAAAGTTTAACGGTGAAACAGAAAGGATTCCTAAATGTCAGCCCTTTCAAACTTGAGCGACGAAGCCCAGAGTTTAGCGCGAGTTCCGTTATTTCAGCGTCTCGAGCCTCATGAGCTGGAGCATTTGGCCGAGGATGTCGAGCAGGTCAATTACAAAGCCGGTGAGGTTATTTTTCATGAATATGACACCGGCGATGCCCTTTACGTTGTTGAGGAAGGCTCCGTTCGTATCTGGGTAACTGATGAAGACCTACAGCAAGTCACGCTTACGGAGTTGAACCCAGGTCAGTTCTTTGGCGAGATGGCAGTACTCGATCGCGGTCAGCGTTCAAGCAGTGCATCAGCCGTCACCGACACACACCTGCACCGCCTGAGTAGTGATAACTTTCAGAAGTTCTTAATGGCCCATCCTGATTGTGCCATAGATGTCATTTGTGAGATCGGCGCACGCCTTCGCCAAACGAATCTGCTGGTTGCCCAACGTGCATCGCGAAATGTAAACGAAGTCATGGAGGCGAAATATACTGTCGGGCAACGAGTCGCTGATCGAGTAGCAGCATTTGGTGGGTCATGGACATTCATTTTTATTTTCGGCGGAATTTTACTGACGTGGATGGTCACCAACACGCTACTTTTGGCACACGTAGGGAGCGGCGAAAATGGCGCGCAATGGGATCCGTATCCCTACATCTTGCTTAACCTGGTGCTTTCGACTCTTGCCGCGCTTCAGGCGCCGGTAATCATGATGTCGCAGAATCGTGCCGCAGAAAAGGATCGGCTCGCGGCTGAGCAGGACTTCAAAGTTAATCTGAAGAGTGAATTAATGCTCGAAGAGCTCGTGCGTAAGCAACGTGATCGCGATGGGCAGATTGATGAGGTACTTCGCACGCTCGGGGTCTTACAGGCGTCGGCGAAACGTTCCTCATAGAAATGCAAGGTAAGCCGCAGACTCGCAGATGGACGCTGATCCGATCTGCGTTTCATCTGAACCGTGACCGTAGTAATACTTAAGGACGCTGCGGAGTTCTGATTTAACTTCGAAATCAACCGGCTTCACGAATAGTTCAGAGTTCAACCTTTAGGTTGCTGGTTAAGGGTGCACGGTCGCAAGCTAAAGCTTGAACTCTGAACTAAGCTTGAACTCCACAGTGGTCCAGCTCAAGACTAATCTCTCGGGAATCTTTTTACCTGGTCCGGTAGAGGGGCGACGGGGAAACTGATAGTTGTTTCATTGCCGGCCGCGACCGTGACGGTTTTTGAGCCGGCGACGGATCTGGTTTTTTCCGGGATGGTTTTCTCATCCAGCAACAGTATGTGCTCGCCGGGCGGCAAGTCGCCGATGATGAAATAACCGTTCTCATTCGTCAGGGTGTCGCGACCACTGCCCGTCACGACGCGCACGTCAGCTAACGGACGTTCTCCCTCATCGAGTCGTCCATTCTCATTAGCATCAAACCATACCAGTCCACTAATTCGGCCAGTACGCACGACTCGAAAATCCACGATCGAATCATGACTCGAATCCATCGTGACTAGTTGCTGCACGTTGTCCAGCAGCGTCAGGTCGGCACGTACGGACAAGAGATCCAGATAGACCGCGTGCTCACCGCGTGTAACGCTGTCAATTCGAAAATTGCCGTTGACATCTGAAACAACGTAACGGCTGCCATCGACACGAACTTGCACATTCGCCTGTGGCTGATCGATACCCGGATCGAATCGCCCGTTGAGATTCACGTCCTGATAAACCCGGCCATACACTGCGCCGTACGAATTCAAGTCCGCGAGTGGACCATTCATCGCGCGCTCCGCTCGTTTTGAAGAGAACAACAAGCCGTGCAAGCTAAGCAATGCCGTCGTACCGGTTTGTGTTTGTAAGTAGCTGAATTGCAGTGTGTTGTTCCGCGGCAATTTTACGAAGGCTGATAAATGTTCCGATGTGTGGAACGGCGCACTATCACTTCTCGTGTAACCCAGGCCTCCGCTAAAACCGAACCGGTTATGAAATAAATTTGTTACCTGCCACGTTGCCATACCGGTGAGAAGTCCTCGACTGCCGAACGACTGGCTTACCTCGAGAGTGTTTGATTCATTTATCCGAATATTTCCACCGCCTTGCAGGTTGAGAGCTGCATTACCGAACGTCTTCACGCGCGACGCATTCACGAACATGTACCAGCGGTGAAACTTTTTAGTCGCAGTAATCAACGTGAACGCAGAGTTTCTCAATTGTGTGGTACCGCTCTGCGTATGAGAGATAAAGAGGTTCGGCCATGCATTATCGGGCGCGAGATTTACAGTCGCAGTTATGTAGCGATTAAACTGCCCAGCTCTTCCGGGCGTCGTTGCACTGCTACCCGTTAACGCTGCCGTGAACCATCGCGCAGGTTGCCAGCTCACGCCTGCTGCGGCCAGATTTGTCGGTTCGTGTATTCCACTTTGAGGACTCAGGAACGACTGGCCCACATAAGCATAGCGTCCCTGCACGATCACCTGTTCTGCAATCCGGTAAGATCCAGTGAGATTGATCGCGATGTCTGTTCCGCTTGTTTGCGTCGCATTGCGGTTTACGCCTGAGAATTGGCCCGCGGCCAGATCAGCCTGAAAACGATTGGGACCCGAAACATACTTCAGACCGCCGGCGACCATGTCTCCTCTGCGACTCGGTCCTCCGAAGTGCATACCTCCAGCAGAAAACGTGAGGTCTTGTTGACGTGAAACTTGTGTGGCAGTAGTTACAATGGCCCCAAATACTTTGGTGTCGTAGTGAAACGTGAATGGATTTAGTCGTAGGTGATCCGGGTTGGACGTCGAATCGAGAGGAAGCAGCAGTCCGGAAGTCGTTTGCCCGCCGAAGAAGTCCAGTCGCACACGGCCCGAAGGAAATTGAACGAGCCCACCGCGTACGGCTGCGTTCAGAAATTCCACGTCTGTGCCAGTACCAAAGTCGCCGCCAACGAAGCTCTGACCATTCGGGCGGTCCAGTCTGACACTGCCGCCTTGTAGAGTTGGACGTGACGAATTACCCGTCGCGCCCATCGACGAGTTCGCGAAAAAACTCAACCTTGCATCGCCGACACGGCCAGTGCCGCGAAGCACGAGACTATGATCGGCCGACGAAGTGTAGCGGTTGTAGTTGTAATCGTATTCGATCTGAAAAATCTGCCAGGGTGCATGCTTGCCTCCGGTGCGAATCATCTCAGCTTGAACACCCTTGCGAGAAATAACGATAGCGTGGTTTTCGTCGCGCCGAACTGTAACGTCCAGCAGTGCTGCCACGATCTCGGCGGGCAACATCAGCTCGTCAGCAGTTGGCGGGAAGACAAGTGCGGCACTGCCGGAAACGGTAAGAATAACAGCACCATTCTCGCGCACTTCATTCAGTGGAGCATTGAAGACTGCGGTCGTACCATTCTGGCGACGAATGGTCACGATACGTGACGTTGCATCGGAGCTGAATGTGTCGCCGAGAGCTTGCGTGATAGTGGCGACGGGAAGAAACAGGCGTCCGTCACGGAGTTGCGCGGCGCTATTTGGTCCTACGAGTGCGCGTTCGTTAACAATGATTACGGACGATTCCTGTGTTGCGGTTTTCGGTGGCGTGGCATCGCCGAAAGCCAGCACCGTTTGGGCCACAAAAAGACACAACAAGCACAAAAAAATTGAAGGAGGCAGTTTGTGCTTGTGTGTGGCTTTCATGAATGTGTTATAAACTCACCAATCTAATTCAGGAGTTCTCACTTGAGGTCCAAGAGTCGTCATTTGTTGACGCTGGTTGCGGTGTTGTTCCTGGTGCGCGGTAGTGCAGAGGCGCAAAACTCCGTGATGCTCAGCGGCACTGTGAGCGAGACGGTCGCTCTATCGGTCCCTCCGTGGTTTGCAAATAGCAACATGGACGTGGTGAGTATTGGTGGCAACACTGTGCGAATAATGATGTCCGGCGATAGTCAGTCATCGCTTGTTCGTGTGCCTTTGCTGGTGCGTTCAAATAGCAGTTTCAAAGTCTCGGCCGTCTTCGAGTCAAACACGGCTAAATTGAGTCAACTAATGGTGACTGACGTGCATGCCACCGGAACTTTAGTCTCATCTCAGGTTGTTAATGCCTTGAATGTGAAGAAGGAAATCGATCCGGATGTGTCTCAACCCCTGCTCGTTTTAAGTGGACCACGCGTTTCGCTCGGCGGTACTCTCAACTCTCCAAACAACGCCTTACAGGTAACCTTGCTCGTTCACATCAAGCCCCAATCAGGCCAACGTTGGGCGGTCCAACTAACGTTCACCGCGACGGCAGCACCACTAGTTCAGTGATGCCTTCCGTTGCTCTGCCGCCGTCCTGAAAATCTACGCGATATTTCACACTGTAAGTGCCGGGCGCCAGGCGCGTGTCGATCACGATTGGCTGAATCAGCTCAGCACCACCAAGCACCGGTAACGATTCTCTTTGTGGTAAGTCGACTATAGAAACACCGGAACTGTCCGTCACTTTCAACGAAGCGAGCGGACGAATCACACTGTTGCCGGCATTCTTCAGTAGCGGAGTTACGATTAGCTGTCCATCCTTCGCCTCAGCACGCAGGCTTTCCAACGATCCCTGGCGATGCAGTTGCGGCACCTTGATATAAAACACCGCTCCCATTCGGTATCGAATCACCATTTGACGACGATTTTGATCGAGCTTGATGTTGTCGGGTCGCTGTTCGACGATGAGAGCCGTCAGATGGTCTCCGGGAGTCGCATCTTTCGGTACTGAAATGGTGACTCGAATCGCATGTAGGTTCCCAGGCGTAACCGTTGTTTCGGCCGGACTATAAATCAGCCAGGAACTCGCCGAGTTGGCTAACGTATTGGCTTTTTGGAATTGCACCTGACCATCCCGATCGATGGTCCAATCGTTCAAGCTGGCGACGATGCGCACAGGTTGTGAATTTTCGGTGGTGCTGTGATAGTCGAGGTTCACTACCACTGTAATTTCTGAACCGGGTTGCATCTCGAGCTCAAAGCGAGCCGGAGCGACTGAGATGCCGCTGCCGGTCGGTTGAGGCATGGCGCCGGGATTCGGGCTTTGCGCGCGCACGCAGACCACTCCGATAAGCAAACAAACTAGAGCTGCTGTAAATCGGCGAATGTTATTTGCAGACGACATCGATCCGGAACCTCTCAACAAGGGACGTTAGGACCAGCCGAGATAGTGAATATAAGAGTTGCGGAAGAAACTCCCGCAACGAAAAACTGCGGTGTCAAAGCGAAGATCGCGTCAAAAACATATCCATCGCTTTGCTGTCGGATGGAACTGTTGTTCTTTGAAAGTTGTGGGCCGCTAAGAAGAATGGTCGAACCGGATAAATTGCCCAGCGATGATGGATACGAAACTCGGCCATTAGCTCCTACCGTTGCACTAGTGGCTGGATCGTTGTTGAACGGCGAGCTGATGATGTGAGTGCTCTGCGTGCAGATCTTACCTGCGCCGCCGAGTACGCGCATATTTTGAATGCCAAAGCCGATATCTGATGGCTGTAGCGCTTGGGGATTTGCGTTGCTTAGGCCACTCATCGAAACCGCGACTTGATATGGCTGATTGCTGCGAAGGGCAATAGGCACCATGACCTTTACAATTGAATTCGTATTGAGCGGCGAGACCTCTCCGAAATTCACTGTCACTACTAAATCGCTGGTCACATTCGCATTGCCGGTAACGGAGCCGTTCACCGCACCTGTAATCGTTGGTTGGCCACCGCTGCTGATATCGAGCGCCTGCGCCGAAGTCGTCTGAGCGACAGCGAGAAAGATCAGGACGATGAGAAATGAATATGTGAAGTGCCGTAATTGCATTATGGTGCCGTTACGGTGAAAGTGACGGAGATCGTAGTGGTCCCGTTTTCGAAAAACTGAGGCTTAACTGCGAAGTATGCAGGCACGGTTAGGCCGTTGGCATTGCTTCGCGGCACCGCGTTCATGATGAAAGGACCACTGAGTGCAGTGGTCGCTGAAGAGAAGGCGCTGAGATTTGATCTGACCGCGGTGAACTCGTAACGACCGCTTGCTCCGTTCACAGATCCGTTGGCCGGCAAAGTCGGATCGCCCGAAGTAGCATTCGTATCCGTGCCACCGGTATTAACGCCAGTTCCGGATCGGGTAATTGTTCCCAGACCGAAGCCCACATCGGCCGCTCCGATTTTGTTGCTCGTACTGCCGGAGCTGGTCACAGTCGCACTCATCGACAAGACATAAGCCGCATTGCTTCTCAATTTGAGTGGAACTTGCGCAGTCACGAAACTGTTGGTGTTGCTGGGACCGAGTTCACCCAGGTTGATTGACACGGCAAGAGGAGAATTTGCTACTCCGTCCGTGGTCACACCGCCACCTGAATTGCCGGTAAGAGTGACGGCGCCTCCGGAGTTGATCTCGACGAACTTCGAGACCGTCGCGCTAATGCTGACGGTTCCCGTTGTGCTCTGTGCGAAACAGGTTCCAGCAGCGACGACGAAAAACATCGTGAACAGTATTAATTTGATATGGGGCATAGAAGTGGTCCTGAAGGAGGGGTGAGACATGATCGTCCGGCCGTCAGCAACAAGGCTAACGGCCGGGCGCACTTAGTACGAAGGGGGGTGTTAAGACTAAAGTGCTACGACAGTAAACTGCGCGGTGATCGTGATCGCCGGAGCAGGATCAAAGAACTGCGGCTTAATAGCGAAGATGGCGGGGAAGGTTAAGCTGGTATTACTCGTACCTGAGACAGCTTTGTTGATGCGTGGTCCAGTCATGACTTCACCTGATGAAGCATATGCGCCAAGAGTGGAGTTTGATCCGGCAAAGACCCAGCGTCCGTTCACATCCGTGCTGCCACCGACTGTCGGATCGCCCGGAGTGTCATTTGTGTCTACGCCCGCCGCGAGATTTGCCGGTCGTGCGGCCGGAGTCAAACCAAAGCCCACGTCGGTGTCTTTGAGACTGAAGCTGGTCGCACCAGCACCGGCAACGCTGCCAACCATATTGAGTTGATAGGCCACGTTACTGCGGAGTCTGAGCGGCACGCTCAATTTTACAAAACTATTGGTATTGCTTGGTCCCAATTCTCCCAGGTTTACCACTACTGCCAGCGGGCTGTTTGCGGTGCCGTCTGTGATGACACTACCGCCGGAATTACCCGTGAGCGTGACTGCTCCGCCGGAAGTCAATTCAACAAAATTCGAGACGGTTGCATTCATGGTCACCGAGCCAGTGGTCTGAGCAAATGAGACCGCAGCGGTCATCATCAGCAGGGTGGTAAGAGCCAGGGCCGTTAGGGCGCCCTTAGTAAATTTAGACATGTCGTTACTCCTGTGGTTGGGGATAGTAGGCTCAGGTCGCTTTGTGAAGGAGACTGAGGAAACAGGTTATAGGGAGTAGCTCGTATCGGAGAGATTCAAGCAGCTTCTTGCGGCACTTCACCCTACGTCAGCGGCCGCCCAAGCATCATAGGAGCCCCGCGAAGTGTTTGTCAATGACTATTCTGGTTTAACAAACGTCGTAAACTGTGAGTGTTTTCACAGTAGCGCCTCTTTGAAATGCACGGGCGGCCACGGAGGGCCGCCCCTACAGTTGCTGGTGATCA
>DASUYO010000503.1:0-7099 GCA_036377375.1 Pyrinomonadaceae bacterium
ACAGTCGACTCCATGTCCGGAAACATACAGACGTGGGAGAAGCACCTCAGCCGTTTCGCTCACCAGCCCGACCTTGAGTTTTTAGAGATAGGCAGTTTTGAGGGAGGGTCGGCGTGCTGGCTGCTGAAGAATATCCTGACTGGCGACGGCAGCACGCTTACCTGCATCGATACGTTCGATTTCGCGGGACAGGGATCATACTATCTTCAAGACGAGGGGTCCGAGTCTATGTCGATTGAGGACCGTTTCGACTTCAACATCAAGCAGACCGGCAGTGCACACAAGATAAGAAAGCTCATCGGGTCGTCTCAAGAGGTACTGCGCGGGCTTCCCTTCTCCACATACAATTTCATCTACATAGACGGATCTCATAAAGCAGTCAATGTGCTGGAGGATGCGGTATTGGCTTGGCCCCTGTTGAAAAAAGGCGGGCTCCTCACCTTTGACGACTACGAATGGGATGGCGACCCGGACCCGCTGAACTGCCCAGGTGTGGCGATAAACGCCTTTCTAAATGTTTTCGAGACGCACTACGCGATGATCCACAAGGGTTATCAAATGATGATCGAAAAAATATAGACAAGTTAGGGTAGATCCATAGGAAATGTTTAAGCCACGCGCTTCGCGCAATCGTGCCACTTCTCTTCGCTAACTCCGAAGAATAGCAGCCATACGATCAGCAGTGCCAAACTCGACAGAGTAAACAGCACCACTGGCAGGAACGCACGCGAAGCGAGGGGCGGATAAAGATACGTCAGCCAGCCCAGGCCGGAAATCATCGTCAGCACGCCCAACCAGCGAGGCATGAAGGTTGACCGAAAGATTAGATAGCCCCTGAGAGTGATCGAGAAGCCAAAGAATGCGGACGCCGTCGCTGCTCCTCTATTATTTATCTGCAAGAGAACAAGCGCGATTGATTCCACTTGTTCCGGCGTGAAGGCGCGTAACAGAGGTGATGCTAACACCCACAGCGGTACGATGTAGAAAACGCGGGCAAAGGCCTTAATCACACCACCGGCTAAGTCGATGAACGTCCCAGTCAAAGCAATGCTGCGATTCACTGGTCGCAGCAAAACGTACCAAAGCGCGGTCTGAGCTACCTGGGCCACCATCTCAATCAGAAAGACGGTGAAGCCCAAGCGGTAAAGGCCCTGGTTTGCCAGGATGTTTCTAGCCGTCGCGGCGGCATCGCCCGAGATAATCAGCCGGTCGCTGACAAAGCCCTGCGCGAATATGCCGGTCACGATGACGAGCAGAATCAGCAGTGCGATGATGCGACCGAGAAGGCGTGGAGAAGTTTGGCTCACGTCCGCAGATTACGCAGATTAAGTACAAATGGTTCGGATATAAATATCTTCACGCAAAGGCGCGATGAATTTAAAACGCTCGTGAGTTGTAATCATTATTGGACTAAAGACCACGCTCCCGCCAAACACTTATTCGCTCACGAATGACTACGAAATAGCAGTTCCCTATGGGAGCCAGGAATTGATGAAGGCCGCCGGAATTCCGGCGGCCTTTTCTCTTTTGCGAAGTCGTGTTCGCAATTGCAAGTACCTCATGTGATCTTTTCCAACATTCAGCCACAAAGATCTGAAGTCAACGGGTAGGAGGAGTTATGAGATTACAAACAGTTAGGCGCAAACTTTCTCTTGGTTTTATATTAACAGCAACGCTATTGCTAACACCTGCAGTTTTGTCTGCGCAAGAAATAATCGCGTTTGAGTCCCAGCGCGATGGCAACCCCGAAGTTTACGTTACGAACGTCGACGGCACGAATCAGCGTCGTCTTACTTTTAATTCGTCATTCGATGGCGAGCCGGCGTTTACTCCCAAGGGAGATAAGATTGCCTTTTCCTCGTACCGCGACGGCAACTCGGAAATTTACATCATGGACGTCGACGGGTCGATGCAGACGAACTTAACGAATGACCCGGGATTCGATGGTCACCCGACGTTTAGTCCGGACGGCCAAAAGATTGCTTTTGCCTCAGATCGCGGCGGCCATCCTGGCATCTGGATAATGAATGTCGATGGTTCAAATCCAATCGAACTGGCGGGCGGTGTCGGTGGTAGTGAACCGGCGTTCAACACGTACGGAACGAAAATCGTCTTTAGTGGGACCGGAACTAGCGGCGCCGACTCAGATATTTGGGTGATGGACGCTGACGGTTCGAACGCGAACAATGTGTCGCAGGATGGCCGCTCGGACGATTCGGAGCCCTCGTTCAGTCCGGATGGGACGAAAATTGTCTTTACAAAGGATGCCCACGACGGCAGCGGTAGCGAGATTTTTGTCATGAACGCAGATGGCACGAACCCGATTAATCTGACCAATATTAAGGGCAGTGATTATCATCCTGCGTTTAACTCGGCCCCTGGCAATTTGATCACTTTCACTACGCTTCGCGACGGCAACGCAGAAATTTACGAAATGAATGCGGATGGTTCGTGGCCAATCAATGTCACCAGAAACCCCGCGCTCGATGAAATGTCTGTGTGGGGTTGGAAATTTAACCATCCGCCGGTTCTGAGCAACCTCGTCGTCACGTCGCCCATTAACGAAGGTGACACAGCTACTCTTAGCGCTGACATTAGCGATCCGGATGAAGGTGACACTTTTACTATCGACATCATGTGGGGCGACGACCAGTCACAGTCTTTTAATTACCCAGCAGGAACACACTCATTCGAGCTAACGCATCGTTATTTGGACGATCCGCCAGCCGGTGCGCCCTATGGCGACGGCTACCTAATAACTGTGACCGCGAGCAACGACCATCGCGCGGGCATTGATAGTCGCGGATTGTTAGTGACAGTGAACAATGTTAATCCAATAATTATCGATAGCATTGTTACTCCCCCGGGGCACGTCATAGTAGCAGGAGGGACCATTACGTTCTTCCTTAATTACACGGACCCTGGCTACCATGGCTCACCAGCTGATGAAGACTTGCGAGCGTTCATCCAATGGGGCGACGGGCAGAGTGTTGTGATTACGACTGGAGTACCTCAAGCAATCACTCTTCAGCACCAGTATATTGCGGTGGGAAACTACAGCATCCTAATAGAGCTGTCGGACAACGACGGTGGATTGACAAATAGGATTGAGGATGTGGTCGTGTCTGCTCCGCCAGCAGCCCCGACTAATTTCCAAATTCTATCGGTAGCAGCAAACCAGATTCAGCTCGGATGGACTGATGCTTCAACTACGGAAGACGGATTTGCAATCGAGCGTTGCACTGGCAGCCGATGCACTAACTTTGCCGAGATTGGCCGTGTCGGGCGGAACACGACCACGTATCTTGATGGTACGGTAGCAAGCAACACGCAATACTCTTATCGAGTGAGAGCATTCAACACTGTTGGAGTATCGCCGTATACAAACGTCGTGTCGGCAAAGACACCGCGCAGGTAGTTTATATTGACGGGTGGGAACGACGGGTATGGCTTTCACGAAAAGTCAGGAAATTGACTTGGACAGGGTCAGTACCGCCCGCGATAGCGGGTGGCAAAGTAGAATCCTGATCGTTTTACCCACCCGCTATCGCGGGTGGTACTGACTGTGTCCAACCAGATGCTTATGACTTTTCAGCGTCATCTGGGCAACGCACTGTCGATTTCGCAGAGTCTCGTTCGACTATACGCTAGGGAATGAAATCTATTGGTCGCGGAGGCGAGTATGCGCAAGCTCATTGTTGCTGAACACATTAGTCTGGATGGCGTTATTCAATCCCCCGGCGGGCCTGAAGAAGATCCCAGCGGCGGATTCCGCCTTGGCGGCTGGACAGTGCCATATGACGACGAAGCCATTGGCCAATTCGTGCAGGACATGTTCTCGCAACCCTTCGAGTTATTGCTGGGACGTCGCACCTATGAAATATGGGCGGCGTATTGGCCGCACGTACGGGCCGGTCACCCCATCGCTGACCTGTTCAACAGCGTGCCTAAGCACGTGGCGACGCATCGATCCGATAAGCTTGACTGGCAGAACAGTCATGCGCTGGAGGGCGACCTTGCCGACGCGATACGCACGCTTAAGCAGCAGGACGGCGCCAACCTATTGACATGGGGCAGCGCCGACATGGTGCGCCAACTGCTTGCAGCCGGATTGGTGGACGAGCTTCGGCTTACGATTTATCCGGTCGTACTTGGGCACGGCAAGCGCTTGTTCGGCGACGACGCACAACCGTCGGCCTTCACCGTGGCGCACTCGATCAGCACGCCTGGCGGTGTGCTGCTCACCCGCTACGCGCGCAGCGGCGAGGTGCGCACAGGAACGTTTGAAGTAGTTGAATAGGAAAGTCAGTGACAAGCGTTCCAGGCGACGCCGTCGCGCTGCGTTCGGGCGCGCCTGTGCATTATACGTCGAATTGCCAACCAGGAAGTGCCTGTTTCATAAGTTAGTCATGCGCAAACAGTCGCAGTACTCTATCCTTTTCTTTTACCCAATAATGAGCTGATTGGTCATAATGCCAACCATAGTTCTTTATCAATTCTGAAAACTCATCTTTAGTGATGTTAAGTGAGGAAATGGACGATTGCTGCCACGCAGCAATGACCAACTGATTAAATAGATATTCGCCATAAATCTTTTCAGAGTTTGCTTCTGTCAAGATTTTTTTAACCATCGAACCGACATCAAACTCGGATCGTGACTTGAGAAGCACTTCGCGTTTGCCTGTCTTTTGAAAAGTTAAAATCATTTCGCCGGCCAATACAGATTGATTACCTTTCTTCTTATGCATTGACCATATTGGATCTCCAACCTGAGAAATGGCTGCTTTCAACTCGGCTCCGTGATCAGCAGCAGTTGATAGGATCGCGCTGAAGTAGGTAACGTTCCAGTGTTGGAAGACAACGGAGAGCCAACGCCCTTTTTTCAGCATTTTCAAACAGGCTTCAATGCTTGTGGCCAATCGCTCTGTATAGTGCTGCTCGCTTAACTGTAATTCACCACCGACTATTAGTTCCATCTTCCGAGCACTTTTGGTCGGCATTTGATCTAACCAGCAATTCCAAAGGGTAGAGAGGTCTAGATAAGAGATGTGACCGCCATAAGGCGGGTCTGTAAATATGTAATCGACTTCATATTTTAATTCCTCCGCAAGCGATTCAATATCTTTATTCTTTACTTTGAAGTGTCCAGAAAATCCTCCAGCGTGACGCTTGTATTCGATATGCGCGTCAATTTCTTTTTTGGCTGCAATTATGTTAGTAGCTCTTTCATAGAATGTTTCCCACGGCGGCAATTCGATCGGTTCTTTTGCGATTTTATAGCGATAGATACTAAAAATACTCGAGCCACCACGAGATTCCGCTCGTCCCTCTGTGGAAAGAAAGGTCTTGTTAAGCTTCGCGAGTGTTGCCGACCAAGCAAGGAGCAGTCCCTTTCTCGCATACGGACGATCTAAGGCATCAATGGCATCTTTAAGAACAGCCAATGCTGTCAACTGCCGGACAGAAAAAAGGTCATGGTAATACTCGACATCAGAAGTGGTCGGTAAAGGAATATTCGGCGGAAGATTGAGTTTTTTCTGAAGTGTCTTTATCTGTTGGTCGTCTAGTTGAGGGAGGCGCTTCAGGATTTCGTAACAACGGTCTTTGAGTACGGCTAATCCATATTTGTAATCTGCGAGATTTCCCTTAGACAGCTCATAAATTCCTTCTGCGATAAAATTTGCGAGCGGATTTATATCATTCTGAATTCCGATTCGGTTTTCGAGGAATGCTTCAATAGCAGTTACTCCGGAGCCCCCAAACGGATCGAGCACCACCTCTCCAGGATTCGAATAATGAAGGATGTATTTTCGGATCACATTGAACGGTCTTCGAGTGAAGTACGGATGGACACCATAATGTCTTTTAGCGGCCTGTCTATCCGCAGGTACAGCCGTTCCTATTGGAATTATTTCCTGATGATTGTTCATGATTATGGAGTAAGTCGCGAAAGAAAACTGCACATCGCCTCGAGTTCAACGATATCGATGTTACGAGGAACTTGTTTGTGGCTGTGCGTCGCACATAACACTACTGCTCGCGATAGTAAATCTCTGCCATACTTTCGCTGTTGATATTGAAAGCCCAAACTGTTTCTCTTCAGCTCAACAGGCACGTAATAAGAAGGATACGTCAGAAAGTTGAATTCCGAGAAACAGTCATAGCCCTTACCAACGTACCCACCTAAACTCATTCCCAAATGTTTGAGAGGACCTGATGCTCGAAGAATGTCAGTCTCTTGAATGTGCGCCAGTTTTGTTTCGGGGCGATGATCAACCACGATTCGGCAAATCTCAGCAAGCGACCACTGAACGATGCCGCGTGATTTTTTGTTGGTCTGCTCGAGTTGTTGGATCCAGAAGGGACTAACGTAATCTTTTGTGAAAGTTAGCGGGCGCTCAATTCGAGGCAGTGCCTTTTCTTTCTTTGCAGTAGCGTATTTGTAGGTTAACGGCGTGAGATAGAAAACGTCATCTATAATGTCGATGTCAATGCTAATACGTTCAAAATCGCCTGGCGGCAGGTTGTACCACATTCTAATTGACTCACCAATACTGGCACTCGCGCGCCCTTGCTGGATTCTGTCATGTCCAACATTTCCTGGAATCGGCTTGAGTTGTTTATCTAATTTTCGATCTGTACTAACAGCGAAGTAATCTGACTTTGTTGCCCCATAAGGCGTGACAAGGGCTACGCTAACCGCGCCCTGAGAACGCAAGTAAGTCTTTACTGCCCCAGTTAGATCATGAAAGTAATACTGAGCTCCTCCAGATTTAATACTTTCTCGCTTTGTTTGCTGAAGATGCATGAAAAGGGTCCTTGTTTGTATTGGGAGTGTCGGCGAACTCAGAGATTTGTAGAGCGTCACAGTCGGCCGACATTTAAGAGCGGCAATCTATACATCACAACGCTTCGCGCTTCAAGCGCAAAGCTATTTCAAGTGAGATGATGACGTCGCACACCTTAGACGATTGCGATCTAAAAGTCCTTAAATAACTCTCAAGAAGTTATCAAGCCCTTTGAGGCGGCAGCCCAGACGACATCAATGGCCGAAACAACAGCATCAGGTCGGGTTTGAGGAAGTTGGTGGCCCGTCTCC
>DASUYO010000504.1:0-4820 GCA_036377375.1 Pyrinomonadaceae bacterium
CACTATCCTCCTTATTCCTGGCCCGGCGGCAGTCAGATAGTTGATTTCGATGGGCGTCTGCTCGCTGAAGCTTCGCCGGGACCGGGCGAGCGGATCGTCGTCGCACCGATAGATATCTCAGCATTGCGACACGAGCGTGAAACCCGACGCGGCCATCACATGCTGGCCCACCTGCGTACGGAGGCGTATCCGGTTTATCAACGGCACCAGTATCCTCCGCATTGCGGCGAGCCTCTGAGTTACGCGAACAATAATTCGTTAATAGACGAATCCAAACGAAAGCTTGCTGCTTCCCAGGCCAGCAGCCTAAAAGGCTGAACTCTAAACTTTTCTCCATCCATCTATGGTTTGAGATGGTTCACGAAATAGTTCAGAGTTCAAGCTTTAGCTTGCTTCCCGAGGCTAAGGAGCGTCTGAAGAGTTAGACCTTCAGAAAGATCTTGCGGTGATAAAGGATCCACATCAGTCCGAGGCAAACTAAAACGAAGCAGATCGCAAACGCGAGTGAGGCGTTAACGGGCGACGCCCACGAAGCAAACAGGTGATCGTAAATCCAGCCTCCAAGCGAATCGCCGCCGACTTTGATGACGCCCAGCGATGCGGCGATTAGATCCGCTACGATGTACAGCGCAATGGCGTTGAGTCCAAATACTTCAAACGGCTTGGCCCAGCGGCGATAACCTTTGATGTCGATCAACCAGTAAAAGATCGACAAAAACTGTAACCCCAAACCACCTGTGAAAAGCACGTACGAGCTGGTCCACAGCGCCTTGTTGATCGGAAAGAAAGCATTCCAGGCCCAGCCGATAGCGACACACACCGCGCCCACGACAAACATTCCCGCTGCCTTTTCATAGCGCGTCCTGTCGGTTCGCAGCCACTGACCGGTCAACACTCCGATCAGCGCCGTCACGATCGCCGGAATCGTGCTCAATATTCCTTCCGGATCGTAAACCCGCGCCTGTGCCCACACGTGTTTCCCAAAAATAACGCGATCGATATACGACGGCAGGCTGCCTTCTTTTGTGAGATCGCCCGCGGCGTAGCCCGGTGCTGGAACGAATTTCACGAGCAGCCAGTAAAAAAGCAGCAGGCCAATCGCAATCGCGATCTGAGTTCTGAATTTCGTGTTGAGAAAAATGATCGACGCGAAGAAATAGCAGACGGCGATTCGCTGTAGCACGCCGGGAATGCGATACTCTGCCAAGGCAAAGTACGGAAAACCATTCAGAAACAGGCCAATGATGAAGATAATCAGCGTGCGTTTGATAATCTTCAGATAAAGATCACGGCGGCTGCCGCCACTTTCGAGTCGATTGGCAAAGGCGAGTGGGATAGCCACGCCGACGATGAACAGAAAGAACGGAAAGACGAGGTCGGTCGGCGTCCAGCCGTGCCACTGTGCGTGTTCGAGTGGCCAGTAAATGTGGTCCCACGTGCCCGGATTGTTTACCAGGACCATGCCTGCGATCGTGATGCCGCGGAAAACGTCGAGCGACACGAGCCGCCGGGATTCAGTGGGAATTGAAGCGGTTGGCATCGGCGGCGAATTCTAGCACACGAAAGGAGAAACGCAGATGTCGAATAAGCACGTCGTTCCGATGATCCACGTCCCCGATGTGCGCGCGACCGTCGACTGGTACGAGAGCATCGGCTTTCGTGCTGTCGCGACTTACGGCAATGAAAGTGACGGCTTGAGTTTTGCCATTATGGCGTACGGAAATGGGCAGGTGATGTTCAGTCAGGGTGGTGAGGCCAGCAAAAAGCGACGTCGCGAAGTCGATCTTTACACTTACACAGACGATGTCGACGAGGTTTATTCTCAGCTCAAAGATCGCGTGGACGTTGTCGAGGGTCCGCACAACACGTTCTACGGCATGCGCGAAGTAATCATCCGTGATGTCAACCGGTTCTGGATCACGTTTGGTCAGGAAAGTTATTTCGGATTTTTGATGACAGGCGTTCGCGAAGATAAGCCCGAGCTCGTGCGCAAGGCGATCGAGAGTCGGCAACTACACCTCGACACACTCCGCGTTGCGCTCGGAGCAGCGCTCAGTAAAAACAACAACGAAATTATCGAGCTGCTGAAGCAAGCCGGAGCGACGCCGCCGCCCGAAATTGATCCTGAGACATTGCAGTCGTACGCGGGAAGATACGAAGGACTTCATGGACCAGCGGTCGAGATTACAGTTAAAGACTGGAGATTGTTTGCAGCACCGGGCGCACAGGAGCCTGTTGGTCTCTGGCCTTTGGACCAGCATACGTTCAAGCCCACTGCGTTTGACGGCGCCACGATCATCTTCAACGTTGAAAATGGGAAGGCCGTCAGCCTTACGTTTATTCAGGACGGTCACAAGAATGAAATGAAGCGTATGTAGCCGACGACGGGCGGCCACGGAGGGCCGCCCCTACAGTTGTCATCAATCGGGCGCCTCAGATGAAGGTGCATGATCGACTGCAACTGTACGGGCGGCCCTCTGTGGCCGCCCGTCGTTCGATTTATTCGACCTGATTGATATAAGCACGAGACCATAGTCGCGGACGCGCGCCAGTAAACCGTGCAGCGCTGCCTGGTCCGCAACTATGCCGGAAATCGTTGTCACGTTATCGCCCCCCGCGATGTTCATGCCTTCGAACAACTCATTCCATCTCGCATCCAGATAACCTTTCACCTGGATTTCGTAAAACGCTTTGTCTAAATCATTCTCTCTAATCATGACTCACTAACCTTATGAAATATGTCTTGACTGCAAATACTCTCGAACCATCTCGGGCGTAATCTCCGATGAGATAAACGCGATATGGTTGTCGGGCCTCAGAAAAATGGCGAAGTCGTCTTCTTTGTCGAAGATCTCACTCACGCGCTCGGTGATCGGAATGACATGACAATCCGCGAGGTGACCGTAACTCTGCATAAATTCATTGCATGCGGCCTCGCGCTCGCCTTTCGACAACAGAAGCAAGTGAAACTTCGGTTCCTTCAACTTCGCGAAAATGCTTTGTCCGTCCAGTTGAAAGTAAGGCATGCGATCACCGGCCTCCACGTGGCCTGATTCATCGTCAGTGTGTTCACTGAGCGAAGCGTTGCGATAGTTGATACCGATCTGCGAGATCAGCGGAAAGATTTTCTTACTGACAGGCTCCAGACTGGCGATAAAACCTGCCACTGGCGGAAAGATCGTCGTGCGTATAAAACTCATCAGCCAGGTTGAGCCTGCTGCGAGTTCAAACATGCGATCTGTCGACTCGAGCAGCCGCTGCGCGTTTGCGAGTCGCTCTTCGTTGTAAGTATCGAGCAACTCTTCGCCGGCAAGGCCTTTCACCACGAGAGCGAGTTTCCACCCCAGATTGTAGGCGTCGCCGATGCCGGTGTTCATGCCCTGCGCGCCTGCGGGACTATGAATGTGTGCTGAATCGCCCGCGAGAAAACATTTGCCGTTGGAAAACTTGTTCACACGCCGCGAGTGGACCTTGTAAAGCGAAAACCATCGCACATCCGAAATCTCGAGCTTTAGTTTCGCCTGTTCCTTAATCTCCTGCTCGATCTCCTCATACACCACTTCGCCTTCTTCCTCGTTTTTGCTTTCGGGGAAAGTGCCGACAATTCGATAACGATTCTCACCCGGCATCGGAAAGAACGCGACAAACACTTCCTTCGCGAGGCAAACGTGCAGTGTGTCGTGCGGGAATTCCCAGTCAACACGCGCATCGGCGACGTAGAACAGACGCTCAAACGTGCTGCCTGCGAAGGTCAGTCCTAAACCATGCCTGACCGGACTGCTCGCGCCATCACATCCGGCAAGAAATTTCCCTTTGATCCTTTGAGATTCGCCCGACGGCAACTTCACCTGCGCGGTCACGCCCGTTTCGTCCTGAGAAAAATTCTCAAGCTCGGTATTCCAAAGGACATCGCGGTCGCGACTCTTAACAAAGTCATAGAGCAGCTCCTCGTTTTTGCTCTGCTCGAGCATCAGCATGTAAGAAAACTGGCTGAGATCTTTTCCGAAGTTCGCGAGATGCATTTCGCCGCGAACCTCACCGCCCTCGATCAGCCTCACTCTGTTCGTAATCGTGCCACGCTCGATGGCGGGCTGCGCCAGTCCTATCTGGTCATAGATCTCCAACGTGCGTGCCTGAACGCCGATCGCCTTCGAAAAGCGCGTGACCGTATCGTTCTTCTCCACGACAACGAAATCGATCCCGTATCTGATTAACTGGCAAGCCAATGAAAGCCCGGTCGGGCCGGCTCCGATGATGATCACGTCTGTATTTATCGTCTCCATAAAAACTCCTCCTCCTGTCGCAAACAAAATAAACGATGCAAGTGGCATCGTCATGGCCCGAAAGATGTATTTTTGCCGCAGATTCACGCCGATAAACGCCGATTTTTAAATACATCTCGAAAATGCATCTTTCGGGATATGTAACTACACCCGCCTGTTTCTTATCTTCACGCCGCGTTGAGAACGCTACTTAATCCAAAGGAGGAATCATTAATTGAATACTTTCAGAAGACATCGCGTGGTGATGACGACCATTGGCTCGCTGGGCGATCTGCATCCGTATATCGCCCTCGCGCTTGAAATGAAGAAGCGCTTCATCGAGCCGTCATTGCGACAAGTGAAACTTACCGGAAACGAATTGAGTCACTCGATATCGAGTTTCATCCGATTAGACCAGAGTGGCCCGAGCCGGAAACACCTGAATACCTGGAAATGATGAAAGGCGTCATCGACCCGAATCGCGGCGCCGAATATCTCTTCAAAGGAATGCTGGTCCCGGCAGTGCGCGACATGTACGAGGACCTGAGCGCGGCGATT
>DASUYO010000505.1:0-5459 GCA_036377375.1 Pyrinomonadaceae bacterium
CATCAAAGCCTTAGCGCCCGCCACTGGCTTCTTTTGCTTTTCCGGTTTCGGCTGTTGTCTCGATTGTCTTCTGCGTGGCGCCGGCCTCTCCTCCGGACACCTGAATGCGTCGGGCTTTGGTCTCTTCTTTCTTCGGCAACGTCACGCGCAACACACCGTTGTTGTATTCAGCGGTTGCACCCTCGGCGGACACTGTTTGAGGCAAAGTGAAAGAACGTGTGAATGAGCCATACGAGCGCTCGACTCGATGGTAGTTGTCAGTCTCATCCGTCTTTTCGAACTTACGCTCACCGCGGAGGGTAATGACATTGTTCTCGATCGAGAGGTCGAAGTCTTCCTGTTTCATTCCAGGGAGCTCGGCCTCGAGCACGATGTGGTCCTTGTTCTCATAAATATCGACGCTTGGCGCCCAGGCGCCACGGCCAATGCCCTCATCGTCGAAGGCACGGGTTAGGTTGGTCGAGAACAAGCGATTCACTTCTTCCTGTAAGGTCCGCAGATCGCGGAATGGGTCGTAGCGAACAATGGTCATAGGTCTCTCTCCTCCTAATTATTCCTTGATAGTCGCTCAGCTAGCTGAGCGTGCTGTAATAATAAAGGTTGAGTGTCGAGCTGTCAAGTCTCGCCGCGGAGAAGGTTTTTGGCCGCAAAAAGGCACAAAATGCACAAAAGAGATGACGGGCTAAATACCGAAGAAGCGCTTGATGGCGGAGAGAATGCCGGCTGATGAGTGGGCGCTTTCGGCCGTAGCGTCGGCTTGTGAGGCGAGGCCCTGGCGGCGCTCAGCCATGATGAAACTGAGGGATTCGACCAGGTCGGGATTCGTATCAAACACTCTTTTCATCGCTGCGTGGCCGATCTCAAGCACTTCAGTCTCTTCGAGAGCCAGCACGTTGGCCGTCCGGGGCTCGCCGGTAAACAGCGCCATTTCCCCAAAAAAGTCGCCCTCATTGAGGGTGGCGACCGGCCTTGGGCGGCCATTATCATTGACCTGGACCTGCACTCGCCCTTTATGAACTACGAACATGGACGAGCCCGGGTCACCCGCCCGGATAACTATTTCGCCCGGTGCAAACACGTGCCTGACGGCGGCTTGGGCCAGCATCGTGGTCTCATCAGCCGATAACGGAGCGAAGATATCGACTGCGGAAAGTCTTTCCGCAATGGCGCCACCGTCACCATCCCGCAGCTCCGAACCGTGGCGACGCTCGACGTGTAGCGTCCGCGTGGGGAAAGCAAAGTTCAAGCCTGCTCGACGGAATGCATACCAGATCCGCTGCCGGATCAAAGCGTCGGTATCGTTGTATTTGGCGTAATCGACGAGCCAATACTTCACCTCGTAATCGACACCGTTATCGCCGAGGTTTCTGATTCGGACGATCGGTGTGACCTTGTCCGAAACGTTGTCAGCTTCGCGCACCGCCTCACGCACGACGTGAATTGTCTTTGCCGGTGAATCCGTATAGAGCGTGTTGAAAAACACGAGCCGTGCGTTGAGATTATCGCGTGGACAGACCTCGATCGGCTCCTTCGCGGCATTGCTGTTGGCGATCAGCACAACGTGATTCTGGAACGTTCGAATCTTAATTGCCCGCCAACTGATCTCTTCGACAACGCCCGTGTGTCGCTGCGCTCCGACGGTAATCACGTCGCCTACTTGAAACGGACGGTCGGCCTGCAAGGAGATTCCTGCGAAGAAGTTGCCGAGAGTGTCCTGTAGTGCCAGACCGAGAATGACGCCGAAGATTGCAGAAGTCGTGAAGAGCGCGCCGAGATTCACGTCGGGAAAGAGAAACGTGAAGGCAATTAAGAACAGGATCGTGAAGGCGACGATCGTGAAGATGTTTCGGATGAGCGTCGGCGCGTCAATTCGTTTGAGCCAAAATGCGAGTCCGAAGAAGAGAGAGTTGAGAGCGCGGACAAAAAGGTAGCCTAAGATCCCGACCAGAAACAGTTTGATTACGTTGATGATTGTGCCCGCGGAAGGAGATGGGCGAGTGCCCATCCGGTGCTCGAGCAGCGTCTTGACTTCAGTGGTGAACGACCAAAACAAGTAGGTGGCCAGCAAGGCAATTGCTGACGCAACCAGAAACAGAACGATCTTGTTGGTAACACGAGGACGAGTCACAGACTGATCAGTATAAAGAGCAGCGACAGAATCGTCACGAGAATTGCCGTCAACCAGGCGGCAATATTATAGAGTGGTCCGTTGACGTACCTGCCCATCAGCTCGCGATTGTTCACCAGACGGAGAACAGCAAACAGCACGATTGGAAGCAGCAAGCCATTGATCACCTGCGTTATGAGTAACACCCGAATCAACGGCAGATTCGGCACGATCGCAATGGCCGCGCCGACCGCGACCAGGAAGGTAAACGTGCCCAAAAATATCGGTGCTTCGCGAAAACTCCGCGACACGCCTTTTTCAAAGCCGAGCGCCTCGCTAATCGAGTAGGCAGTCGCTAGGGGCAGGACTCCCGCGGCCAGCATGGAGGCGCCGAAAAGTCCAAAACCGAATAATGTTTGAGCATACCTGCCGGCCAGTGGACGAAGGGCGTGAGCGGCTTCGGCCGCGCTCGTTATCTGGATGCCGGCTTTGTGAAGCGTTGCCGCCGTCGAGACGACGATGAAAAAGACAACGAGGATCGCAAAGACGGTTCCCACCCATACGTCTGTTCTAGTCTTTGAATAATCTTCCGGTGTAACTCCCTTTTCGACGACTGAAGATTGAACGTAGACCTGCATGTACGGCGAGATGGTCGTACCGATGACGGCGACGAAGGTAAAGAGAAAAGCCTGCTCGAATTTGAATTCCGGCCGGACAAGTCCGATCGCAACCGCGCTCCAATCCGGTCGCGAAAGAAAAGCCGAGACGATGTAACCAAGAAACACAAGCGACATTAACAGAAAGACTCGCTCAACTCGCTTGTAAGAACCTTTGACGACAAGCCACCAGACGAGCATTGCCGCTAAAGGCACAGAGACGTAACGCGAAACACCAAACAGCTCCGTCGCGGCCGCGATGCCCACGAATTCAGAAACGGTCACGCCTGCATTAGCCACCAGCAGCGCAAGCATTATCAAAGCGGTCCAGCGCACGCCGAAACGCTCGCGGATAAGATCGGCGAGACCTTTTCCCGTGACTGCACCCATGCGAGCGCACATCTCCTGAACGATTCCCAGGCTAATAGCGATTGGAATGAGGATCCAGAGGAGTGAATAACCGAAGTCTGCGCCTACAGAGGCAAAGGTCGCGATGCCGCCAGCATCATTGCCGGCATTGGCAGTAATCATTCCCGGGCCGAGGATGGCGATATAAGCGAGCAGGCGTTTGCGGCGCGCGACCGTCTGGCGCACGCCCTGAGCCCCGCGACGCATTAAGCGACGCCCGGCAGCTCGAACTGCTGCTCGCGAATCTGCCACTTGGGGGGTCACCATCCTTCATAAGAAGTAAGAACTATTGTAGCCACGGATTTCACGGATAAATCCGGATTTATTTATCAGTGTCTATCCGTGTTACCCAAAAAGACGTGGCAAACGTTGCCGCCAGTCTTTCGGCAACAGAATCTCCATCGCATCGTCTACAGTGATGATGCCGAGTATATCTCCGGAATCATCGATCACAGGAAGCGCGAGCAGATTGTACTCAGCAATTCTTTGCGCCACCTCTTTCGCAGGCTCGCCTGCATCGGCTTGCTGAAACTCTGTACGCATCACTTCTTCAAGCGGTGCCGACGGATCAGCCAGTATCAAACTTCGCAAGGCGATAACGCCCACGAGCTTCCATGAATTCTCAGCCTCGACCACGTAGAGGTAGTAAATCATGTTTGGCGTTTCCGCCATCTCGCGCAGTCTGGCGAGTGCTTCACCAACTGTCAGCGCGCGTGGCAGCGTGACGAATTCAGTCGTCATCAAGCCGCCGGCAGTGTCGTCTTCATAAGGGAGCAGTTCGGCAACGTCTGCCTGCTCCTCGTGCTCCATCAGACCGAGCAACTCTTCAGCCTTCTCTTCGGGAAGATCGCCCAGCACGTCTGCTGCTTCGTCAGGCGACATCCATTCGAGAATGTCTGCGGCGCGCTCCTGGTCCATGTCGCCGAGTATTCTGGCCTGAGTCTCAGCCGGCATTTCTTCGAGTGTTTCGGCTGCGGTTTCGTCGTCAAGCGATTCGACGACTTCCGAGCCGTGATGATATGAAAGTGCTTCCGCGAGTCGTGCAATCTCAACCGGGTGCAGTCGTGCGAGCTTATCGCTTGACGATTTCAACTGGACCGTAGCGGCGTCAGTAGCGAGATAGCCGACGTCGGCCCAATCGAGCACCTCCACCGGTTTTCTTGTGCCTGCAAAGCCGGTGGGTGCGAGCCGCCGCCAGAGTCCCTGAAGACTCACATCGGCGCCAGTGACGCGCCACTGGCTGGCAGCTTCGATAATCTGAACATCATTCACACGCACGACACGCTTGCCATCCACGTCGATCAGTTGTTTGTCGAGCACGTCGCGTGCGAGCAGCACTTCACTTTCACGACGTACGAATGGTCGTAAGTCGAGAATGTCTGAGTTGAGACGCACACCGTGCTGATTCAGCTCGGTGATGCGCCAGCGCGAGAGGAAGAAATCGCGCCGTCGATAGCGCGCAACGAAGCCCGTCACCGGAGGATGATCGTCTGCGCCGAGGCGCACGATCACATCCTTCACGGTGGCTACACGTAGCCCCTCGAGGTCGCGTATCGGCCGGCCTAAGACCTGGGATAAATACAGCATGAGTGCAAAGCATGATACAGGATCAGCGGGGGCAAGCCACGCTTCCTGACTTGTTCTTTCCTCTAAAATACTTAATGAAAGGGAACAAGTCAGGAAGAGGGGCTTGCCCCCGCTGATGAGAAATTCACGAGTTCTTAATGAGTAAATCCCGCGCGAGGTCGAGGGCGCTGTCGCGACGGGAATAGATGTCGGCCCTCGTGAGTAGAATGAGTCTGTCTGGCTTGATGCCCGTGCCTTCGAGTCGCACGCCACCGGCAGTGCGATAGTCAAACTCGCTCACATCCAAAACGCCACCATCAGGCAGCGCGTGTCTGTTTCGAATCGCCAACACGCAACCGCACGTGCCGCTGCCGATAACTTGCGCGCGACCTTTAGCCTGTAACGCAGCAGCGAGAATTTCTGCAGCGCTCGATGTGTTTTCGCTCGTGAGTACGACGAGTGGAAGTTTAATGGGAGGCGACGCAATATTGTGCCATAGCCGTCGCGAAAAAGTTTGCAGCTCGAATGAAGCGCCGGAGCGATCCGCGAACTTACCTAAATTCGTGCCCTCGTCAAGAAAGAGCGACGCAACATCAGCCATCGCTTCAGCGTCGCCGCCGCCGTTTGCGCGCAAGTCGAGGACAATGCCTTCAGCTCCGTCCAAAACGTCGGGGAGCGCCTTTGCAAATTCCGACGCGACACTTTGCGTGAAAGCATCAATT
>DASUYO010000506.1:0-13091 GCA_036377375.1 Pyrinomonadaceae bacterium
AACCATGTCGCACAGGTGGACCAGTTTGGCGCGGCCACTCCAGCCTTGTCGGTCACGTTCGTAAACGTGCCGTTGCCGTTGTTGTGAAAAAGGACGTTCGTGCCGTAGTTGGTTACGTACAGATCCTGCCAGCCATCACCGTCATAATCTGCTGCCGCTGCACCCATGCCGAAATTACCCATCTGACCGCACGCGACGCCGGCTTTGTCAGTGACGTCTGTGAAAGTGCCGTCACCGTTGTTGTGGTAAAGAGAATTCTTAATCGGAGTCTTTGGCGTGTAGAAATCTGATGGTCCACTGTTCACCAGATAGATATCCATCCAGCCATCGTTATCAAAGTCGAAGAAGAGGCCGCCGCCACCGCACGTTTCAGGAAGGTGCCGCGATTCTGAGCGTCCATTATCGTGCACCCAGGTGATCTTGCTTTGAGCAGGCGGCACTTCGACGAACGTTACAGGCGCCGGCGCTACAACCGCGCTGGCGGTTGTAGCAGGGTGGGTTGGCAGAAACAGCAAACCCAGAAGAACAACGATTGAAAAACTTAGAACAAAATTTCGCATGAGCTGTTTAGTTACCACTCGGCGCAGACGTCTTTCGTCTAACGACGCGAATGTAATGATCTGTGAAACTGAAATGAGCCTCGTCAACTCTGACTTTCGGCATGTGGCACGACGTGCAATCCTTCGTCGCAACCGGACACGCAGCCTGCGTACCCGTAGTGACTTTCGCACCTTTCAACGCATGACACGTGAGACATTGCGAATCATAGTAAGCAGCATCTCGTCTGAGCGGCTGATGCGGATCGTGACAGCCCGTGCAACCGATCCGCCGGTCGTCGGAGTAACACTTGCTGTGGAAGAGGCGATAAGGTTGAAACCGAATACTATTGACTTCGGTATCGGCCACTTTCGAGATTGCTGAATTATCACTACCCTGGTGACAAGCCGCGCAGAAGTCCTGCGTCATTTTATCGCCACCCATCAAACGACCGCTGAAGATTGGTCCCTTTGCGGGTTCTCCGGCTTTACTCGCCGCAACGTGTCGCCCGCCTGGTCCATGACACGCCTCACAACGAACACCGGTGACGAGTTTGTCCAGACGAATCTCCTTACCCCTGACACCGCCGCTCGAGTGACATCCGAGACAGTCGGCGGCTTCCGTTTCAGAAAGACGGCGCCCCAATGCGTCATTCAGTGTAGCCGGAACATTCCGAGCGTGGCCGATCGTAAAATCCAGTCCCTTCACTTCATTAAAAAAACTGACGCGCGTCTCATAGAACGCGCCGTCGTGCTGAAACACGTAAGTCTGCCCGGCCTTGCCTTGCCCGAGCGCGAAGAGGATTGGAGCTGCAATCGTTTCTTTACCATCGCTGACGGAATAGACTGACTGCACGCCGTCGCGCTTTATCTGATAAGAGTACGGGCCAACGCGAAAATTCATCAAAGGATTCGCCATCAGCACGCGCGAATCACCAGCAGTTTGCATGGCATGAGCCATTCCACTTTGTGCGTGCGAAGCTGCGTTTGTTTTGTGGCACTCAGCGCACGTCTCGTCGCCGACAAATTCGGTCTCCGCCGTGAGTCGCCGCGGTTTCCAACGCTCGGCACTATACTGGCCAACAAACAACTGCGCACTCGCCAGCAGCAGAAGGAGTGCCAACACTGAAAGCGGGCTACGGTTTCGCTGTGTCCTGGTTTTTGTCGGTCTCCGCAGATGGTCGGACATTGCGCTGTCGCTCATACTCGTCTTGCAGCTTCTTGAAAATCTCACGCTCTCTTTGCGCATCCTCTTTCCGCCCAACTCGCGTATAAGCTCTGGCGAGCGCAAAGTGCATTTCCGGACTCGACGGAGCCAATCGCACTCCTTCTTCCAATTCCTTTACGGCTCGTTCCGCCTGGCCCAACTCAAGCAACACTCGGCCCAGCACGTTCCGCGCGGGATACATCTTCGGCGCGAGCTGAACAGCACGTTCCGCGAGCGGCAGCGCTTTTTCGTATTCATCGCGCTTGAGATATTCAAATGCCATTTGGACCATCGCCGGTTGATGCGAGGGCGAGAGCTCCAGCGTGCGCTGGAATTCCTTGAGCGCTGCGTCCGCGTCCTGAGTGATAAGAAAAACGCCGAAGGAGTAATGCACGTTCGGCTCGTCCGGATAGTGCGAAACAAGAGTGTCGAAAAACGTCCGCGCCTGCTCGAGGCGTCGAGCCGCCATGTTCACTCCGGCTTGTCCCGCAAGTTCGATGAGATCTCGTTTCTCGGCTGGAATGTCCCTGGGAAACATAGGCATTCGCAGAATCGTAAGCCCAAACGCCTCCGCGATCTTTGGACTATCGTTACCCACCTTGAGAAACTCTCTGAGTACTTCATACGCGATCTCAAATTCCTCAAAGTGTATGTACAGCTGAGCAGTGTGATAACGAACTACTGTCTCCAGCTCCTGATTGCCACCTAAACCAAGCGTGCGCCCTCGTTGTAGGGAAACGACTGCGTGTTCGTAGTCACGCGTCTGAAACTGACATAGACCAAGCATGGCCCACCCTTGTCCCTTCTTAGGGTCAAGCGTGACCAGATTGTTGAAGGCCTCCTGCGCTTGCACGTACAGATCCTTCTCGTAAAAGATGGCGCCAAGGTACCACCAACCGTCAGGCCACTTGGGACGCGATCGCAAAGCTTTCGTATAATGCTCAATCGCTTCGTCCAACCGTCCAGCAGTACGAGCTTCGTCAGCGCGTTTTGCTTCGTCATCAAACTGCGCGTTCGCAGGAGCAGTCGCTTTCTGGGTGGTCGTCTTTCGTTTTTGTCTGGAAGTAGACTGAGCGCTCGCAGTCAGTTGCCCTGCAACGAAGGCAAACAGGATGAGCGTCAGGACTCGCGCATTCTTAATTGAGGCAATCACAACTATGTCTAACGCGGGTGCTCCGGCGGTTTGCTGGGGAGATTCTGTTCAGAGCTCTGCTGTGAACCGGGTTGTTTCGCTTGTTGCTCGGAATGCAGCTTATCGACGATCGCCTTTTCGCGATCGCCATCTGCCTTACGGTTAAGCCGGTAGTATACACTCGACAACAGCGCACGTGCTTCGACGAAATCGGGAAATTCCTTCACGACACCTTCCAGCAACAATCGCGCGTCATCAGTTTTTGAGAGACCGGCATAAACTGCCGCGAGCTGAAAACGCGCAAACTGGTCACGCGGACGAAGGTGAACTGCGCGAGTTTCGTACTGAAGCGCTTCGTCAAACTGCTTCTCCTGGCGCAGTAACATGCCAAGAAATAGGTTGGCGTTAAAATCGTTTTGATTGTCAGCCAATTCACCGCGGAAAGCCGTCCTCGCCCGTTCGGTGTCACCCATGCGCATAAGCGCTCTGCCGTACCACGATTGCAGACCCGCAAGCTTCGGATTCAACGTGAGCGCGCGCTCAAATTGCTTGATAGCGCCGTGACCGTCGTCTGCCAAAAGCAGAATTGATCCGAGCAACAAGTGCGCTTCAGCGGAGTCTTCGTCATGAAAGACACGGTCGATTAACAACTGTCCCTTGTTCAACTGGCCGTCGCCGATCAACGCGCTACCGAGGAGAAATGCAATCGTGCGGTTATTCGGCTCAGCCTCGGCGAGCGGAGACAGTGAATCGATCACTTTTTTGTATTCACCTATCCGGACCTGGCAGTCGGCGAGAACCAAGACTGCGTTGGATCGTTCAGGAAAGTTCTGTGGTACGACAGGGATAAATCGCGTGAGCTCAGCCGCAGCTTCTGCAAATAACGCGGCCTTGTAGTAGGCCATCGCCAGATTGAAGCGAATCGCCTGATTACGGCCGTCAATGGTCAGGGCCTTCTGATACTGTTCAATCGCATCTTCGTAACGACCCAACCTTGAATACGCTGCGCCCAGGTTTGAACGCACGTCCGCTCTGTTAGGGTGCGCACTCAGAATAGTTTGATAACCGCGTATCGCTCCTTCAATATCTCCTGATTCATGCAGTTGCGCCGCACGGGCAAACGCGCGGTCCACGTCGTCCTGCGCTATGGCGTGGCTTTCAGTGACAAACAGCGCGGCAGCAACAACCGCGAGGCAAATCAATCGTCTGAGCTGAAGAGCGCTGAAACTGACCATTATGGATTTCCGGGTGGATGCAAGAAGTTGCAAGCGCGAAAAGTATACAATTTTGCAGCCTGATTATCGACGCGGGATTAAGGCGTCCAATACATCAGTATTGCTGGTCTTTAGTAGTTGACGGACCTATACTCTGCAACATCCGCATTTGCAGCCTGGAGATCCCCGAAATGAAAGCATTTATCACCGCCATACTCGGAATCGTGTTGACCGTTTCTCCTCTCTGCCTGACCTTTGCACAGGACCCGTCGCAACAAAAAACCGAAGACGTGGTGCGAGTTCGGACCAATGAAGTACGGCTCGACATCGTGGTTAAGGATAAAAAGGGACGACTGGTAAGGGATCTGACGGCTGGTGATTTCGAGGTCGCTGAAGATGGCGTCGGCCAACAAATCCAATCCTTTCGCTTTGTGAATCGTGAAGCCCCGGCCGAAGGAAACGGCAAATCCAACGTGGCGGGAAATGAAAGCCAGCCTGAAGCGTCGCAGCCGAGCGGCACGAACCGCACTACACCTGGAGTAACAGCTCTCGTATTTGATCGCTTGTCACCCGAAGCCCGTTCGCTGGCACGAAAAGCGGGGTTGGCGTACGCGCAGGAAGGCATGGCGGCTGGTGACTTCACCGGCGTCTTCCGAATCGATCAGTCGCTGATTACGCTGCAACCCTTCACGGACAACACGGCAATGGTGAAGGATGCAGTAGCTCAAGCCACGGGTGCTACCGGCTCAACGTACGCTTCAAGCGCACAACGAACTCGCGATCTGGCGGATCGGAGCATTGCATTGGATCAGCAGATAGACTCGTCGCAGGCCACTACAAGCAGTGCAGGCGCAAGCCGCGACAGTGCGGCTGCATCAGCGGCGGGCGCCGCGGCGGGCCAGGCCGCGGCCGAGCAAAAGTTCAATGAACTCGAATCCAACATCCTCCGTCAATTTGAGGAATTGGAGCGCGACCAGCAGGGTTTCGCCACTATTAACAGTCTCCTCGCGGTCATAAATCCGATGCGCAATCTTCCGGGACGCAAGACCATCATTTTCTTCTCTGAGGGAATCGCGCTTCCACCGTCAGTGCAAACGAAGTTTCCATCAGTAATCAGCGCGGCCAATCGCGCTAATGTCGCTATCTATACAATTGATGCAGCGGGTCTCAGAACAGAGAGTGGAACGGCGGAAGCGGCACGCGAGCTCAATTCGCTTGCAGCGCAGCGCATGCAGCAACAAGGTCGCGGAAACGATCGCGGAGTTAATGGACCGTACACAAAATCGTTGGAAAGAAATGAAGAGCTACTGCGGTTCGATCCGCGGAGTGGACTCGGACAACTCTCCGATCAGACCGGCGGCTTTCTCATCCATGACACCAACGATCTGACTAACGGCCTGCGCCGCATCAGTGACGATATGCACGGCTATTACATGGTCACTTACATTCCGAAGAATGAGGATTACGACGGCCGTTTTCGTCACATCGCTGTCAAAGTTAATCACGCGAATGTAGAAGTGCAGACTCGCAAGGGCTACTACGCGCTCGAGTCAGTCGGCCAGCTTCCGGTACTCGACTACGAAGCGCCCGCAATTGCAGCCGCTAGAAATGCGCGCGCCGTTTCAAATCCTTTTTCTTTCCGCGGCGCAGCGTTAACTTTTCCTGCCCCAACTCGGCCAGGTCTGACACTGATATTGGCTGAGGCTCCCTTGTCAGCATTTAGTTTTGCGCCGGCCGCTGACAAGAAGACCTACGCCGCAGATTTCTCTGTGATCGCGTTGATCCGCGACAAGTCCGGACAGGTCGTTCAGAAGCTGAGCCGGCATTATCCACTCGCTGGACCACTTGATCAGATGGACTCCGCACGTAAAGGAGACTTGCTTTTTTACCGTGAAACGCAATTGCCGGCCGGCAGCTATAGCGTTGAGATAATCGCGTTTGATGAGTCGACGAAAAAGACCAGCGTACGTATCAGCTCTTTAGAGCTTCCGAATGCTGACGAAACCAAACCGCGGCTAAGCAGCGTAGCAGTGCTGAAGCGGGCCGAGCGACTCAGTCCGGAAGAACAGAAGAAAGATAATTCTTTTCATTTCGGAGAACTGCTCGTCTATCCAAATCTCGGCGACCCGATTTCCAAATCGCAGACTAAGCAGTTGGCGTTCTTCGTTACCGCATTACCGCCGAAGGAATCAACCGCGAAGATGGAGCTCACTTTCGCGGTCCTGCAAAACAATCGGGCTATAGGCAAGTCAACCACTCCGCTTCCCGCGCCAGACGAGCTGGGACAAATCAAGTACGCGAGTTCTTTCTCACTGGCGGACTTTCAAGCGGGAGTTTATGAATTAAGAGTGACGGTGAGCGACGGTAAGAACAGCGCTAGCAACAGCACTCAGTTCACGCTGACGCCTTAGCCTGCGAAGCAGGCGTAAGCATAAAGCCTGGGGCGCAAGCCCCAGGATCTCGGAATAAAATGTTTTGCAGCCCGTGAAACGGGCGACAGTCTGCAGGCTTTCGCCCACTCGCGCGGGCTCCATCTCGAAATGCAAATTCACAACCTGGGGCTTGCGCCCCAGGCTCTACGCTTTCGCCTGCTTCGCAGGCTGAGCAAAGGCAATTCGATTTTTCGTGCAAAGCCTCCTTAAAGGTTATGGCAGCGACTGGATTTGTTTTTCGAGCTGCTTCGCCTCGGCTGCATACTCACCCTTGGGCGCATCCTCAAGATAAGCACCAACAGCATGCAACGCTGCCGACTTGTCTCCTCGCGTGAGATAAATCCTGGCGAGATGATAATGAGCAGCCACGCATTGAGCACCACCCATCACCAATGCCTTCGTTAATTCTCTTTCGGCCGTAGCGAGGTCGCCCATTTCCAGGAAAGCGACACCAAGCCATAGACGCGCGACTGGACGTGTGCTGTCGATGACTATTGCTTTATTCAACTCGGCGACCGCTTCTCCATAGTCCTTCCGTTCGATCCGAACCAGTCCGAGGTTGTACTGAGCATTGAAATTTTTCGGATCGTCTGCCAATACGTTGCGAAAATATTTCTCGGCCTCGTCGACTCGTTTAAGTTTCAGATACTGAGCGCCGAGATCGTTGCGCGCCGCGAGATACTCTGGATAGAGCGAGACCGCCTCTTGAAAGTATTTTGCAGCAGTGGCTACATCTCCTTTGGCCACCGATTTCAATCCCAGCTCATACTGCTTTTTCGCCGCAATCGGAACTGCCTGTTTCAGCTCAGCGACCGAAACGACTCTTGCAGCCGTCAAGCCCAACGGCAACTTGTTCTCCAGCAACTGAAGCGTCACTTGAGAGACGATACCGCGTCCCAACGCGATCTTCGCCACTACCATGTCAAATTCATTCCCTGTGGCTTCAGCTTGTACGTAGTAGACTCCTTCCGACAGGTTATCGAATCGAAACTCTCCATGCGTGTTGGTATAGCGAGTAGAGAGAATCATCTGAGTATTTCTCAGCGTAATTCTGATGGCATGCTCAGCAGAGAACCCTGAAGGCAATGCGACGCGGCCTTCAATAACCGCGTTGTTCGTGTCTGCCAGCTTGTAGCGGGCGTCAACGTCCTCCTGCGCCGTAGATCTGATTGCCGCAAGAGCGAAACAAACAGTGAGACCAATGCCGTACAAGATCTTCTTAGCCATCCGCATGTGGGAATACTACTCCTGAAAATACTAACGGCGCGAGCAGTGATGCACGCTCGCGCCGTTGGATGTCACCGCAGTGGGTCAGCTTAGAAGTAGAACTTCAATGCGAACTCCACGATTCGGCGGCCATGTTTGTTGGTAATCTTGCCAAAGTTGTTGATGGTGGTGGCATCAAATTTATATCCCTTAGCCGGATCACACACGCCAGTTCGAATTCCACCAGTCCCATTCGGGGCTGAACTCTGGCAGTTCCCGTTTATATCTTTATCCAGAGACACTGTGTTCAGCGTCAGATAGATATCGCTGTTAGCGGGATTCGCCACATCGTATCTGGTCGGGTAGGCTTGGTTGAAGATATTGAAGAAGCCTGCCCGGAACTGAAGTTTCTTCGACTCCGAGAAGTTGAAGTTCTTGAAGAACGAAACGTCAAAGTTCGATCTAGCTGCCGTGCGCAGGTAGAACGGCGGCTGCGAAGGTCCGCTTTGACCAAACGCTGGAATCTGCAACTTGCTCAGGTCGAAGACTTTGGAACCTACGTCACCGTTGCTGTTACCAGTCGTCGGATTTTGAAGGTAGACAGGTGTGATTGCGCCCACGCTTTGACCCAGTACGTTGAACGCGTCAGAGCCGTACCACGCAACAGCAGCACTGGCACCGGCTATATCTCCAGCGAACCTCAGTCGAATGGGCGTGCCAGTCTGGTAAGTGGTGATGCCGGACATCTGCCAACCATTCAACACTCCGCGGGTGAACCAGTTGTCAAACGATCCACGTGCCACCTTCGGCAGCGTATAGTTGTAAGACAAATTGAACACATGCGTGCGGTCGAAAGGCAGGATTCCCCAGCTTCTTCCGCGCGTGTCGATCGGGTCGGCCCATGCCGAGCCATCGGTTTCGTTAGTCGCAACCGTGCCAAGTGCTTTAGCGAATGTGTAAGTAGCAAAGTACTGCAAGTTCCTGCCCGACTGATGACTCAATGTTAATTGCATTGAGTGATAGGTGGATGTTCCTGTGAACTGGTACACACCGACCGAGTTGTATGCCTGGAAAGGTCTGAACTGCTTCAGCAATGCAGTATCGAGAGCAGCCGCGGCGCGATTGATCGGCACAGACAGATCTGACGGATTCGCGCTGCCAGCCGCCAGAATTCCATGCGTCAACGTTCCTAAAGGAATAATGTTAATGTTCCGCTGTTGCGGCAGATGCCTGGCCTGAGTGCCGACGTAAGCTGCCGTTAGAACATTGCCACCCGGCAGACGCCTTTCAATTGTAAGACTCATGTTGGCAGTCCGCGGAAGAGTGTTTGAAGAAACATCGCGCGAATTTATATTGACATTGGCGATCGCAGAGAACGGATCAACGGATTTCAGATTACTAAAGCTGAGTCCATCTGAACCGTTGACTGAGTTCCACGGCGTATCGACGATGGCACTGTACATGTTGGGCATCTGACCACTCGAGTAGTAGTCGTAGTTGCCCTGCACACGATTGTAGAACAGACCGGCGCCGGCGCGGATTACCCAATCTCCTTTACCTCCAACGTCCCAAGCAACGTTAACACGCGGCATCCACGCGAGGGGCGGATTAGGAAGAACGCCCTTGGGAATTTCATTTCGAGACGCGAGTTTGAATCCATTCGGTTTCGTCTTGTCTCCATTTATGAAGATGCCCTGCTTCGGATCGTATGCGCTCGGATCGAACAACACACCGAGTCCTTTTGTCTCGTAGTTCTGCGGGAAATAGCCGAGCCGTAGTCCATACTCTAACGTGACGTTCGGACGTACCTTCCAACTGTCTTGCGCGTAGAATTCGTAGTTGTAGAACCGGAAATTGTCTACTGGCCGGTCTGTCGCCTGCTGGAATTCAACCGGGCGGCCGACATACAGGTCGCCGAAGTTATTTCCTGTGCCATTTGACTGGCCCCATTGGCCCAGAGTTATGTAAGTGTCGTGGTTGGACTGCTGGTTCTTGTTGCCCTGTTCGACAATACCTCCGAACTTCAATGTATGCGTCTTGTAAACCTTGGATAAGTTGTCTGCCACGTGGAAGCTGCTGTACGGCGAGTAAATCGGATATCCGTACGCTGTAAGTAGCTCAGCCGACCAATTGTCGATGACGCCGACCGGAACGTATGGATTGTTGCCGGGGAAGAATCCGACTTTCTCAGTCAGCCCTAAACCTTTGTAGCTGACTTTGTCCGGGTCGGCATAATCGTAATAGAGATTCAACTTGCTGCCGGCGAACAGCAGCTCGTTAGTCATCGTCGGATTGATGACGTTTGTCAGATTGGCTACCACTGATTTTCCGGTGTTATAGCTCGTCAGCTTGCCGGGGATCTCGTAGGTTGCTGAATCCCACCATAGGCCACGCGGGAAACCCTGTGTTTCGTATTCGCGTGCGAGCTTGACCCACAGTTTTGTGTTGTCGCTGATCGAATAGTCCACCCGCAAGGTTTCCTGATTTCTGTCGTTAGGTCGGAGAACGCTGTAAATGTAGTTATGGCCTGCGGCGTCGCTGTAGTTCGGGGCCGGATAAAGATTCACAAGAGCCGCACCCAGAGGATCCTTGCAGGGCCCGAGGTTGTTCGTCGCCCCACCTGGACCAACGCCATTAACGGTACAGCCAGCCGGAACGTGAACGTTAAAGCCCGTAAAATCACCCGCTCGTTGCTTCAGCGTCGGCACAACGCCCGGAAATGAACCTTCGTCAACGCGCTGGTAGTAGTACTCATAACCAAAGAAGAAAAACAGCTTGTCTCGCTTTCGGTTGAAGTTCGTTCCGGGGAAGATGATCGGGCCGCCGATGTTGAAGCCCGGATAGTTGTACTGGCTCTTCGGTCGAGTGACGATGGGATTGGCGATGTTGTTCGAGCGATCGCTCGCCTGGAACCGCCAATGCCGCATGTAGTCGTACGCTGTGCCATGAAATGCCGAGCTTCCGCCCTTCGTCGTCGCGTTGATCTGGACAGCGCTGGTTCCATGTTCGGCCGCGTAGTTACTGGTTTGAATGGTCACTTCCTGGACCATGTCTGGATTCGCAGTGATCACGCTTCCGTTGTTTGCGCCAAAGTCCATCATCCGCGCGCCGTCAATGTTCACGTTATTTTGTTCGCCGCGTAGTCCATTGACGTGATATTGGTTAGTGGAATTGGCGCCATTGACAAACCCAATCTGCTCGAGCGCTGTGTCATCAGGAGCGACCACGCCGGGCAGGATGCGCAACAATTCCACAGCGCTGCGGCTAACGATCGACAGGTTGTCGATCTGCTTCGCAGTGATCGTATTCTCTCTTGCGCCTGTTTCTGTTTGGAGTTGATCGGCAACAGCACCACTCACCACCGTCACTGTCTCTGCCGGCTGTCCTAACTCCAGCTGGACGTCCACGCCGCGTGTGCTGCTTGTTTCTACGGCCAGCCCAGTTTGGCTTACCGTCTTGAAACCAGGTGCCTCGATCTTCAGTGTGTAAGTAGCCGGCGTGACGGAGGTGAAGACATATAGCCCGTCATCATTAGTCTTGGTGCTGCGTTCGTCCTTGTTGCGTTCATTGATCAGCGTGACAATGGCTTTCGGAACGACGGCTCCCTTCGGATCCGTGACAGTTCCACGCAGCGTCCCACTGATTGTAGTCTGGGCTGCGACGGGTTGCACCGCGATCATTGTTAGGGAAAATACAAAAATTGAAAGGATTAGCGTCGCGTGGAGCCTGCGCATGCTTCGTAGAGCCATACTCTCCTCCATTGGAGTGAAGAATTCCGGATTTACTACTCAGCTTTAGACGGGCCGGCTAGAATTCGGCCCGCTGCCACAAACACTTCGAGCGAACTCCGGGAGAGAGTCCGCTATCACTCACTTAATTTGTTTTTCAACTGCTGGAGCTTGCCCGTTTCGTAGCCCCGATCGGGGTTTGTTGTACGACCGGGCAAAAGCGTAATTAAAAACCGGACTTGGATTTTTCGCCAGAATCCAAACAACAGCTTTAATTCATAACTGCGACCAAGGGGGTTTGTTGTACGACCGGGCAAAAGCCTTAGTACTACCGGACGAGATCTTTGTCAAGACTTTTTTTAATAACGACTTTAGTTTTTCTTTTACTGCTAGTTAAAGCGGACCGAAGGGTTTGCAGTCCAAAGTCGGACCTAGCAACAGCGATGCCGCGCATTGTTCGTACCGGCTGCCCAAACCATTCCTGCGGATAACGCAAGAAAAGCGACAATCGATGCTCGGCTGTCGTTCCCGGTAGGACTTCGTATTGGAATTTTTGGTTCAAAATTCTGAATTTCCGATACTACGCGGGAACCACGGACGCAAACTTACGGGCCAGAACCAGACTCAGCGCTCCCATCAACCGCGTGTCGTCTCCAAGCGTCGAGGCGAATACGGGCGTCAATGGTAGACCACTGCAAATCGTGTTGGTTGCCAGTGTGCTCCGCAATTCTCCGGCGATCAACGGCCATGCTCGCGCGATGTCACCCGCCAGAATCACAGCTTCAGGACTAAGTCCCTTGGTGAGATTTGAGATTCCGAGACCCAGGTAATGTGCGGTCTCCATCAGAGCATCCGTGGCAGCTTCGTCCTGCGCGAATGCTTTATCAACCAGTTGCAGGAATGTGATCTCAGAGTCAGTACGCTGCCTGTAACGTGCAAGCGTGGCACGCTCCGATGCGAAAGCTTCCCAGCACTCTTCACTTCCGGCAGCACACGCGACCGGCGCGCCCTTACCAATCGTCATGTGACCAAACTCACCTGCGGCTCCCGCTACTCCCTGATAAACCTGGCCATCGAATATGATTCCTGTGCCTAGGCCTTCCTCAACCAGGACCAGGATGAAGTCGCGCACGTCGCGAATCTCAGGTCGGCCCAACCATAACTCGGCGAGTGCCGCAGCATTCGCATCGTTGTCAATGGCTACTGGAATTCCCGTGAGCTTGGACAGCTCGGAGGCCAGCGACCAGTTACGCCATTTGAAATGTGGAATGAAAAGCGCGATTGCGGTTTCCGGATCCACCAGGCCCGGCACGCACACGCCAATGCCTTCAATGTTGGGGTGAGTTTTGATGAACTTCTGTATACTCGAAGCTACTCTGCGAAAAGTTGCTCTTACATCCGGATCCGTCTCAAATTCTTCTTTGTCGACAACTCGTCCCGCAAGATCCGCGACGGCAACATTGATATGCGCAGTACTGATGTCCACGCCGATAGCCATGGAAGCCGCGGTGCGCAATCGCAATAGCGTTGGTGGCCGTCCTCCCGTCGACTCACCTTCAATCTCGTAGATCAACCCACGCGTTTTGAGCTCATCGACGATCAGGGAAACTGTTGAACGTTGTAGAGCGGTTTCGTG
>DASUYO010000507.1:0-5217 GCA_036377375.1 Pyrinomonadaceae bacterium
GCCCGCGCAACTGGCGGACAGTTCATTACCGTCACCAAAACCGGCTCGAATGATTTTCATGGTTCGGCGTACGGCTTCTTTCGTAACCGCTATCTGAATGCGCTTGACACTCGACAGATCGAAGAAGGTTTCGTCCGTCAACGGAATATTCCGGGTACTCAATTCATGCCGCGCTACGATTACTTTCGTGGCGGTGGCAATGTTGGTGGTCCAATATACCTGCCACGATTTGGAGAAGGTGGACCATCAATTTGGAGCGGTAAAGACAAGTTATTTTTCTTTACATCTCTCGAGCGGCTGCAACAGCGCTTTGGCGCTCCCCCAGCAGGTATTACAGCGCTGACCGAGTCCGCTGTCGCAACGGTCGCGTCTACTCCTGGCATTTCAGCCACCAATTTCTCCATCTACCGCCAATTTGTCCCGCTAGCTGCCGTGAATAACGCGGGCACGATCAACTTCTGCCGCGTCCGTCCGGATGTGAATGGGCTATGCCCGGCGGGAAATTTGATTCAGCTTCCAGTGGGCACTATTCAGCTTCCACCTCCGCCTCAGTTCAACGTGCAGAACAATTTCGTTCTTAACATCGATTATGTCCAGAGTACGAAGACGCAACATCGGGCGCGCTTGAACTGGACCAACAATCAGGGCATCGGCCTTGCTGGTTTGCCGATCTTTAATGAACCGGCGCCGTTCCTGACGCGACTTTTTTCTTACACCTTGCTGCACACGTTTTCGTCGCAGCTCACCAACGAGACTCGTCTTGCTTACCGGCGGTCGGATCTGTCTTCACCAGTTACGACTAAATTCCGATTTCGTGGCTTAGACACGACATTTCCTAATATTGACCTGGCCGACCTGGGCTTGAACATCGGCCCAAATGGTAACTATCCGCAAACCGGGATCGAAAATAATTACCAGGTCGTCAACAACATCACTTATCTAACCGGTAACCATTCGCTCAAATTCGGAGGCGACTTCCGTAAAGTGATCTCGCCGCAGACCTTCACGCAACGCGCGCGTGGCGACTACGACTATTCTGAAACGCAGTTCTACTTTTACGATCTGACTCCCGATGTTCTCGCTCAACGAAGCGTCGGCGATATCGTTTACTACGGCACTCAGAAAATTCTGTATGCGTTCGTGCAGGACGACTGGCGTGTCCGTCCAAACCTGACGCTAAACCTCGGCATCAACTACTCCTACCAGGAAGTGCCGACCGGCGCGAAGATGCAGGAGCAAAATGCAATTGCGTCGGTGTCCGGCGTTCTTGAATTTCATGTCCCAGTGCCGCAAAAGAAAAACTTCGGACCGAAAGTAGGGTTTGCCTATTCACCAGATTATCAGTCGGGCTTGTTAGGCAAACTGTTTGGAGCAAACGGCCGGACTTCGATTCGCGCCGGATTCTCGATGTCCTACGACTATATCTTTGACAACCTGTACATCCTGACACTGCCTCCCCAGGCGCAGCAGTTGGTTGACCAGACTGGTCCACCATACGCACCCAACTACCTGGCGAATGGCGGTATTCGCAACGTGCTTGCACCTTCCACAGGCAGTCCCGAAGCCGCACGCGCCAGCACCACTGCGTTCATCGACGATCAAGAAGTGCCGTACTCGCTTAGTTGGACCAGCAGCATCCAGCGGCAACTGGGCCAGAACTGGTCTGTGGAGGTGCGGTATCTCGGCACGCGAGGTATCCACTTGTTCACGCAGAATCGGCCGAACATTCAGGCAAAAGTTGGTAATGGATTGAGCGGTCTTCCGACTTTCTTTTCGCGGCCTTCCCAGGCACAACTCGACGCGTTAACGTTGACGTTAGCAGACATTGAAGCGCGTCCCCGGATCGTGCCGCGGTTTGGGAACGCAGGCTTCACTACCACGATAATTTCATTCTTGTCGGACGGTAACTCGACGTATCACGGTCTGTCGGGACAATTGACGCGTCGTTTCGCCGGCGGATTTCAATTCACCGGATCGTACACTTGGAGTCATCTGATCGACGACACTACTGCCGAAGTGAACACTACAGTGCTCAGTCCTCGGCGTGTTGAAGACTTCCAAAACCTACATGCAGAGAGGGCCGACTCGGCGCTCGATCGTCGCCATCGCTTCGTGAGCTCATTCATCTACGAGGTTCCGTTCTTTAGAAGAAGCGAAAGCCGTTTAGTACGTGCTCTGTTGGGAGGGTTCAATTTTGCCGGCACTTTTACGGCAGAGTCAGGCGAAAAGGCCACCGCGCTTTCAGGCACCGACTCGAATCGCAATGGCGATGCGGCAGCGGATCGCACGATTAGAAATCCAAACGGAGTCAGGGGTACTGGTAGCGGTGTGACGGCCCTTACCAATACGGCAGGTCAAATCGTCGGCTATCTGGCTAACAATCCAAATGCTGAATACATCCAGGCAGGGTTTGGTGCAATCTCTAATTCGGCTCGCAACACATTACAACTACCGGGCATCAACAACCTGGACTTTTCAGTCTTCAAGAACTTCGATCTGGGTGGAGAAAGACGGCGAGTACAACTTCGCGCGGATTTCTTTAATGCCTTCAATCACCCGCAATACATTCCGGGTTCACCTAACGACGTCGCACCCGTTGTTACGACTGCCTTTGCTCAACTGAATACGGTCACGTCTCCTGTTTTTAACAAGCCGGACCGCGTGTTCATTAGTAATCCGCGCACGATTCAGTTGGCTCTGCGCTTCGACTTCTGATAAGCGTAGCTCAGCCACAAAAGCACGAAAAGTCACAAAAGAAGCTGTCTTGCTTTTGTGACTTTTGTGCCTTTTTGCGTCGCTACTTTAGGTGTTTATCGAACCACGCCAGCATGCGCTTCTGCACGTCAATCTTATGTGAGTACTCTTGAATGTTATGGCGCTCTCGCGGGTAAATTACCAGTTCTGCTTCGACTCCTGCGTCCTTTAATCCGTTGTAAAATTCATAAGCTTGGCCCACGGGCACTCCCGCGTCGAACTCTCCGTGCAATAAAAGAGTGGGTGTGCGGCAGTTCCTGACAAACGTAATTGGCGAGTGCTCATCGTACCACTCGCGATGGTAATTCGGGCTTTGCCGACTACTTCGGCGAAGCGGTTCTCGCAGATAGGACGTCCCGTACAGACTGAAGAAATCTGAGTGCCCTGCCTGGGCCACAGCCGCTTTGAATCTGGTTGTATGGGTGATTGCATATTCGGTCATGAATCCGCCGTTGCTCCATCCGCCGATGCCGAGACGATTCGGGTCAGCGATTCTCTGAGCGATTAAATAATCGATTCCGTCGATCAGATCCTGAAAAGCCAATTCGCCGCCAAAGTAGTCGTTTGTAGCGTGCATAGCGCCACCCTCGCCCGTTACTCCGCGAGTGTTCGGCAGAAACACTACATAACCGTTCGAGGCCAGCAATTGCCCCCAATCCCACCATCTGCTCGCGTGAAATCCAATCCACCACGCCGTATCGCCGGGATGAGTATTCACGACCGTCGGATAGAGATTGCCCTGTTTATAACCGGGCGGTGTAATCAGCACACCTCGACGTACCAATCCATCCTTCGAATTCTTCCATACGATCTCGCTGACCTTCCCAAACGCCCACAATTTTGTTTGCGGATTGAAGTCGGTAAGTCTACGCGGCGGACCGCTCTTCTCAATTACCCAAACGTCATCTGGTGATTCAGGAGTCTGCGCGAGATACGCGATCGTCTCTCCGTTTGTGCTAAGACTTGATCCCCACTGCGATCGCTTAACGTCAGTTATCTTGTGAAGCGCTCCTGTTTCAATATCGACTCTCGAGATAACTTCACTCGTGCCTTCAACGCTCAATGCAATCAGGCTTTTGGAATCCGTGGTCCATTCCGACTTTAGGATGCTGCCTTTATAGTCTTTTAAAAGCGGACGAATCTCGCCTCCTCGCGCCGGTGCTATCGATAGCCAGTTGTTGGACTCTTTAGTAGGTGGGAACTCGAAAAAGGTTATCCAGCGGCCGTCGCGGGACCATCTGAGGAGTCCGGTAATGCTAGTAACGTTTGTGGTGAGAGTTCGTACCACTTCACCGGTAGACCGACTGATAATTACAAGAGAAAGGTTGCTGGCGTCTTCAGCTCTCGGAGTGGGAGCAATGATCAAAGCAAGTTCATCTCCCGCAGGTGACCATGCGAATTCGAGAATTTCGAAATTCTGTTTTGTTACCTGTATGGCTTTCCGATCCGACAGATTTGCGATCCACAGCCTGGAATACTTTAGATCTGACTCGGGCTGAACAATCGCATCGTCACCTGCGGCTCTCCTTGCCTGTTCCTCCGCAGTAGGTTGGTCGCGGCTTACGAAGGCGATCATATTACCGTCCGGCGACCACTCATATTGGTCCACACCGCCAGCCACATTACTGAGGCGCACCGCCTTTTTCTCGCCTTCACGCAGGAGATAAATCTGAGTGTCACTATCCGGAACCGCTTCCGCATCTCCACGATCGGAAAGAAACGCGAGCGTCCGTCCGTCAGGTGACCAGCGTGGCGTATCGGCACGTTTAAGACCAGGGATTAAGGGATGCGGCTGCTCTTGGCCATTGGTCGCCACAACCCAGACATTTGAGGCGCGCGGTTCGCGCGGTTTCTTCGGGTCGTTAGGTTCGTTAACCACAAATGCGATCTGTTTGCCATTCGGAGAGAGCTTAACGTCGTACAGTTCTCGGATGCTGAGAACGTCTTCAGGAGTAATGACGTGCCTGTTCTCAATTTGCGCAGATGGTTTATCGATGAAAAAGAAAATAATGGTGATGCTTAATAGGAACTTCATTGTTCTCATATCACTTCTCCGACATTGCATTAACCTTGCGCTCCGATTGCGCGAAAACCCGAAAGTCGTATGACTCATCAAACTTCTTCCTCTCCCAAATAAACTCGATCGTTGAGGATAAAGGAACATGAGACGTTCGCATATCAGAAGGTTTTACGCGGTAGCTTTTGCGCTGGCACTGCTAACCTCCAATGTCGGGTACCTCGCAGCGCAAACGCGTTTAAAGCCGGGGATGAATCTGTTCTCGCTACGCGACGACGTCGAGATCGGCCGCCGGTCCGCCGTCCAGGTTGAGAGACAATATCGCACCTACAATGATCCAGGCGTCAGTAGAATCGGCCGGCAGTTGGCGGCACGTTCCTCTATGCCGAATCTCCCGTGGCGTTTCCGTGTAATTGATCGAGCAGATGCAAATGCATTCGCGCTGC
>DASUYO010000508.1:0-2062 GCA_036377375.1 Pyrinomonadaceae bacterium
ACGCCGGAAGCCATCAACTTCATGGCCAGGCATGGACGCGGGCTGATCTGTCTCGCGATGACTGGTGAAAGACTCGAGGAGTTACAACTCGAACAGATGGCGCCGGAAAACACTGCGTTAGGCGGCACCGCGTTCACGGTCTCGATCGACGTTAACGGTCATGGCATCACCACTGGGATTTCTGCTTACGATCGAGCGCAGACGATCAAAGCCGCGCTTGATCCAGATAGTTGCGCCGAGGACTTCGCGCGGCCGGGCCATGTTTTCCCTCTGCGGGCATGTCCTGGCGGTGTGCTCGAGCGGCGTGGACAAACCGAGGCCGCAGTGGATCTGGCGAGTCTCGCCGGCCTGAAACCCGCCGGTGTCATCTGCGAGATCATCAATGACAACGGAACGATGGCCCGCGTTCCTGACCTGATCAAATTTTGCCAGACCCACAAACTTCACATGATCACCGTCGATGCTTTAGCCAAATATCGATTCGAAATGGAGTACGAAGAGTCGCTCAGTTCAATACTTGATTTCATGCCGGCGTTTCGCCGGAGCTATCTGCCTGAGCTCAGTGAATTTCCCGAACACGTTTTGGCGAATGATGTCAGTGCGGAGTATGTGCAATGATCCATGCACACTCACTGGGCCGGGCTCGTCGATATTATCCCGACGCGAAGGCGTTAGCTTTAGCTGAAAAGAGCCTCAGCTTTCGCGAGCTTCACGATCGCGTAGCGAACATTGCCGGCGCGTTGACGCAGCACGACTTTCGCGTTGGAGACCGCTTAGCCCTTCTGCTCCCAAATGAAACCGATTACCTCGAACTGATATATGCGTGTGCCTGGCTTGGAGTGATTATCGTTCCCCTGAACACACGACTCTCCGTCACCGAAATCGATCACATCCTCTCTGACGCCAGTCCACGAGGATTGATTCGACACTCAACGCTCGCTTCACCTACAGTGCAGCCGCCGCAGGAGCTGGTACTCGATAAGCAGCCTTTGAACGTTGCGAACAGCAATTCTACTCCTGAGCCGATTTACGATCCGGAGGCAGTTTTCGCGCTGATCTATACCAGCGGCACGACTGGTTTGCCGAAAGGCGTGGCGCTGACTCACGCAAACATTCTCGCGGATGTAGACCACGTAAATTACTGGCTACCATACAAAGAACGTGGCGTGTATCTTCACGCGGCGCCGTTATTTCACATCGCAGACTTTCCCTTTACGTTTGCGTCCCCGGCTTTCGGTACTTGTCAGGTAACGATTCCGAAGTTCAGTCCACAAGCCTTCTGCGAAACGGTGGCACTCGAACGGGTCACGCACACGGTGTTGGTACCGACGATGCTCAATCTGCTGACTCAATTCCCGGAGCTGAAAAAATATGACCTGACAAGCCTGGAATACTTCGGATACGGCGGGTCGCCGATAGCGCCTGAACTAATCCACCGCACAAGAGAGTTGCTGCCGAAAATAAAATTGGTCCAGGTTTATGGTCTGACTGAAACAGGCTTTCTTTCTGGTTTGCAGGCTCATGACCACACCGAGGCGAGATTGACATCTTGCGGGCGTCCTTGTCCGGGCATTGAAATGCGCGTTGTTGATGATTTGGGGAAAGAAGTTGAGGTGGGCCAACCCGGTGAATTCGTTGCTCGCGGTGCGAACGTGATGCACGGCTATTGGAATAATCCGAAAGAGAGCAGGCTTGCATTTTCAGATGGTTTCTTTCGCACGGGAGATATTGGCTACCAGGATGCAGAAGGTTACTTCTACATTCTGGATCGTCTGAAAGACATGATCGTATCGGGCGGCGAAAATGTTTACTCGGGTGAAGTCGAAGCGGTGATTTCGCAGCACCCGGCAGTTCGTGAAGTGGCAGTCTTCGGCATACCCGATCCGAAGTGGGGAGAACTTGTAATGGCTTGTGTAGTGTTGAAGCCCGGAAACAGTCTCACTGCTGACCAACTAATCGCCTACTCACGCAAGTCGCTTGCAAGCTACAAAATTCCGCGCACGATTGAGTTCTCCGAAACGGACTTACCGAAGAGTGGCTCCGGCAAGATCCTCAAAAAGGA
>DASUYO010000509.1:0-6825 GCA_036377375.1 Pyrinomonadaceae bacterium
TGTCGACCCGGCGCTACCGCGCTCGGTTCTGACTGCGCTGCAACCTCGTGTGTCCTCTTAGTTGCCTAGTTGCTGGATTGAACTTGCTGCGTGCATTAAGTATTTCTTTGCATTTCGCCATGAAGCCAGGCTTTTGCAAACCGCCAGTGACGTTTGATGGTTGTGGGAGTGACACCCAAAACGTCTGCTGTTTCTTCGATGGAGAGACCGCCGAAGTAACGCAGCTCGACCATGCGAGCTTTTTGTGCATCGAAACTGGCCAGCGTCTTGAGCGCATCGTCCAGCGCAATCAACTCTGCGCTTCGCTCCACCGCTCGATCGATATTTTCGTCCAGAGAGAGTTTTTGAAAATCCTGGCCACGCTTCTCTGCATTGTGCTTGCGCGCATGATCAACCAGCAGGCGACGCATTATCTGAGCGGCAACTCCGAAAAAGTGTGCACGATTCTGCCAGTTGACCCTCGACTGATCGATGAGGCGCAGATAAGCCTCATGAACCAGCGCGGTCGGCTGAAGCGTGTGATCGGGTCGTTCACGCCGCAGATAATTCGCCGCGAGTTTGCGCAGTTCATCGTAGATGACGGGTAACAAAAGATCAACCGCAGCCCGATCACCGTTGGAGAGCTCTATTAATAGACGAGTTATGTTATCCGCGGAGTTCGCACTCAAGTGTTAACTCTCCGAAATCCGTAGACTTAAGGCCCATTAGTATAAGACGAACAGAACCGTACGCGATAGGGCTGGATGAACCAATTCGACCGCCCTTTGCGCGTTAATCTTTGAAGGATAGCTCGGAAGGTTTTCGAAAGAGGGAAATATCATCATGCAGGCGTTGACTGGAAAAATCAGCAATTTTGTGACGCGGGTATTTGGTTGTTGGCATGGGGACCTTAGCCGGCCGTTCTCGCGTGGTGGCCGTGCTTATAGAACTTGTCTGAATTGCGGCGCGCAGCGACATTTTAATCTCCGCAACTGGGAGATGCATGGTAAGTTTTATTACAATAATTAAGGATTCATCTGAGTAACCTGTGTGAATTTGCGGGTTTTATCAGAGTAGATGTAACTATCACGAGCCTTCACCACCAGATCCGCTTCAGTAACCTTCACTTTTATCTGTCGTCGTTCCCCATCTTTACCGGGCTTGCTTGGATAATATCCCAGGCTGTACTGCCGCCCGAGCTCTTCAGCAATCCACGTAAACGCCTGTGCGATCCCAAACAAGGAATCGCCACTGTAAAACCGCCCGCCTGTCGTATTTGAGATCTCATGCAAGTATGCGACTGCGCGTCTATAGTCTCCCGACGAAGAGCCGGGGATTCCCGTCGTGCCTGGAATGCCTGGAACTGGTAGCGGCAAACCCAGGATAGTGCCGCGCCCGCCCGGCAGAGGTATCCCCTGGCCCATGCCGCCGCCTGCGAATCCGGAGGTGTCGTAATCAACCGCGTAGATTGGCGCGTCCGATTCTTCGGCGAGGCGGATCGTACTGTCGTACGTCGCACGATGACTCATCGTGTCCACGCCGTCAGTGAAGAGAACAACAGCCTTGCGGCCCGATATCGTGTTGAGTTGTTTTTTCAGGATGTCCTCGACTGCATCGTAAAGCCGAGTGCCGCCGCCGGTGTGTGTGCGCCGGATCGCCTTGTTGATAACGCTGCGATCCGTTGTCGCCTGGCATTGCACCCGGATACGGTCATCAAACGACATGACCATCACGCTGTCCGAAGGCTTCAGCTTGTCAACGAACTGGATCGCAGCGTCCTGAATGTCGTCGAGACGAAGCTGTGTCGAGCCGCTGGTATCGATGAGTAACACGACGCTGAAAGGCGATTCGGTCGTGGCGAAGTATGCGATTTTCTGTTCGAGGCCGTCTTCAAACAGACGAAACTGGTCGCGATGAAGACGTGGAACGTAACGGCCGTTTCGATCGAGAACAGTTACGGGAACCGTCACGAGAGAAGTGTCGAATTTGATTGTATCGCCTTCGATGGTCTCGCCCTCAGGATTGACGGGCGATTCATTGATTTCGTCATCGCCGGACTTCGTTGATTCAGTCTTGCCCGGTTCAGCGGTGGTTGATTTCGGTGTGGCGGTTTTGCGTCCTGATTGTGCGTAAACGCTGAAGGACAAGAAAGAGACACTCAAAAGCAGAATCAACGAGAGTTTAAATGTCTTCATACAGATTCCTGACTGGAAGTGTGCTGCCTTTGGGAGAGTGTTCTTCGGATTGTGCTGGGATAGATGTATCAGTTGCGCAAAAGGTTGGAACACACGGAACCGAGCGCGGTAGCGCCGGGTCGATCTATGGCTTCTGAGATCCACCCGGCGCTACCGCGCTCGGTTCTGTCTTGAATGTAGCCGCCGCGTCAACTATATTGCCGCGCAATTTGTTACCTCCGAACGACATATGACTGAACAACACGTAATAGAAACAACTGCCAGCGACACGTCTGGATTCGCCGGACACCCAAAGGGGCTCGGCCCGCTGTTTTTCACCGAGCTTTGGGAGCGGTTCAGCTATTACGGGATGCGCTCCATTCTCATCCTCTACATGACGTCTGCTGCCGCCCAAGGCGGGCTCGGGTTCGACGTCAAACAAGCCTCGTCAATTTACGGCTGGTACACGATGGCTGTTTACCTGACGGCACTGCCAGGAGGATGGATCGCGGATTATTTGACGGGCGCGAGATTGGCCGTGTTGATCGGTGGAATCATTATCGCCTGCGGCCACTTTTCAATGGTGTTCCATTCCACGACCTTTGTCTTTCTCGGCATGGCTTTGATTGCGATAGGAACGGGGTTGCTGAAGCCGAACATAAGCGTCATGGTCGGTAATCTCTATCGCCAGAACGATCCACGACGTGATAGTGGCTTCTCGATCTTTTACATGGGCATCAACATCGGCGCACTGCTTGCGCCGCTCGTGGTCGGGTATCTTGCGAAAGGTGAAACGTTCAAGAGTTTTCTCAGCTCGATCGGACAGGATCCTGCGAAGAGTTGGCACTGGGGATTTGGAGTTGCGGGCGTGGGGATGGTGTTGGGACTGATCGTTTATCTCTTGAATCGCAGGCAACTGGCGCGTGTTGAAGACAGGATTCCAACGGCAGCGAAGATCAAAACTAAAGGCGAGCCGGGTCCGCCTCTGACGAGATCTGATTGGTCGCGCATAATAGCCATCGTAATCCTGTTTGTCTTTACGATTCTCTTCTGGGCCGCTTACGAGCAAAAGGGAGCGAGCTTAAATCTCTTTGCAGATAAACTCGTCCGCACAGAGATCTTCGGGAGTTCGTTTCCTGCGCCTTATCTGCAATCACTCACGCCGGCATTTGTAATCTTGTTGACACCGCTGTTTTCGATCCTCTGGATACGGCTGGGCGATCGTCAACCATCGAGTCCGGTGAAGTTTACTCTTGGACTCCTCTTTATTGGTCTCGCGTATTCATTGATCATTCCTGCCGCGATGCTGACTGCTCAGGGGCGCGTGAGTTTTTGGTGGCTGGTTGGTCTTTATTTTCTCGAGGTGTGTGGCGAGATGTGCTTGAGTCCGGTAGGACTAAGCACTGTAACTAAACTCGCGCCGCCGAAGCTGGTTGGACTGATGATGGGCGCGTGGTTTTTGGCAACATCGCTGGGTAACAAACTCGCGGGATACCTGTCAGGATTTTTCGTGGCGAACGATGCGTGGCGCCTGACCAAACTTTACGGCGGGATCGCGGCGGGCCTTTTAGTGGCAACTGTAATGCTCGGGCTGCTGACGCCAACGATTAAGCGATTGATGGGAAGAGTTACTTAGCGCCGAAGGCGCGGAATATTAAAGCCAGGGGCAAGCGCGAAGCGCGTCGCCCCTGGTTAGGGAATGAAAATGGACCTTGAGCCCTGAAAAGGGCGTAGATACTATTTCGGCCCTTCAGGCCTTGGACTAATGCGGTCGTCACCCAGGGGCGACGCGCTCCGCTTCGCTCGCGCTTGCCCCTGGCTTTCCTATTCCGCGCCTTTGGCGCTTTGATCCGAACTTCATATTCCGCGCCTTTGGCGCTTGTTCCGACTTTGAGGCAAAGCCGGTGTTCACAAAAGCAATCGTCAGAGCACCAGGTCAAAACTTCGCTTCCGGACTGACCAGCGTCGACTTGGGAGTGCCCGTCTTCGAACGAGCGCTCCAGCAACACGAAGCTTATTGTCGCGCGCTCGAGTCGTGTGGTCTGGAGTTGCTCAGGCTTGCAGTAGATGAGCAACATCCCGATTCAACTTTTGTCGAAGATACGGCCGTGCTGACAGCGCGAGGCGCGGTAATTACGCGGCCCGGCGCAGCCACGCGATTGGGTGAACTCGACACCATCGCTCCAGTACTGCGCCGTCACTTCACTAACCTTCGATTCATTGACGCGCCAGGAACTCTCGATGGCGGCGACGTTTGTGACGCTGGAGAACACTTTTTCATCGGCATTTCGCGGCGGACAACTGAGCAAGGTGCCAAACAGCTTGCGCGCCTGCTTCATTCCTTCGGTTACAGTTCCAGTTTGATAGACATCCGCGGTCTGAGTAATATCCTTCACTTGAAAAGCGGACTGGCGTACCTCGGCGGCAACCATCTTGTGGTAATCGAGGCGCTGCGAAATTTGTCCGAGTTTTCGGGTTACAGTCTCATCTGTCCGACCGTAGTTGAGGAATACGCGGCAAACTGTTTATTAATAAACGGCAGAATTCTTCTTGCCGAAGGATTCCCGGCAATGCAAGATGAGCTGAACAACCGGGGTTACGAAACGATCGCGCTGAAAATGTCAGAGTTTCAAAAGATGGACGGCGGCCTCAGTTGTCTATCGTTGCGGTTCTAACGTAAGGATCAAAACGGAGGGGAATATGGCGGAGGAAACGTTTGACACGGCGGCGGCTGTTAAGCTCTTGAACCAGATCATGGAGGCTGAGCTGGCCGGTGTGGTCAGGTACACGCATTACGCCTTGATGATCTTCGGCCACAATCGTATTCCGATCGTGAGCTGGCTACGCAACGAGGCAACCACTTGCCTTGTGCACGCAAACGAGGCGGGCGAGCTTGTCACGCATTTTGGTGAACACCCATCGCTGAAGATCGGTGCATTACTCGAGACTCACAAACACGGTATCAATGACATACTCATCGAATCTCTCGAAGCCGAAAAAGCAGGACTCGCACTCTACAGACAGTTATACGAGCTCGTACACGATCGCTCGGTGTTGCTTGAAGATTACGCACGGCGAATGATCGCTGAAGAAGAGCTCCACGTTGGCGAAGTAAATAAAATGCTTAGAAAACCTGGTGACATCAACCAGTTTCGAGCATGACATAGCAGATTGACGCGAACACCCCGGCAACACGAGATCACTCAACTGCTCGCCGAATGGCGCGAAGGGAACCAGTCCGCACTCGACGAGTTATACCCGTTGGTCTATAACGAGCTACACCGTCTCGCCCGCCGCTACATGAGCCGGGAACGAAAAGGTCACACACTCCAAACTACAGCGCTGATAAATGAAGCCTACGTACGTCTCGTCGATCAAAAGAACGTGCAATGGGCCAATCGCTCGCATTTCTTTGCGATCTCGGCGCAGATCATGCGTCGCATCCTGATCGACCACGCTCGCCGTCATGCGTATGCAAAGCGCGGCGGCGGCGCGCGACAAGTTTCGCTTGAAGAGGCTGCAACAGTAACTCCTGAACAGAGTTTGGAAATAATCCGTCTCGACGAAGCGCTGAAGAGTCTTGCAGAACTGGATCCGCGGCGTAGCAGGGTGGTGGAGTTACGATACTTCGGCGGCCTAAACAACGAAGAGATCGCGGGCGTTTTGAAGATTTCCGAAAATACGGTGACCCGCGATTGGAACATGGCGCGCGCGTGGCTTTATCAACAGCTCACCGGGAGCGGAGCTAATTGACGCCCGAACGCTGGCAACAAGTAAGTCAGATATTCAAATCGGCAATCTCGCTCGACGGCGAAGCTCGGGCTGATTATTTAGACAAACAATGCGGTGTCGACGATTCACTGCGCGCTCAAGTCGAGAAACTGCTCGAGTCGCACCAAAAGGCGAGTGCGGATAATTTCATCGGTGGCGTTGCTGCGGAAGCGAATGCGGAGTTGTTGATCGATCCGGATGAGCTTCAGGACCAACGGCCGCGTCTCAGTAAGGGGCAACAACTCGGTTCCTACGTCATTCTCGATGCGCTCGGCGCGGGTGGTATGGGTGAAGTTTACCGGGCGCGAGACTCGCGACTGGATCGAACTGTTGCGTTGAAAGTCCTCTCAAGGGACATCTCATTGGACAAGCGACGTATGCAACGTTTCCGTCAGGAAGCGAAAGTCGCGTCGGGGCTAAACCATCCAAACATCCTTACGGTTTACGAATTTGGCGACGTTGATGGGTTGACGTTTATCGCCACGGAATTCGTCGACGGCGAGACGCTTCGTAATTATCTGCATGGAAAGCGACTCAAGATCGGCGAGATACTCGACATCACGATTCAGGTCTTGTCCGCACTCGACGCCGCTCACGAAGCACGCATAGTTCATCGAGACATTAAACCGGAAAACGTGATGCTTCGCCGGCGCGATCGTGTAGTGAAAGTACTGGATTTCGGACTCGCGAAAGTAACTGAGAAAAGACCCTCGACGATGAAAGCCGAGGAGTCGGAAGCGGCAACTGAAGTCAAGACTGCGCCGGGCATCGTGATGGGCACAATCAATTACATGTCGCCCGAGCAGGCACAGGCCGGCCACGTTGATGAGCGCACCGACATCTGGAGCACCGGCGTCATGATCTATGAAATGGTCGCTGGAAAGATGCCTTTCAGTGGTGC
>DASUYO010000510.1:0-9144 GCA_036377375.1 Pyrinomonadaceae bacterium
AGATTCGAAACCGGCGATGACTCGCGCAATAGCTGGTGGGTGGCGCTCCTGACATTCGGTGAAGGATGGCACAACAACCATCACGCTCATCCGACCTCAGCACGTCATGGTCTGCGTTGGTACGAGCTTGATTTGAACTGGTTCGGTATTAGGACTTTGCAGTTTCTCGGATTGGCCCATGGCATCAAACGAATACGTTTCAATCGCGTGTCTGCCGCCTGGCAACCGGTCTCCGGTCGAGTAAAGTCTTAACGTGTTAAGCAACTGCGGAGTATCGATGCCTAAGATCATCTGGAGTTGCTCCAACTGTGGCACTGTGTTGTCGCTGTGGAAGATCAAGTGCTCAAACTGTCGTCGCCGGGGTTAGGCTGGTTCCACGTATTCGTTTTGGTTTGCGACCGCCGGTGCCATTATTGATCTTGTTTCTTAAGTTTTTGTAGAGGTGCAGGGAGTTCTGAAATTAGCACTTCTGTAGTGAGCAGTAGCCCGGCGATAGATGATGCGTTTTGCAACGCACTGCGAATTACCTTGGCCGGATCGACAACCCCTGCAGCAACGAGATCTTCAAACTTCTCCGTCAGGACGTTGTAACCCATATTCGGGTTCTTTTCGGACCGAATTCGCTCAACGATAACTGCGCCCTCTTTGCCGGCGTTGGCGACAATCTGTCGTAGCGGCTCTTCAAGCGCACGCTTGACGATATTTACGCCGATCTGCTCCTCTTCATCTCCGTTCGCTTCATCATCGTGGTTCTCGAAGAATTTGAATTTGTTGAGAGCCTTTGCGGCTCGTATCAGAACCACTCCGCCACCCGGCACGATACCTTCGTCAACGGCCGCACGGGTCGCGTGTATCGCATCCTCAACGCGAGCTTTCTTTTCTTTGAGTTCAATTTCAGTGGACGCTCCAACGCGAATGATCGCGACGCCACTCAGTAGTTTCGCTACGCGTTCCTGCAACTTCTCGCGGTCATATTCTGACGTAGGCTCGCCGCCGCCGCCAATGATGGTCGTGGATTCCCTGTCAATCGTCACCTTCCTGGCCGAGCCCAGCTCTTCGAGCATGACGCTCTCCAACTTAATCCCAAGCTCATCATTAATAACCTTCGCGCCAGTAAGTACTGCGATGTCTTCGAGCAGGTCCTTGCGACGCTCGCCAAATCCCGGCGCCTTTACCGCGGCGACGTTCAGCGTACCTCGCAATCTATTTACCACAAGCGTTGCCAATGCTTCGCCAGCTACATCTTCAGCGATGATCAAGATCGATCTGCCCAGCTTGGCGATTTCCTCGAGAATAGGCAGTAAATCTCTCATTGAAGAAATCTTCTTCTCGCTTAGAAGAATGACTGGATTCTCGAGTTCGGCACCCATTGTTTCCGCGTTGGTGACGAAGTAAGGCGAAAGGTAGCCGCGATCAAATTGCATCCCTTCCACCACTTCCAAAGCGGTCTCAATCGTCTTTGAGTCTTCGACGGTGATGACACCATCTTTGCCAACCTTCTGCATCGCTTCGGCGATCAAGTTTCCGATGGTGTGATCCCCATTTGCGGAAATCGAGCCCACCGGGGCGATCATGTCTTCTGTGACCGGCTTCGCTGCTTTGTTAATCTCTTGGATTGCGAGTTCGACTGCTTTATCGATACCGCGCTTCAAAGCCATCGGGTTGGCACCTGCCGCCGACGCCTTTACCCCCTCGCGAAAGATGGCCTGCGCCAGCACGGTCGCGGTGGTCGTGCCATCGCCGGCCACGTCGCTCGTTTTTGCAGCCACCTCTCGTACCATCTGCGCGCCCATATTCTCCATCGCATCTTTAAGGTCAATCTCTTTGGCAACGGTCACACCATCTTTGGTGATCGTCGGGCTGCCATATTTCTTGTCGAGTACGACATTGCGTCCTTTTGGACCGAGAGTGATTTTTACTGTGTCGGCGAGTTTATTCACACCGCGCAGAATCGCTGCACGCGAGTGTCCGCCGAAAGTTATTTGCTTTGCCATTCCCATTGTTTGTTCTCCTGGCCTATGCCGGATTACGGTACCGGACAAGGTTCAGTGCAAGAACGATGACTGCTGCAACAAGCAACAGGTGAATCAGGCTGTTAGTAACAAAGCCTCCATAAAATCCAACCAACCACAATAGCAACAACACTGGTTTCTTTTGTCACTTGCCGACGGGAATCTGTTGAAAACGCATCTTACCGTCCGGCTCCTCCCACGAAATCTCCAATGCATAAGGGTTAGCTTGGCCCGCTATGAGCTTGAGTCGTTCCATCTGATCGTGATCAGCGTCAGCTGGTTTTCCATTGATCCAGGTTCGGTGCGATAGAACCGTCTTCTCTCCTGGTTGCATAGACTTTACACCGTCGAATCGAATATGAGCTTGTGAAGGGCCACCGCCGGCAGTTTCTTTATCTTTTAGAAAAATAGTCAGAATCTCGATGGATTTAAGCGTCATCTCAGACGAATTTGTTAATTCCACCAAGACTGTGGATGGACCATCTATAAATTTAAAGTTAAAAGTTTTCTTCATGTTGCTATCAGCGGTCGCAGAAGACGTGAGAGAAGATCTCGCAACTAATTGAAGTTGTCAGGCTGGGCAATATGTACATTCTTGCCAATAGCGACCTCAGCCGCTTCGGGGATCTCATCAAAGCAGAAGATGACAATCGGTATATCCTCTCCCGCCGCCGCACTTTCGCGGATACGACAGCCGGACATGAGAACCTCACTCGGCAACCCCGTCGAGACTCACTAGGATCAGATCAGGGCGCTGTCGCTGGGCGCTTCTACAAAAACAGGCATGAATAATCTCGATGCGTAACCCTAAACGCGAACAAGCAACACTGACTACATTGCCGAAGGATAGCACGTATGTGGTCTAGCACACAGACGGCTCGGTTCGCATAATCCTGTCTGACAAAGGAGCCTAAACATTTTGAAATGAGGAGATACGACTCATGTTGTGGACAATTCTTCCGTCTAATTCATCTCGCGCTAACATCAGGCGATATCCGTCGACCTTCAGCAGCTTTTCCATGCCGTCGCGCGTCTCATGGACATCCTCGACTACCAGAATCATCGGTTTGATACCTACCTCATTGTCCATTCAACCGTCCCCGTCGTTTTATCTCTTTCAGCTTTATATATGTGCGTTGGCGCACGGATGCCTCCTGACACTGTAAGAATTTTTCCATGAGCGATATCAATGCCATGCAACGGGCGAACGGCGATGTGTTTGCGCTTGACCATAAGGGACGCTTTCGCGTGCCCCTATTTCATAGCAGCCGTGACGCGATGACCGCCCGTTCACGTAACGGCGATATGCTGCTTTTCAAACCTGTAGCCCTCGATACTCGCTTGCTCCGGGAACTTGTACCTAAAGGCGGTCAAAATAATGTGGACCTTTTGCTGGTAAAAGATCCGTTACGGAGTCTGAAACGTGGCGACCTGGTGGACCACGCAGAATTCGTCTTAATTGTCGGCAATCACACGTGATCTGTCCCCGACTGTACCATTGTTACTATGATTGAGAAGGCATCTACTAACTCTGAGACGCACGAGCCATTTGATCCGACACGCTGGGCGCTTGCAAATCCTTGGCTCTCCGAAGGTCAGGCCGATGACAGAACACCAATGAACGGTGCCGTCGAAAAAAGCGATCGAACACACTCATCTCACCGCGCATTCGCCCGTCGGTCTCACCAGTTGATGTTCAAAAAATGGTCGCAGGCGAGACACGATTGAAAGTGTGATACCGAGAGTATTGTACATGCGGAATATATCTCACATTTGACATATACACTTAGCTGGCATAAGGTCAGTAGGAACCGAGTGTTGCTTACTCTCTTCTCAGCTCCTCTGGAACGACCCAGATCATCTGATTCAACAGCTATCAATCGAGCGTATGAAAAGATGCCTGAGAACAATGTTTTTTCGAAGGCACGCGTAAGGAGACTCAAGTGGTTAATCTTTATATTCATGAACGCCGCGAGCGGAATCGATCTGTGCAGAGCGAGAGTGCCGCCGCTAATTCTGATGCGGCCCTTTAAGTCAAGAACAGCTACATCTCCGATGTCTGGTCGAAGAAGGAAAGACCAAGATCCTTTTGAACCTCGCGGGCGTTACGCACATTGATTCGACTGGGCTCGGTGAGCTTATTTCAAGTTACGTAACTGTGAGCAACAAGGGTGGACAGATTAAGCTGGTCCATCTTACGGAACGCCTTAAGGACATAATGACTATCACGAAACTTTTGACTGTGTTCGATGTCTACGACAACGAACCAGACGCGCTCGCAAGTTTTACGGGCCACGTTTTAAGCGTTGTCGAATCACAATCCACTTTTATGTGATGGAAGTTGAGTTGGCCAGGGTTAGGTACGCTATGACTTTAATGTACAGGGAGAAATCATGGAAGAGAAGCCAGTTTTCAAAATTGGAGATCGTGTAGACCAAATGTGTATCTCCTGTAACGAGGTGCGCGGTCACCTCGTGATTTCTGTGAGCAAGGCAGGCAAGATCACGCGTGTGGGTTGTCCGATGTGTGCATCACGCGTCATGTATCGCGCCGGCACAACGCGTCGAGCGTCCAATAAACTCGGCGCGCCATATGATCGGACGCGAGCGTATCGCAAAGGACAGACGTTGATGCACCCCACATTTGGTGAAGGTGAGGTAACTGCGATTATAGAATCAGAGAAAATGGATGTTTTATTTGCGGATCGTATGCGGCGAATGATTCATGCTCAATCGTTGTCGGGAACAAACCAGTAGCAGAAGGGAAGTAAATGATCATTTGCGACTTCTGCCTGCTTCGCTCCCAAGACGGCGCATGCCGTCTTGGCCTGAATCTTCCGAAAACAATGAAGTGCCGCCAGTTTGCTCCCGGTATAGAGAAATTCTGCGCGAAGCCCACGGACTTCGTAAGTCCCAATCAAATAATCGAGATGGCAAGATTTTTTGGCCTTGAAAGAACGGAACTTAAAAAGGTCAAGATAATCGCGAAAAGAAGAGTCGCCAGTGAGCCTTGTAAAGTGTCCTGAGTGCCTGCATCTCTGCTTCTCCGATTCGCAGAAGTGTCTGAGTTGCTCGTGTGAGTTTAATCGGGGCGAACTAAGAGCGAAACTGGCGGCAGAAAACAAAGCGTTCGACAGAAAGTGTTACGGAGTTTTCCTCATTCTGTTCCTACTTGCAGTGCTTGCTGTGGGTTATATCGTGTTTCAAGGACCAGTGGTACCACAGACTTCTGACTCGCTGGTGATTTCCAAAAGTCAATAACCCTCCCGTCTATGGAGTATTAACACGGTTCGCTTCGTAGTGCTTTGCTTGCGGGTCTTAACTTTTGGTTCAGCCGTCCAACGTGTCCAGATATCACCTTTCAACTCATATTCCAAAACGCTGATAATAACCCACAATAAGTCGGTTTCCCACAAATCGATCGGACGTTTTTTGCTAACGCGCTTAAAGCCGAGCGAAATCATGGTTACGTTTGTCCGCTTGGTTCTAATGAGATCGACCGCGCAATTCCATTTTATGACCTACAACAATTTCACTTTATGACCGACAAATTTCACTTTATGACCGAACCCACAGGGACTGTGGGTTCGGTCATAAAGTGAAATTAGTATCTTACTGGAATCAATAACTTACGAGGACGATTCGGTCATTAAATGAAAATCTTTTTGGTCATAACTTGAAATTTTCCTACAGATTTCGGTCATAAGTTGAAATTTTATAATTGGGGAGGGTATTCCCAGAAATCAAGGGTCGGGTAACTCCCAACTCCACCTACCAACGCGAAAGCTTCTGTCATTCAAAGACGGCACGAGCCCATAGAGTTGTTCGCATATCATTACATTTCAAGGCGCGCAGGGACTAATTTGGGTACCCTGTTCCGGGCAATTCCTTTCTTGAGCCAAGCTTTTGCGGACCTCCACTCGCGCTCTACAGTACTTAGCCGACAAACCGAGTACTTCAGCAGTCTCTCCCATCGTGAAGCCCCCGAAGATGCAGACCGCTGCATTTCTTCATCAGAACGCAACTTTATTTTGAACTGACTTGATCTGAACGAATGGGAAGCGTTGCTGGCGGGCGAGATCTCGTGTCGCAAATACCCGCTCTTTACATCACGATGGAGGCCTTCACCTCGAGTGCTGTGATGAGATCACTCTCCAAGTCGAACAAATACAAACTTGTCGATTCATATTGATCGACTCTTCCTGATCCGCGGTTGGAGCGTGGGGTCGCGGAGCGGACGCGGTTGCGTTAGTTGGAATGTACTCAGAACAAAGTGCTAAAAGCCAGTACGGAAAGCGAGCGAGCCCGGAATTATTAGAGCGCGTCAGTCTCATCATCCTTGTCTTTTCGATGAGCCGCAGCGGCTGCGGCAGTATCCATGTATTCATGAAATCTTATGACTTTGCCATTCGACATTGTGAACACATGGGCAAAGTCGCCTCCGAACTCTCTACCAGTAGATTTAACATGCCAAGCGTAATGACCAAGAGCGACGACTTTGTCTCCGTGAGCAATAAACTCTCTTGGCTCAAAATGCTGGACCTCTTGAGTATCTACCAGAGATGTGAAGAATTGCCCCATCTGTTCCTGACCCCGACGTTTCCCCGCAAATGGCACATTATCTATTTCGGGTAATTGCCACTCGATATCATCAGAAAGCAGCTTAAGTAAGGCCTTGATATCTCCTGTCCTGAAATTCTCGTAGACATTCTGCACGATGTTCGTGTTCCCGTTCTCGCTCATATGTGCTCCTTTATCTATTCTGCCCGTACCCAAAGCTGGCTCTGCTTCGCGCAACTTCACGCATACTTTGCGTATGCGCCTCCCTCATCCTCCCAAGTCTCAGTTGCTTGGCTGTCACCTTGAGTCGGCGGGTTCAGATCGGATACGTGAAAGGTGTTTATGTTTGTCACAATCTTTTCGCGGTCGGGACGTTGCATTAGCAAGGCAACCTGGGTGCGTCTCATGGTGCTACCACGGTTCAAACTGGCAAACGGATCGTCTACCATGCAGAAGTCCACCTCATCTTCACCAGGCAAGGGTACGATTTCTTTGAGAAAGCGTGCATCGAGGACCACCGGCTTGAAAACTAGCAATCCAAAGTTATGCAAACGGGCAATCATGGCGTCCTGACTGCTGTGGAATAGCGGCACGCGAAGACGTCCATGATGATCAAGCGCAAACCAGTCACCGTTCGCTCGTTGCATGGCAAAGATATCGCTCATAGATCTTTCCTCATTTCTAACCGAACACTAAAGAGAACGTTACGCTAAGTGATACCTACCGTCTGTGCGCCAGACCGCATATGCTGAACTTGCGATTGAAGGTCAAACCTCAACTGTTTCGGACATATGGGGAGTATTCAAACGGCGAGATTATGAGGGCTTGCGGAAAACGAACGAGGAGGGAGATTGGGTTTAGATCACGTTTTGAGCATCTTGTGTGCATGTTGGACGTCCGCGCGGTGAACGACTAAACGAACGCCGTTAGTTCGCTGCAACTGAGGCTCCATACCTCCAGCATCATCTTTGAAGACGAACGCCGTCACACCTGCTTCTTGAAGCACCTGTTGCGCCATCCCAGCCTCAATTTCATTGTTGAAAGTCTTGAGCACAACCACTTCTTCTGACATTAGATTTGTTCCTCTTCAATTTACATTAGCCTTCGATAGTTTGCGTGGTTTGGTCAAGCGATTAGTGCCTTTGTATCAGTTTGTGAAGATGAGTTGTTTATCCCAACTCGGCGAGATGTTATACGCTTTCGCGAGGAGGTTTAGATTCGTGCGCAATGTTGACCAATCGCTCCTGGCGCGGTCTGTAAGTGGATTGTCACGCATGAAATTTTCGAGGGGTTGGGCCTGATCAAGCAGACGCTGGACGTCGTTCGAAACCAACTGTCTGGCATCGAAACGAATGCGCACTTGATCGGTCGCCTTCTTGAAGCCTCGCAGAGCGTCATTCATGTTACTCTCGCTCGTGGTCCGATCGTAAGGTCGTTGGAAAAAAGCGTCTGTGAGACTCACACGAAACGTGTCGCCGCCATTCTCGATCTGCTGAATCAGCTCAGTGAGTTCAATTTCCGACAGTCGGAACGATCGATTTGAGTCAACCTTCATCGGAGTTAGTTGGTTCCACTGCCAACCGATGCCATAGGCACTCGCCAGCGTGTTCAGATTCGTTCGTACCGATGCCCAGTCATTCTTGACCTGAGGGTTCAAGGTATGTTGGGTTATGAACCTGTTGATAGGCGACGCATTTTGCAGAATGCTTTCGACGTCGGACGCAACCGCAAGCCTCCGAGTGAACTGATCCCGGAACTGCTTAATAGCGAGATCAAGGCCAGCCTGGAAGGTACTGATGTCATTTTGAGGCTGCGTTTGATCGACGCTTCGCTGGACCAATGCCACGTTGAGACTGTTGCGGAACCTGCTCGAGCTTCGTTCAAGTCGTTGAAGCATGTTGCCGACCTGACGGGTGGTAGTGCGGTTAGGCTGCGCCTGTACGCCCAAGCCGATGATGAGGGGAAACAGTAACAGGATAAAAACAGAAGCGATGCTTTTTATAATCGTCATTTTTCTTCTTTCGACTTCTACAGCCTCATCCACGGTTTCTAAGCACACGTCGCAATTCAGGAATTGCACCCGAGAATCCCAAGCTGAATAAAACGGAGTGTTGTGGACGCGGAGATCACAACCTTCTTCAGCTCTTTTGAAATTACAAGCCGCTCAAGAAGAGGGTTGCTGGCCCGATCCGAGATGTCGAAAAGTATTTTCTAAAGGAAGCGACTCACTGTAGCACTTGAAGGAAGGGCAGATCCGTGCGCTACCACACATACCCAAAAAGAGAATTTTGGAAGCAGCAAGTTTAAGAAACCACCAAGATAATCGTATGTGCGTTATCACACAGATAAATTAAGGAGCCGACCCGGAGCCAACTGTGTTTGTGTGTTAGCGCACAGACGCATTTGAGACCACCGAGCAAACTGGCGTCAGAACCTGGACAACGAACAAAGCATCAACAACTCTCTGTTCAGATAGTTTAACGCCATCTCGAAAGCACAAACCCATGTCTGTTGCTCTTGGCAATGCGAACTTAACCGAACCCGCAGCTCGCCAACCTACGATCCTCGTGGTC
>DASUYO010000511.1:0-10196 GCA_036377375.1 Pyrinomonadaceae bacterium
TGATGGGGAAAATGCTTGTTAATAGAACGGGCGGCCACGGAGGGCCGCCCCTACAGATGGATCGCTGCGTACCAATTCTTTTCCTAGTTGTTGTTTTGGTGACGTGCATCACTGTGCGTGCGCAGTCGCCATCGCCAACACCGAAGATTGCCGATGAAGTGACAAACGGCAGCATCGACGGCAAAGTCGTCAACGAGAGTGGCCAGCCGTTAGCTGGAGCTTCGTTGTTCATTAGATCAGTCGGCTCATCAGCAACCATACGCAACACTACCAGCGACCTGGACGGGAACTTCCGTGTCAACGGCCTCGAGCGGGCGCTCTACACCGTCGCAGGCGTCGCGCCCACGTACACGCCCGCAGTTCCTGTCGATTCAACTACTACAACGTATTACCGCATCGGCGACTCGGTACGCGTCGAGTTGGTTCGCGGCGGTGTTATTACCGGAGCTGTGACGAATTCGTCGGGAGAACCAGTGATTGCAGTTCGTGTACGCTGCACGATGATTCGCGACGCAAACGGGCAGATTCCCAAAAACGAAATATTCGCATCTCAGGAACAATCGACTGACGATCGTGGCATCTATCGGATGTACGGAGTTTCTCCAGGAACTTACCTTGTCAGCGCCGGTGGCTCAGGGTTCGTGACTTCGCCAACCGCTTTTGACTTTGACATTCCCACTTTCGCGCCTTCCTCAACGCGCGATAACGCTGCCGAGGTAACCGTTCGCAGTGGTGAAGAAACTAACGTCGACATTCGCTATCGCGGCGAACCTGGCCACACCATCAGCGGGACCGTCAAAAGTTCCGGCAACAACAGTAATACCTCGTTAACGTTGACGTCTGGCGGTGACTCAATTCCTTTTGGGAATACGTTTCAATTTCCCGGAGCGCGCGGCTTCGCGTTCAATGGACTTCCAGATGGTGATTACGATCTTTTCGCAACGGAAGCGATCGCGTCTCCAACGGCTACGTTCGCTTCGATCGCTGTTGCAGAGATAAGAAAAATTACAGTCAAAGGCGCAGACGTGACCGGACTTGAATTAGTGCCGAAACTGCTTGGGTCAATAAGCGGCCGGATCGCGCTCGAGTTATCGAAGCTTCCTGAGTGTCAGGGTAAGCGCCCGCCAGTGCTTGCGGAAATGGTCGTTCAGATTGAGCGCCCTGAAAAGGAGCTGGAGAAAGCAGACCCACTTACAACGCGTTTCGCGGGAAACACCGCAGCACCTGATACAGGCGGAGCATTTGTGTTGCGCACTATGATGCCCGGAAGATACCGCTTCAATCCTCGCTTCTACGCGCATTACTGGTATCTCCAATCTATAACCACGAGCAGCGCTGGTGCGAAACCTCAGAAGATCGACGCCGCCGGAAGTTGGACCACCCTCAAGGCTGGCGAGCAACTTACGAATATAACGATCACGCTTGCAGAAGGAGCGGCATCGGTTCGCGGGCGAGTGCCGGTGACAGAAGGTGCTGCATTACCAGCGGGCATGGTTGTTTATCTCATGCCGTCTGAACAGGACAAAGTTGACGACGTGTTGCGCTTCTTTGTTTCCAACATCGAGGCAGACGGAACGTTCGCATTCAACAATCTGCCGCCAGGCAAGTATCTCGTTCTCACGCAAACCAATGCTGAAGCTCAAACAGCAACGTCAGCAAAGCTTCGGCAACCTGAAGCTGCAACCGCGCGCGCGAAACTGCGCAAGACTGCGGAGACAAAGAAGATCGAGATCGAGCTTAAGCCCTGCCAGAACGTGAATGACTATCAGTTAAAGCAATAGGCCGCAGATTTTCGCAGATGAACGCTGATCCGATCAGCGTTCATCTGCGAAAATCTGCGGCCTATTATTATTGAACCTTGACCAGCCGCAAGATAGCTTGCTAGACTCCATCTACTTACCAAACAGGGCTTCGACGCAATCCTGCGTCCTCGGAATTTCCCCAAGACCGGCGCGTGCGGCGCTGTCTGATATTTTCAAATTCGATGGAGGTGCATGGTGGGCTTCAAAGTCGGCCAGAAGGTCGTTTACCCGAATCATGGAATCGGGACCATCGAGCAAATAGAACAGAAGCAAATAGGCTCAACACCCATTCCTTTTTATACGCTTCGTCTTGCTGCTAATAACTCAGTGGTCTTAGTTCCCGTATCCAATGCTTCAGAAGTTGGCCTGCGAGCCCCAATCTCATCGGGCGAGTGTGAAATGCTTTTCAAAGCACTAGCAGATGATTTTTCTTCCCCCGCTAACGATTGGAAGGATCGCTTCAAGGAATTCTCAGAAAAAATGCGTACTGGCAACATCTTTGAGGTTGCCGAAGTGCTCAAGCACTTAACATATTTGAGTAATATTAAACCCCTCTCTTTTCGCGAACAACGAATGCTCGAACGTTCACGCTATCTGGTTGTGTCGGAGTTGGCAGCAGTGTGCCGCCAGCCTGAGTGCAGCATCGAGCCCCGCGTCGATCAGGCACTCGCACGAGCCCACTCCAAGCACGACCGGCATTCTGTCCGTGCCCGCGCCGCCAGCGTAGGACACTGAACTCGCTGCCTTAAGCATATTTAGCCACGGATTTTCGCCGAAAATGACGGATCAGCGCTGATCTATCTTTTCCGTGGAGATCTGTGTCTCCACCCTCTCCGTGCTATGATTTTCACCCCACATGAGTTCAGCCACCATAATTGCCGTAAGACTGCTAACTGTTCTATTGCTGGTGGCAGCCAACGGCTTTTTCGTCGCTGCAGAGTTTGCGCTGGTTGGTGTCCGCTCCTCGCGCATTGAGACTCTGGCCAACCAGGGCAGCGGCTCGGCCAGGCGATTGATGGAGCTGCTACAGAACCTCAACGCTTATCTTTCAGCCTGCCAGTTGGGAATCACGCTCGCTTCGCTGGCACTCGGATGGATTGGTGAGCCCGCCATCGCTCGCTTGCTGGAAGGACCATTGTCAGGCCTTTCAGACACGCTGCGGCATGGCATCGCCTTCGCTATCGCGTTCTCGATCATCACTTCATTGCATATCATCCTTGGCGAGCAGGCGCCGAAATTAATGGGTCTCGCACTCGCCGAAAGAATCGCACTGACCGTCGCACTGCCGCTGCAACTCTTCTATCGTATCTTCAGTTTGCCGATACGTGCCCTCGACTGGGCCAGCGCGCGCTCTGTCAAACTTATCGGAATCAAAGCGACTTCGGAACACGCGTCAATTTACACGGAAGAAGAGCTGAGACGACTCATCGACATGTCGCGCGAGAGCGGCCACTTGCGTGCCGAAGAGCGCCGCTTGATTCATCGCGTGTTTGAGTTTTCCGATACGGTAGTACGCGAGGCGATGGTGCCGCGCACAGAGATGGCAGCGATTCCGAGTAATTCCAATCTCAAAGAGATCACGAAAGCTTTTGACCAGCATCGTTATTCACGTCTGCCGGTGTATCGCGATTCATTCGACGATGTGATTGGCTTTATTCACAGCAAAGACGTGATGCCTTATCTACTTCATCCGGAAAGATTCAAGCTCGAAGATGTGCTGCAACCGCCGCTGTACGTCGTTGATACCGCGCGGCTGGAACACGTGCTGCGCCAGATGCAGCAGGCAAAGATGCACTTTGGGTTTGTCGTCGATGAGCACGGCGGGCTCGAAGGCATCATCACGCTCGAAGACCTTCTCGAAGAGATCGTGGGAGAGATCTCAGACGAGCACGACGAAGAAGTGAACGAGCAGATCACCGAAATTGACAAGTCAACTTATGTGCTCGCCGGCGGACTCGCAGTGCGCGATCTGAACAGGCGACTCAAGCTGTCGGTGCCTGAGTCTGAAGCGTACACGACGGTCGGCGGCTTTCTGATGACTCAAGCGGGACACGTTCTCAAACCCGGAGAAGTGGTGCAGCATGATGGATTGACTTTCAAGATTGAACGCGTTGAAAAACGCCGCGTCATGCGCGTGAAACTCGAGATTCAACAGACTGACGGAGAAGGGGAGATGACGGATGAGCTGGATCGAGCACGTTCAAGCGCGGGAAATACTGGATTCGCGCGGTAATCCAACCGTGGAAGCGGAAGTGGTTCTTGCCGATGGTGCGACAGGACGTGCGTCAGTGCCGTCAGGCGCTTCAACTGGTGAGAATGAAGCTGTTGAGCTTCGTGACGGTGACAAGAAACGTTATGGCGGCAAGGGAGTTTTGAAAGCAGTTCGGAATGTCAACGAAGTAATTGACGCGGCGCTCCAGGGATTCGATGCACTCGATCAAGCCGAAGTCGATCGAGCCCTCATCGAGTTAGACGGCACCCCAAACAAATCGAAACTCGGTGCGAATGCGCTGCTTGCCGTCTCACTGGCAACAGCGCGCGCAGCAGCGATGCAGTTGGAGCTGCCGCTTTACAGGTATCTTGGTGGCCCAAATGCACGCACGTTGCCCGTGCCGATGATGAACATCGTCAATGGCGGCGCACACGCCGACAACAATGTCGATTTTCAGGAGTTCATGGTTGTTCCTGCGGGTGCTGAAACGTTCAGTGAAGCGCTGCGCGTGGGCGCCGAAGTCTTTCATCAGTTGAAATCAGTTCTGAAAAATAAGGGTTACGCGACGAGCGTCGGCGACGAAGGTGGGTTTGCACCGAACCTGAAGTCAAATGAAGAAGCTGTTGAGACTATTCTGGAGTCGATCGTGAAAGCAGGCTACACGCCGGGCACCGACTGTTTGCTCGCACTCGATCCTGCAGCGAGCGAGTTTTACGAAGACCAACGATACGTTTTCAAAAAAAGCGACAAAAGAAAACTGACCAGTGAGGAGATGGTTGCGTACTGGAAGAGCTGGTGCGATCAGTATCCGATTATTTCGATCGAAGATGGAATGGCGGAGAATGATTGGACAGGTTGGAAACTTCTCACTGACGAGCTCGGCGACAGAGTGCAGCTTGTCGGAGACGATCTCTTCGTCACTAATACGACGTACCTGCAAAAAGGAATCGAGCTCGGTGTTGCCAACTCGATTCTCATCAAGGTCAATCAGATCGGCACGCTAACCGAAACGTTGGATTGCATCGAGCTGGCGCAGAGAAACCGGCGTACGACGATCATCTCGCATCGTTCCGGTGAAACGGAGGATCCGTTCATCGCGGATCTTGCTGTCGCAACTAACGCCGGGCAAATCAAAACCGGATCGCTGTCGCGCACCGATCGCACCGCGAAGTACAACCAGCTTTTGCGCATCGAAGAGGACCTGCGCGGCGCCGCCCGCTTTCCCGGCCGCAAAGCCTTCTTGCAAAAGCAATCCACAGATTTCACAGATTCATCTGCGCAATCTGCGTAATCTGCGGCAAAAAAATATGACGAAGAAAAGAGGGCCGCTGGCCCTGATCATTATCGACGGCTGGGGCTACTCAGCGTCGCGCGAAGGCAACGCGATCGCACTCGCCGAAACGCCTTTCTACGACGAGCTCGCAGAAAAATATCCGCACACATTGCTCGAGGCGCACGGCTCGCGTGTCGGCTTGCCCGCCGGTGTGATGGGAAATTCCGAAGTCGGACACTTGAACATCGGCTCCGGTCGTGTGATTCGCATGGACGTATCGCTGGTGGATCACGAGATCGAAACGGGCGATTTTTTTCGCAACAAAGTGCTGATCGAGGCAATGGACGGAGCCAAAGCGCGAGACAAAGCGCTTCATCTGATGGGCCTGATCTCCGACGGTCAGGTCCATTCATCGCTGACTCACCTGTACGCGCTGCTCAAGATGGCAAAAGATCACGCGCTGGACCAGGTCTTTGTGCATTGCTTTCTCGACGGCCGCGACACTCCGCCATCATCGGGTGCGCAATACGTCGGCTCTCTGCAACGAAAGATGGCTGAGATCGGCTGCGGCGAAATCGCGAGTGTGATCGGACGTTATTATGCGATGGATCGCGACAAGCGCTGGGAACGAACTCAGCGCGCGTTCGAGCTGTTGACCAAAGCAATCGGTGAACACGCAACGGATCCGATTGCCGCAATCCATGCTTCGTACGAACGAGGTGTCACCGATGAGTTTGTCGAGCCGATTGCGATTGTGCGTAAAGACGTTAGCCCCGTCGCTACGATCAAGGAGGACGACTTTGTCATCTTCTTCAACTTCCGCCCCGATCGTGCTCGACAGTTAACGAGAGCTTTGGCGATTCCCGGGTTCAAAGAATTTGATGTTTCCGATCGTCCTCGTATTCATTATGTCTGCTTCACGATGTACGACAACACATTCGACCTGCCGGTAGCATTTCCGCCGCGACATCATCGCAACGTGCTGGCCGAGGTTTGGGCCAACGTTTGTGTGCGCAACTATCGTTTGGCCGAGACGGAAAAGTATGCGCACGTTACATACTTCTTCAACGGCGGCGTTGAGAAGGAGTACCCGTGCGAGCAGCGTCTGCTGGTATCTTCGCCGAAGATTGCGACCTATGATCTACAGCCTGAGATGTCGGCGTTTAAGGTGACTGACAAAATTCTGCGCGGCATGGACCAAGGCGACACGGATGTTTTCGTTATTAATTTCGCGAATCCCGATATGGTCGGTCACACCGGTAAGCTCGATAAGACGATCGAAGCGTGCCAGTACGTCGATACGTGTCTCGGTTGGATCACGAAGCGAGTACGCGAAGCACGCGGGGTCACGTTGATCACTGCTGACCATGGCAACGCCGAGCAGATGATCGATCCGATAACCGGCAGTCCGCATACAGCACACACAACGAATCCGGTGCCGTTTCACCTGGTTGATGAAGAATCGATCGGGGTGAAGCTGCGAAGCGGCGGCGCGCTTGAAGATGTGGCACCGACGATGCTCGGGCTGCTCGAAATGGAAAAGCCCGCCGAGATGACTGGAAGAGATCTAAGGGAATTGTGAATAGTTCAGAGTTCAACCTTTAGGTTGCCGCAAGCTAAAGCTTGAACTCTAAACTAAATTCGAGCCTCTAAAGTGCAGTTTGATCCGCGCAACATACTCGTCATCGATTTTGGTCAACTCGGAGACGTGGTGATGAGTTTGCCCGCGCTGCGGGCAATACGTGCGCGCTTTCCTTACGCAAAGATCACTGTCGCTGTCGGCAAGCCCGGTAAAGAGCTGCTCAGCCTTTCTGGTTATGCCAACGAGATCCTCGAAGTCGATCGTGTGGCACTGCGCGATGGTCCAACACTGATCTCGATCGGACGAATCGCGAAATTCGTCGCGCAGGTCCGCAAAGCGAAATACGATTTCGTTATCGACCTGCACAGCTACTACGAGACGAACATTCTCGGCTTCCTCTCCGGCGCGCCGCAGCGACTTTACTCACGCCGCTCGAATCGTTCGCTCGACTTCCTCGCCAACTTCAGACCGCAGCCTGCAAGAGAAGCAAGAACTGCACATCTCGTCGATCGCTACCTGGATCTACTCAAGCCACTCGGGATTCAGAACGCACCGAGAACTCCTGTTTTGAACACCAGCGCCGCCGACGACTTTGCAGTCGAAGCGCTGCTGAAAAAAGAGAAGGCTCATTCGGGCGAATTGCTCGCCGGAATTTTTCCTGGCGCAGGAAATGCCACACGTCTCTGGCCGCTCGAAAAATTCGCTGAGCTCGCAGATCACCTGATTCGTAATGACCGCGTGCGTGTCATCGTTTTTGCGGGGCCGGAAGAGAGAGGAATGGTGCCGCAGATGCGGAGGGTATTTCCACCCGGAACAATCTTCCTTGACCGCCTGACGATTCCCCAATTGGCTTCGGCTCAGGCGCGATTGACGCTGTTTGTGTCAAACGATACCGGCCCGGCTCACATTGCGGCGGCTGTTGGGACGCCCGTGATCGTCATTATGGACCGGCCGGATCCGAACACCTTTACGCCCGTCGGAGAGCACAACCGGTTCATTGGCGGGCCGTTGATAACCGATATTCCCGTCGCGAACGTCTATCGCGCTGCGCACGAACTCCTTGCCATCAGCCGCACCGACCAGATTTTTAGCCGCAAATAAACGCAGATAACGCAGATCTGCGGCCTAAATTTCTCTAGACAAACGACGTTTAACTTCGTTAGTATGAGTTGGGCGTGACCTGCCCGCCCTCACGAATTCTTCCAAGTTTGGCCTGCCTCAGCAAATTATGGAGACAAAAATGTTCAGAATGCCCAACCGATTATGCTTACTTACGCTTGGCCTGATGGTCTTGAGCGCCTCGGCAAGTGCTCAGTCCAACCTGACGGCCAAAGCCGGAACTGCCCCCGGCACCGCCCCAGTGGTCGAAACTGACCGGTCCAGGGATGGCTTGATTGGCCCCGTACGCCGCGTGCGAACTGAAGTCGCCAAAGTCTTAACCGCCGATGGCCGACAGACCGAGGGCAAACCTCAGGTCGTCGAGATCGTCGCTTACGACATCAAAGGCAACAAGATCGAGAACCAGTATTTCCCGATGGCCGGCGCGACGCTTACAGGCAAGGAAGTCTACAAGTACGACGAAAAGGGAAATATCAGTGAGATGACCATGCTCAATGCTGATGGGACACTGGCGAGCAAGGAAGTCTACAAGTATGAGTTCGACTTTGCAGGCAATTGGAACAAGATGACGGCTTCGGTGGCCGTGGTCGATTCTCGCGGAGTCACTTTCGAACCGAGTGAAGTGACGTATCGCTCGATCATGTACTACCTCGATGAGAACATGGTGCGAATGGTGACGCCTGGTGCAGCAAGCACGCCGCAGCCCACAACTCCGGCTCCTGTCGCCGCCTTCCCGGCTCCAGTCAGCAAGCCTGTAACCGAGTCAAAGCCGAATAGGCGCGACAACAAGAAAACTCAAGCAGCAGCTCCGGAATTACCTTCAGCTTCGGCTTCAGCAACTAAACTCGCTTCTGCTCCAGTTGACGTGCGTGTTCAGACTGTCAACACTAACCAGCAAGTCCCCGTAATTGATCTCGACTCGGAACCGCCGCCAAGTCCGGCACCAAAGCCGATTCTTAAACCCGTCTCTGGTGGAGTTCTGAATGGCACCGCGATTAGTCTGCCGCAACCCATGTATCCGGAAGCTGCAAAGCGGATGAGAACTCAAGGCACGGTTACAGTCGAGGTGGTTCTTGACGAGGCCGGCAAAGTGGTTTCGGCGAATGCGACGAGTGGTCCACCGATGCTGCGTGACGCGGCTGTGATGGCTGCATTGAAAGCCAGGTTTTCCCCCACTAAGCTTTCTGGACAACCGGTGAAGGTCTCCGGCGTTATCAACTACAAGTTTTCGCTGGCTCCCTAGACCTGCCTTTGCGCGCGCCGGTTCTTCCGGCGCGCAGTTCTCTCCTCTTTCCAACCTATTGTTCTCCTAGAAGGGACTAGTTCTCATGGCATTAACCGGACACCTCAGTGATCTTTCACTTTCCGAGCTGATCGAGTTTTTCTGTAATCAGCGAAAGAGCGGCCGTCTAAAAGTTTTGTATCCGCAGGGTGCGGGATACTTCTTCCTGCAAGCCGGTTCGGTGGTTGACGCGCGCATCGGCGTGCTGCATGGCATCGACGCGGTCTACTACGCTTTGACGCTTCCGAATGCGCAGTTTGAGTTTAGTGCAGATGTGGAAGCGAAAACTCGGACCATCAATCAACCGTGGACGCAAGTGGTTCTGGAAGGGTTGAGGAGACTGGATGAGAACATCGCGCCGGGTGTCGCATTTCCGCCTGACTATGTCCCTGAAGCGGATGAGCTCGCGGGTGCGCCGGTTGAAAAAGTGGAAATTAGTTCGGATCGCGAGAGGTCGTTTTCACCTGCGTTTCTGTCGTTCGGAAAAGAAGTAACGAGTCGTCGTAAGCCGGTATTCATCGGCGCGATTGCAGTAGCTGTGCTCGCGAGTGTGGCAGTGATTGGAGTGCCGGCAGGTTGGTACAGCAGGAAAAAGGCAGTCGCGGCTTCAGCTGAGACTGTGAACCCCGCGCCCGTTGCAGCGAATAGTCAGGCGGAGACTCCTGCACAGCCGCAACCGGCGAGTAGTGAAGCTCAGCCGTCTACGGAAGACGCGGCCGCACTGGCAGCGAAACGCCAGCGTGAGAAAGAACGAAAGGCGCGCGAAGCGAGGAATGCTGAGAATCCGACGCCGGCTCCCGTCGCGGAGACTGCCAAGCCTGGTGCGAAGAGAGTTGTGGTGACGGTGACTTATGACGAATCCGGGCGTGTGACGCAGGCGTCTGGTGGCGATGCGAATGCATTGCGCATTGCGCGGCAGAAGCGCT
>DASUYO010000512.1:0-14127 GCA_036377375.1 Pyrinomonadaceae bacterium
GTGGCAATCGATTTGGGAAGAAACCTATCGCCACAACGGCGTCGCAAATGACCCGCGGTTCAATATAGTCGGATGGAATAGCAGCTACACCGGCGAGCCGATTCCAGAATCTGAAATGCGCGAATGGGTTAATGGCGTTACTGAGCGAATACTCGCTTTGAACCCACGCAACGTTCTGGAAATCGGTTGCGGGACTGGCCTTATTCTGTTTCAGGTCGCATCGAAATGTTCCTTGTACTACGGCACCGACATTTCACAGCAGGCACTTCGCTATATCGAAGAACAGTTTGGTCCGGGCGAGTTTGATCACGTCAAACTCGCACATCAAACAGCCGATGATTTCACCGGTCTTGGACCAGAGAAATTCGACGTAGTCATTCTAAATTCAGTCGTGCAGTACTTTCCGAGCATCCACTATCTCGTTCGAGTTCTTCGCAATGCTATAGATGTCACAGCTCCTGACGGAGCAATCTTTCTCGGCGATATCAGATGCTTATCTTTACTGCATACACTTCACACCGAGGTGCAGCTCAGTAATGCGTCTGCGGAATCGACAGTTGGCGATCTACAACAAGCAGTCGAGAAGCAGATTGCTATGGAAAAGGAACTGGTAATCGATCCCGCCTTTTTCCGTACATTACAACAGGCTTTGCGCAATATCGGACGAGTGGAGATTCAGCTGAAGCGTGGGCAACAGAAAAATGAGCTCACAAAGTTTCGCTACGACGTCGTTCTTCATCTTGGGAACCGTCGCGAGCCTAAAGCGAATGCTCAGAATATTCGTTGGGGCACAGATCTATCAGCTCTGGATGATGTTCGTCATCTGCTGAGTACTTCTAAACCTGAATTGCTTGTCGTAAGAGATGTACCGAACGCTCGCATACGCTCGTCGCTCGAACTCGTAGAAGCACTGGCTGGTCAGCCACGGACTATGACAGTTGCTGCTTTTAAGAACCTGGTGCGCGGTCTCGACGGAAACGGCGGTGTCGAGCCTGAAGATCTATGGTCTCTCGAACGAGACTTCCCGTACACTGTAGAGGTCAGCTGGTCCGAATCAGGGTCAGTCGACACTATCGACGTTGTTTTCAGACGTTACGGTCTTGTACTTGAGGAGATTCCCGAGGCAGTCGGGCGCGAACGCGAACCGAACTGGAGCAGATTTGCTAACGAACCGGTACACGCCGAAGCTCGCGATTTGTTGCCGATAATGCGAGGTTTCCTTGCTGAGCGATTGCCTCAGCACATGATTCCGCAAATGATTATGGAATGGAAAGAATTGCCATTAACGGCCAACGGAAAGGTTGATCGGGCAGTCCTTCGCGCATCGTCAATATCCAAAAAGCGCTCTGCCGGAACTGCTTTCGTGGCTCCCGCGACGCCTCTCGAAGTGAGTTTGGCCAATATTTGGGCGGAAGTTTTGCGGATTGAACGTGTTGGTATAACAGACAATTTTTTTGAGATCGGCGGGCATTCGCTACTTGCGACGCAGGTCGTGTCGAGGGTGCGTGAGCGACTGGGAGTTAACTTGCCATTGCATAGTTTGTTCGAATCGCCTACAGTGGCCCAGTTAGCTAAGGAGGTTCTCGAACTACAGCCGCAGTCTCACACTCCTTGGGCACTGCCGATCAAGTCCGCTTCCGATACGCAGCAAACCGTACTTCCAGAACAAATAGATAAATTGTCGGAGAATGAACTTGATGCTCTGCTTTATCGGGTATTAAACGACGCTGACCGAAAGAGATGAACGATCAGATCAAACAGATGAACGGACTGTCTGTGGAGGAGAAGAAACGGCTCCTTGCTGATCTTCTGCAATCACAGCAGCGCGACCCGGAGAAGGTTCCTCTGTCGTTCGCTCAGGAGCGTCTATGGTTTCTCGCCCAGCTCGAACCGGAAAACCCGTCTTATAACGTCCCCGTCGCACTTCGTTTGAGTGGCGATCTAAATGTACAAGCCCTGGAAAAAAGTATCAACGCGATCGTCGCGCGTCACGAGACATTACGTACAACGTTTGCTTTGGTTGATGGTGAGCCGTTTCAGTTCGTCTCCGGAAATGGGACAACAACTCTCGAGTTTGTTGATTTAACATCATCACCCGGCGTTCAAGTCGACATCGAGTCACAGCGGCTGATGTCCACGATTGCCGAACGACCATTTGATCTCACGCAAGATCATCCGTTACGCGCTTCATTAATAAAGCTTGCTCCTGACGATCATCTACTCGTGCTAACGATGCACCACATCGTGAGTGATGCGTGGTCGCTTAACATCCTTATTCAGGAGTTGTCGAGGTTCTATGAAGCGTTCACCACGCACAGTGAACCGCGACTATCTGAGCTGCCGATTCAATATCGCCATTATTCAGAATGGCAGCGCGATTGGTTGAAAAACGGTTACCTACAGGAGCAAGTCGATTACTGGGTTTCGCGTTTAAAGGGCGCCGCGAAGCTGAATCTGCCAACTGACCATCCTCGGCCGGTTATTCACAGCTATCGAGGCGCACATCTGTCCTTTAAATTAAGCAGCAATCTGACCAGGAAACTTAACGAGCTGAGTAAAGCCGAAGGGGTCACGCTCTTCATGACTCTTCTGGCGGCATTCAAGGTTTTGCTCTTTCGTTACACCGGTGAACGCGACATCGTTGTGGGCGCACCGATTGCCGGTCGCAATCGAGTTGAAACCGAAAACTTGATCGGCTTCTTTGTCAATTCGCTGGCGCTTCGAACGGATCTTTCGCGAAATCCCACATTCCGGCAGTTGCTTGGCAGAGTCAGGAAAGTTGCGTTTGATGCTTACGCCCATCAGGACTTGCCTTTCGAAAAACTGGTCGAAGAGTTGAACCCTGCACGCGACATCAGTCAAACGCCGATCTTCCAGGTAATGTTTGGTCTGCAAAATACGCCGCGCGCAACCGCACACCTTCCCAGTCTTACAGTAAAGAGAGTCGCGGTGGATAGTCGCACGGCAAAATTCGATTTGACGTTGCTGATGTCTGAAACCGCCGACGGTCTTTCAGGTTGGTTTGAATACAGCGCGGATCTTTTCGATCAATCAACTATCGAACGCCTGAAACAGCATTTCGAGAATCTGCTCACAAGTATCACATTGAATCCGGATGGCCGAATAACTAATCTGCCGTTCATCACAGCTCATGAGCAACAAAAAACTCTGATCGACTGGAATGCTACTAAAACTCGCTTCCCGCGACAGAGTTGTATTCACGATCTGTTTGAAGAACAAGCACTCCGTAGGCCGGATGCCGTAGCGGTCATATTTAATGATCGCAAGACGACATACGCAGAGCTGAACAGAAAAGCCAACAAGCTCGCAAACTACCTGCGCAAACAAGGCGTTGGCCCAGACGTGATCGTAGGTCTCGCAGTGGAGCGTTCGGTCGAGATGATGGTAGGACTCCTCGCGATTCTAAAGGCCGGAGGCGCCTACATACCGCTCGATCCTTCGTATCCACATGAGCGGCTCTTGTTCATGATCAAACAGGCGGACGTCAAATTGATATTAACCCAAAAGCATTTACTAGACAGCCTGCCCGCGGCCCAGGCCAAATTGATTGCTCTGGATAGTGACAACCGCGAAATACGCTCCGAAGACGATCAGAACTTGCCTCGTCTGAGTGATGCTCAAAATCTGGCTTACATCATGTTTACGTCGGGTTCGACAGGCGAACCAAAAGGCGTGAGTGTCACCCATCGAAACGTAGCCAGATTGGTGAAAGATACCAACTACGCCAGGTTTGACGCAGGTGAAGTCTTCCTGCAATTCGCACCGATTACGTTTGATGCTGCCACTTTCGAAATTTGGGGACCTCTGCTGAATGGCGCAAAGTTAGTCGTTACGGCTCCTGGAATCGAATCCCTGGAAAATCTTGGCCACACGATCGAGCATTATGGAGTCACAACACTGTGGTTGACTGCGGGGTTGTTCCATCAGATGGCGGACACTGGATTGCGCAGTTTGAGAGGTGTGCGGCAACTTCTTGCCGGCGGAGATGTATTGTCCACTCCGCACGTACAGAAAGCGATCGAAGCCTTGCCGAATTGTCAATTGATCAACGGCTATGGTCCAACAGAAAACACGACCTTCACTTGTTGCCAAAGACTGAAGGTCGACACCATCAGTCAATCGGTACCAATCGGCCACCCCGTTTCAAACACGCAGGTCTACGTCTTGAGCGAGGATTTGCAACCTGTTCCAATCGGTGTACCCGGAGAACTGTTCATCGGCGGAGATGGACTTGCTCGCGGATACTTACACGATCCATCCGCAACCGCAGAGAAGTTTCAGCCGAACCCATTTGCCACTGAGCCTGGTGAACGACTCTACCGGACAGGAGACCAAGTCCGGTATCGCATCGATGGTTCGTTAGAGTTTCTCGGTCGTCTCGATCATCAAGTAAAAGTTCGCGGCTATCGAGTCGAGCTGGGAGACGTCGAGTTTGCATTGTCGCAGCATGTTGACGTCAAAGAATGTGTGGCGACAACCGAACTATCGCAGACAGGCGAGAAGCGGTTGATTGCTTTCGCAGTTCCAGTTGCCGGCAGAACACTGCGGCGCGAACAACTCAGAAGTTTCTTGAACGAGAAGCTTCCTGAATACCTGGTTCCGTCTTTTATCGGGATCCTCGACAGTCTGCCCTTGACGGCAAATGGCAAGATTGACCGGCAGGCGTTGCCGAAGATCGAAGATCTTAAATTTGAAGAGGTCTTCACCTATCCGCGCACGCCGGAAGAAGAAACAATTGCGAGCATTTGGAGGAAATTACTCGGGCTTGAAAAGGTCGGCATTCACGACAACTTTTTTGAGCTCGGTGGTCACTCAATGCTGGCAGTGCGTCTGATCTCTGAGATCGAAAAGGTCTACAATAAGAAGATTCCACTCTCGTTTCTTTATCAGGGAGCAACAGTCGAAGCTCTGGCGAAACTGATTTCAGGTGACAATTCGTATGCTCATCTGACGTTATTGCAGATCAAGCCTGGATCAGCGCAACCGCCATTCTTCTGCGTATCCGGCCCTGACGTAAATGCGCTGGGTTATGTGACGTTGGCTAATCATCTGGGCCAGGACCAGCCTGTATATGCGTTGCAGGGTGAATTTCGAAGAGAAATAGAGGGTGAATACACTCCGGAGGAAATTGAGGCATGGGCAGCGGATTATCTTAAAGCCGTTCGACAGTTGCAGCCTGAAGGACCATACATGCTTGGAGGCATGTGCACAGGCGCTCTCATTGCTTTCGATATGGCTGCCCAACTCGAAGCAGAAGGTCAAGAGATTGCCTTGCTCGCCATATTCGATACGTGGGACATACTTACATTAAATCGTCTGTGGAAAGTCGACTATTACGTGCGCCGCATGAAGTTCCTGCTTCGACAAAGCCGGCGAGAGCAGCTCAATGCTGTTATTAAAAAGTTTCGTGGCTTTCTCCAAAACATCGTTGCGCGGGCTGTGCCTGATTCGCAACCTCTCGTTCCGCACAACCCTTGGAAAACAGGCTACAAGCCAAATATAAAATTCGATCCAAAGCTTTACTCGGGCCGGCTTACGGTATACCGCATTCAAAGACAACCGTACTATCGCATTCGTGATGAAGCCCTCGGATGGCGTAAACGTGTTCGTGGTGGCGTAGATGTTGAATACGTTCCCGGTGGTCACTCAACGATATTGCGTGACCCTAACGCGCAAGTGATGGCCCGAAACCTTCGCGAACGTATACAAGCGGTGAAGAGAAAAAAGTCGAAATCGTTTGTCGAGTCGGATAAGAGTGATCAAGGCGCAGAGACGAACGACACCGCCCGCATCGGCGTGTGACGTCTGTGCATTCTTCCAGACAGGCGCGGAACACAAGAGGATTTACGCCCGTCAGAGCAAGCTCACGTCCCGGCTGGTTATCACAACGTGCTGCCTCATCTTTCGCAAGGGTTTGCGCGAGAATCAGTGTGCTTTGATTGTAAGGCACTGAAGAAGATCATATACTTCGACCGCTTCGTTTCGTCGTAACAGGCTCCAGAACCGTCCTCTAACACGTCGCACTGTTGCTAATCCGAGGCGCGCGAGCATCAGTTCGTTCCTTTCATTTCAGGGGTATGCAATGTGTGTTTCGCCAAGTGTATGTCGCAGGTGCTTTCCGACTGTCGAATAATCCACTGATTCGCACTTCTGTGATTACATAAGGGTCAATAACGAACACCAACAGTAGAAGTAAGAAATCGAGCTTTGCAAGTTTAACTGATGCAATTCCATAATGCGCAGATCTCTCCCTTGTGCGTCGCAACAGGCGTAGGCTCATTTTGCCTGATCGTTCTCTGCGTTACATTACTGGGATTCCGCTCAAACTCTCTCGCCTCATCTTTACAGCAGCCCAGCATTCGGCCCCAATTGGTTCTGCAAAGGGGTCACACACTGGGAATTAATTGTGCGGCATTTGCTCCGGATGGTAGTTGGGTGGCTTCCGGAGCAGCCGACAATACCATTCTCATCTGGCAGACCACGTCGGGCAGACAGTTGCGTGCGCTCACTGGTCACAAGGGATATGTTCGCTCCCTTGCCATAAGTTCGGACGGCCAATTGTTAGCGTCAGGCAGCAATGATCACACGATAAAAGTTTGGAATGTGGCTGAGGGTCGCGACCTCTTTACGCTTTCGGGTCATGAAGGTGAGGTCGAGGCACTGGCTTTTAGTCGAGGGGGTCGTTGGTTGGTGTCTGGCAGCGCTGATAAGACGATCAAAGTCTGGGACCTCACGAGCCGAAAAGAAATTCAAACACTGAATCGACGTTCAGCTCCTGTATCCGTTTTAGCCTTTAGCGGCAATGACGAGCTATTAGCCGCAGCGGAAGGCAACGTGATCAGATTATGGGATACAAAAAAATGGCGCGAGGCTCAAACACTTCGCCGGCATAACACGAAAGTCAGTGCTCTGGTTTTCAGTGATGACAACGCATGGTTTGCGTCAGCAAGCACTGATGGCTCCGTTTTAATCTGGCACAATGCCTGGGATCGCGAACAGTTTGCGTTGAAGAATAATACGTCAGGCGTAGCGGCGCTCGCGTTTGCACGCGATGGCTCACTTATCGTGGCTCATGCAGATGGAGGCATCGACTCCTGGAACTACACTGACGGAAAGAAAAAATCTTTCATCGGCGGTGAACAGGATACCGCAAGAGTGACGTTTGCTTGTTTCAGCTCGAATGCCGAAAATTTGGCGTCGACCGATGGCGGACGAGACCTGCATCTTCGAGACGCTGCCAACGGCAAAGTTGAGCGCGTGCTGCAAACTCAATCGACTGCCATCAATGCGGTGGCGTTTAGCCGCGACGGTCGCTGGTTCGCATCGGCGGCTGGTGATTCTGCAATCAGGTTGTGGCAAGTAGCGACCGGCACGGAGTTACCTCGGCTTATAGGCCATGCCGGTTACGCCACGACAATCGCGTTCAGCCCAGATAGTCGTTTACTCGCGTCGGGAGGCACAAGCGGTGAAATAAAGATTTGGGATGTTTCTTCAAATCAGCTCGCCTTTAATCTTCCGTCGCAAGCACAAAGTATCAATCGGGTTGCTTTCAGCCCTGATAGCAAATTCCTTGCAGCAGCGGGTATGGACCAACGTGTTCAGATTTGGGATCTCGATACGAAACAATCTCGGGTGCTGACTGGCCACACTGACGAAATCACCAGTCTGGTATTTCTCGCGGGTGGCAAACTGGTTTCCGGGGGGAGAGATACGACCATTCGTTTATGGGACGTGAAAACGGGTGAAACGATTGCCTCGTTGGATAATATCGGCGCTGAGGTTAACGCTCTTGCCGTAAGTGCCGACAGTAGCATTTTGGCAGCGGCCAATGCTGATAACACCATACGATTGTGGCAACTGCCGAATCCCGCGCCCATCAAAACCCTAACCGGACATACCGCAGAAGTGTGGACTGTCGCATTTAGTCCCGACAATAAGTTGCTCGCCTCAGGCAGTAGCGATCACAATGTGATGCTGTGGGATCTCAAGTCCGATAGCAAACCTCGACAATTGGCGGGAAGCTCTGAAACAGTGACTGGCGTCACGTTCGATCCGGAAGGCAAGTGGCTGATGGCCGGCAGTGACGAAGGCAGCATTCTTCTGTGGAATACCTCTACGGGCGCCTTGAGAGGCACAATCGTTTCTATGCCCGGTACTGATGATTGGCTTGTTACCACACCTGATGGTTTGTTTGACGGTTCACCCGAATCATGGAGTCTTATGCTTTGGCGATTTGGCGGATTAACCTTCAATGTAGTTCCAGTCGAAGCCTACTTTAATGAGTTTTATTATCCGGGTGTTCTTGCCGATATCTTTGCTGATAAAGATCCGAAAGCAACTCAGGATATTGTCCAGAAGGATCGCAGGCAACCTCAGATCAATTTAAATGTCCACCTTCAAGGCAACACTGCAACCACGCGAAACGTGGATATCGAAATTGAAGTACATGGAGCTCCACCAGACAAGGACCATCAGACGGAAAGCGGGGCAAGAGATCTACGACTGTTCCGAAATGGGTTGCTGATCAGAAGATGGAGCGGCGATCTTCTCCAGAACGAAGGCGCGCGGACATTGCGAACGACAATTCAAGTTGTCGCCGGTGAGAACCGAATCTCGGCTTACGCGTTTAACCGTGACAACATCAAAAGTTCCGACGCCACTGTCGTCGTGAATGGAGCGAATGGTCTGAGTCGCAAGGGTGCAATCAATCTGCTGGTCCTTGGTGTCGAACGGTATGCGAATTCTAACTACGATCTGAAATATCCCGTCGCCGATGCAGATGAGATGAGCGCGCAGTTAAGAACGCAACAAGAGCAACTTGGCCGGTACAGTCCAATCGTCACGATTCCATTGACTAACGCTGAAGCGACTAAGCGAAACATTCTCTTGGCGCTTGGGCGTTTAGCTGGTAACAGCGCACCGCTGCCCGCTGACGCTCCGAAAGTTCTTGCGAGTATTGCTCCTGCTCAACCCGAAGACGCTGTTGTGCTTTATTTCTCTGGGCACGGTACGGCTCTGAAGGACCGGTTCTATTTAATTCCGCACGACATGGGATACACCGGGCGGCGGGACGCGCTCGATGGGGCGGGTCTGTTGACGATCCTCAGTCATAGCATTTCGGACGAAGAACTCGTCGACGCACTTCAGCCGATGGATGTGGACCAGCTCCTGGTTATCATTGACGCTTGCAATTCAGGGGCAGCACTCGAATCAAATGAAAAGCGACGTGGCCCAATGAATACAAAAGGCCTGGCCCAACTGGCTTACGAAAAAGGCATTTACGTACTGACCGCTTCGCAAAGTGTCGAAGTCGCGTTTGAAGCCGATGCGTTAAAGCACAGTTATTTGGCATACGCACTGCTCGAGGAGGGAATTAAGAAACGCGCCGCGGACGAAAATCATGACGGGAGCATATTCCTCAAGGAATGGTTTGACTATGCCAATGAACGAGTGCCGGAAATAAGACGAACGCGAAATCAGCAACGCAAAGAATTGATCGAAGATGAACCTGACGAGCAGAAAGTGCAGCGGCCAAGAGTCTTCTATACTCGCGAAACAGGCGCTCGACAATTCCTGGTGGCCCATTAGAATCTTCATTGAGTGTTATGGAGAGCTACGACGACAACCTGGGCGGCAACGAAACGCAGCGGCCGGAAGCTTCTACCCTGAAGCGTGACGAATTGATTGGCACCACACTCGATAACCGTTACCTGATTGAACGGCGGTTGGGCCAGGGCGGCTTTGGAGTTGTGTATGTCGCTTCCGACAACAAGACTGCTTCGCGCAAGGTGGTGGTCAAAATAATGCGTCCGGAAGAGGTCGGCAACGAGTGGAGCAAACACAAATTTGAACAGGAAGTTGAGGCTCTTAGCCGGCTCGATCATCCAGGTATAGTTGGACTATTCGATTGCGGGGAAACACCGGATGGCAGACCTTACATCGTAATGCAATACATCGATGGCCATAGCTTACGTTCGCTGTTGCGGGCAGAAGGTATGCCGGTGGCACAAGTCGCCGGAATTGTTCGCCAGGTTGGAAACGCCCTCACCGCCGCTCACGAAGCTGGAATCCTGCACCGTGATCTTAAACCAGAGAACATAATGGTGAAGGTCACCAATGAAGAGGAACACGCAAGAGTAATCGATTTTGGCGTTGCAAAAGTGAAGAATTCCATCGTTAACGTCAACACCGTAAAAGGTATGACGCTCGGCACGATCATATACATGTCACCGGAACAGTTGGATGGCCGGCCGCTTGGTCCGCAATCCGACATCTATGCTCTCGGCGTAATTGCTTACGAGATGCTGACCGGCCGGAGACCGGCAAATCCCGACTCGGCTTTGCATCTTTTGCAATTGCAACGAGCAGGCATCCGAGTGAAACCGACAGCCCTCAGGCCGGCTTTGCCGGAAGCGGTAGATGATGTTGTCGTGAAAGCACTTTCGTTTGAGCCACAGCATCGATACCAAAATGCTCGCGAGTTTGGCGATAAGCTGGGGGCTGTCTTGCTCACTCAGGATCGCGCAGAGTTGAACGAGCCAACTCCCGAAGTCTCGGGCAACCAGGATCTGACAACAGCCCATGTGCTGTTTATGGACATCGTCGGCTACGCAAAACTCTTGATCGACGAACAGACGCGGCAACTGAAAAAACTTCAGGAAATTGTGCTTGCTACGAGTGAATGCAGCCGGGTTCGCAGGCCTGGCGATCTAATTCGCTTGCCGACTGGTGACGGTCTCGCTTTGGTGTTTTTCACGGATCCTGAAGCTCCAGTCAGGGCCGCCGTAGAAATTAGCCGTGCCCTGAAGGAGACTGAGATTGCGCTGCGAATGGGAATTCACAGCGGTTTGGTCCATCGTATCGCAGACATTAACACCAACCTGAACGTCGCCGGCGGGGGGATCAACATCGCTCAGCGAGTAATGGATTGCGGTGATAACGGACACATCCTGTTGTCTAAACGTGTCGCTGACGATCTGGCCCAACTCGCACGGTGGTCGGAGTACCTCGATGATCTTGGCGAGGCTGAGGTCAAGCATGGCGTGCGCGTTCACTTGTTTAATCTTCATGGGAGTGATTTCGGCAATGCGGAGCTGCCTACAAAGTTGCGCAAGTTACCAAAGCAACGTTCTTATAAAAAGGCGGCGGCGTGGATCGTGGCTCTCCTGAGCGCTGTTGGTCTGATGGCTGGACTTTGGTACTGGCAGACAGTTGCAACGACGGAACGTCCCGGGACAGTTGCTGCGGAAGTTAGTTTGCCACGGGAATTGGTTTACTGGCTCGTGATGCAAAGAAGAGAAAACAAAACTCCGATTGGTGCTCCAGTCCAATCAGCCGGAGCTGTCCCATACAAAAAGGATTGGGCCTTTCAGTTTAACGTGCAACCGGCCGAGGCAGGCGCTCTTTATCTGCTAAATGCCGGACAAGGTAAGAACGGTGCCGGCAGCTTCAACATACTCTATCCAATACCTGCCGCAGGAAAAATTAATCCGAACCTTGCTGCCAATCAGACTGTGCAAACCGGCTGGTTACAATTCATGGATGAAACTGCTGAGGAAGAGATCTGGATTATCTGGTCAACGAAGTCATTGCCTGACGTCAATGCAGTCTTCGGAAGCGCGGCAGAAAACGGTGGCACCATCACCGATGCAGAACAGGTAGCAAGAATTCAAAACTACTTGCGGCAATATGATCCGTCCAAACTCAAAGTCGAAATCGACCAATCAAAGCAGCTTACGTCGATAAAAGGACACGGAGAACTCGTGATAGGTCTCCTTAAACTATCTCATGCAGCTAAATGAGGTGAAGCTAATGACACTCAGGAACACTGCGAAAATTTTGATGCAGGTGCTGATGGTTATTGGTCTCGCGTCGTTCTGTACAGTCAATGCTCAGAATGATGACGAGTCCAAAGATATCAAAGCGGAGGTATTCGTTAACGCTCGTCCGCGGCGGAAATCCGGAAGCACCGCCAAATATCATCGCGTCTCCAAAACAACAGCGAAGGGAATAGAGCTTTCCGCGAAGGATAGTTCTTCGGCCCAAATCGGGCTAACAATCTGGCGCTTCCGGCCCGCACAGGCAAGTGACAAAACGAAAGAGTTGGTGGTGGAAGACGAAGACAAGCCCAGTGAGTGGACCCTGGAGCGAGTCGAAGAAGGAACATCGCTCGCTCCCGGGCAGAGAATACGTCTTAGCATCGAGTCGTTATCGCGCGACGGCTACCTCTATGTGGTTGATCGCGAGCAATACGCTGATGGGACGCTGGGCGATCCTGTTTTGGTTTTTCCAACGCAGAAGAGTGCGTCTGCGAATTACGTACAAGCGGGCCGGCTAATTTATCTTCCCTCTGCGACAGGCCGGTTCAAAATCAAGCCAAGTGAGAGCTCAAAAGAACACGTGGCTGAAGTGCTCACTGTTATCGTTGCGCCGAAGCCGTTAATTAGCGCGGACAGACTCGGCCTAAAATCGACGCGACTCCAGCGCGGTCAAGTGGAAGACTGGCTAAAAGAATGGGAGACGTCGGCAGTGAAATTTGAGATGGATGGTGGTGTTGGGCAGGCAATGACTCCAGTCGAGCAATCTGCGGCACAACAGAATTCAGTAATACTGTCGCAGGAAGATCCAGCGCCGCAAACGGTTTTTCAAGTCGCCGCCAGGCCGGGTAACCCTTTACTGATCACAGTGCCGCTGAAATTTACTAGACGAAACTAAACATTGTTCACATTCGCGCGCCATCACGTTAGAGTCTGATTCGAATGACGCCGACATTGCTCACCTGATCGTGCGCTTTGATTTGCACAGTGCACGCGCCCGGAGCCAATCCATCCGGTAGTCTAAAGTTAATCTGCATGAATTCGAAGGCTGGCAGGACCTGAACGCTTTCTGCGATCACGTCATAATTACGGCCACTACTATCAACCAGATTCACTGTAACAACCGCAGGACTCTCGCCTGACTGAAGCTGCAAGTTCTTCACCAGGACGAGCACTCGTGTGTTTCGATCTGTTCCCGGAACGAGAAGATTGTTTGTATTCAAAACCGAGAATGGATCTCGCAGAAGGAGAATAGCATCCAACGCAGCTATATCAGTCGGCGTTGAACCTGATTCTTCCAATAACAACTGGAGTAACGGCAAGCTTGAGCTCGCCAGCACGAAGGCACTCAACGAGTTTACATTCGCGCAGACGACCTTGTTGGCAAAGTCATGACTCGCAGTGCGATCGATCAAAGCTCCATTCTCGTTGTGCAGGATGCGCAATTGTGCGAAGAACGTCGCGTCACTGACAAATGGAACATTGAAGCAAACCGAAATTGGTGGTTGCGCGGTGGCAGTAGTGGAGATGTCAAAAGCAACGCTGTCGCCGAAAAGCAGGTATCCGTTTGGTAACTGGCCGGCCGCTGCGGGATTGATGGGCATGATGGTGGTAGTACCTGCGCCCGTGACGTTAGCGAAATTGACGTTCACACCATTAAGTTGCACCGCCACGTTCTGGCCCACGGGTGTTTGCGTGGTGGTGAGATAGACGGTGAAGTCAACGTTCTTTTGATTGGCAGTGAGTGCGGCAATGCTTTGATTTGCGGGTGTGAAACTCAGGTTCGCCTTGGCAGCGGTTAACGTGTAACTGCCTCCGGCAGCCGCGTCAAATGAGTAATAGCCATTGCTATCTGTTTGCACCGTCTGCCCATTGTTGAGGCTAATGGTCACATCGCTGAGCGCAGCGCCATTCTGGTCTCTGCTCTGGCCAGAGATGTTGAAGCTGTCCTGCGTGGCAAAGTCGGCATCAGTGATGGTTTGGCCGCTGCTGAAGGTAAACGGTCTGTTGGCGGGGGTGAAGACCACGCCCGCTTTGCTCGGTGTTACTTGATAAGTACCAGCCGGCAGATTCGGCAGCAGATACAGACCGGCGTTGTCAGTGTAGACAGTGCGTGAGGCGGTCCCACTCAAGGCGATAGCGACATTGTACAGACCAACGCCGGTGGCATTCTGCACATGACCGGTGATGTTGGAAGTGCTGCCGCCGCCGCGCAGTCCATCATCGACGAAGTTGGCATCGAGCACATTGCCTGCCAGCGGGAATGCGTTCTGTGCGCGCTCCAGAAACA
>DASUYO010000513.1:0-17531 GCA_036377375.1 Pyrinomonadaceae bacterium
GAGGGCCGCCCCTACAGTTGAATACTTCAAGGTTCGATCTTGAGACGTGGCAGCTTGCGATCCTGGCCGTCAATCGGCGCGTCCACTTCACCAATCTGCGTCGCACCCATGCGCTTGTAAAAACCTGCGGCATTCGGATCCGACGAGATCTCGACAGCACGCACGTCAAGCTTTGCGGCCCGCTCCATCGCGTCGATAAACATCTCTTTACCGACGCCTGTGCCCATGCGGGTCGGCGTCACCCACATGTGGTCCAACTCTGCCTTGTTGCCTGCAACACACAGTGCGTAGAAACCCTGTATCTCACCGTTCTCTTCCGCGACATAAACATGATTATTACGAATGTAGTCTGGCGTGATCGTGAGGTCCGATTCCCAGTGCTTGATCCAGTGTTCGGGATAACCCCAATAACGTTTGGCGTCGAGCGCGATCTTTGTTAGGGCAGCAGCTTCATCAGCGGTGGCGGGCCGTATCATGCGTAGAGTTTATCAGTTCTTCTCGTTCAGCGTCTTTTCCACTTTGCGCACGAGCTCCTGCACCTGCGGAACGAACTCACCTTTCGGTGCAAGTTTCAAATACTCTCGATACTCAACCAACGCACGCTCACGCTGGTTCACGCGCAACAAAATGTTTCCGGCAAGAAGATGTGCCTCGGCAAGATCGGGTTTCAACTGCAAGGTCATGCCGATTGGACCACCAGCCTTCACAACTTCGCCCATGTCCCAGTACAAGCGACCCAACGTGAATTGGCCGTGCCAGTTCTTTTGGTCCAGCTTCAGGCCATCGCGCAGTGTCTGCTCGGCGTCGGCATGGCGCTTCTGCCGCCAGTAGACCTCACCGAGCGCAATTATCGCAGTAGCATTGTCAGGTTTTATCTCTACTGCGCGCAGCAGAGGCTTCTCCGCCTTGTCCCATTCTTTGAGATCCATGAAAGCAGTGCCAAGCAGCAGATTCGCTTCAAAGAAATTCGAGTAACCGAGAATCGCTTTTTCGAGATAGCCAATCGCTTCCTTGTAACTGTTGCGCGACAGCGCGGCGCGCCCGTTTTCAAAAGCTTCGCGTGCAGCGGCAGGTACGCGAGCATCAACCACGTCAGTTAAGAGTGGCAGACCACTTCCGGTTTTCGAGCTATCGGCAGTCAGCTCAAAGACAAGATAAACGCGAAAGAGGACCTGCATGTCAGCATCCTGTTGCGCAGGCCGGTAACCGGGAGCATTAACGATAACTTTGTAATAGCCCCTTTGCAGATTCGGAAAACGAAAGCGCCCACGATTGTCGGTGAGGATCTGATCGATGACTCCGCCGCTGAATCGTTCCAAACGAACCTGAACATTCTGTGCCGCGACGCCATTCTCGCTCAAGCGCACCTCGCCGCTTACTTCGAATGTTAGAGAGTTGCCGGTGTAAGTATCGCGATCGCGCTGGGCAAAAACCGAGGGAACGGCGAAGAGAAGAAATGCGGCTACGATGAGGCGGGACATCGGGTTTATTAAACCACGGATCTACACTGAGGTGTAGATCCGCGGTTTTTAATCCCGGCAGATCAGTGTCGGTAGTTCAATCCGAACTGAATCAACCGTGCCGGAACGACCGTCGTCGTGATCTGACCAAATGTCGAGGGCGTTCCGATGTTAACACTGGTTGGGAAACCAAAGATCGGGTGATTCCACACGTTGAAGATATCCATGCGGAACCGCAGGTCATGAGTTTCCCTCAGCCTGATGTTCTTGATAACTGAGAAGTCCCAGTTCTGTTGATATGGACCACGAAACGCGTTTCGCTGCACATCACCAAAACCGGTCGCACCCGCAGTACCGTTCGGAACCAGGCTTGCAGTCCTGAAGCACGCTGGATTCAGGTAGTGAGCCAGACGATCGCTCGTGGAGCCAGTGGTGTACGTACCGGGGATAGCAGTACCACAAACGCCACTGAACGAAGCCGTGCCGCCGCCGGTCTGTCCGAATGCGCCACCGCTCGTGCTATCAGTGATTGAGAACGGCAGTCCACTTTGATACGTGACGATACCGCTCACGCTCCAGCCTTTGAAGAACTGGTTATTCCAGAAATTACCATTCGGCACTGGCAGATCGTACGAATAGCTCACGATCAGCCGTTGCGGCCGGTCGAAGTCACCGCGCGCTTTATTCTGGATTGGATTTTTCTGTGAATTGAGAATGTTGGCGCCCCCCTGACCGGTTCGAGTGATATTCAACTCGTCGGTGCTCAGAGAGCCGCTAACATTGTCTGTAATCTTCGAGAACGTGTAAGCAGCCTGGAAGTAAAGGCCACGCGACATCCGGCGAGATAGGGTCGCCTGGAACGAATCGTAGTCGGAGAATCCGATATTCCCGGAGTAGCGTGAACCGCGTTTGCGCGACAACCCAATGATGTCGTGTCGCAATTCTTCGTTGTTTACCGTGTTGGTTGTGATCGTGTAGGTCACCCCATGGATATCTTGTATCGTGCGGGGACTCGACGGACTGTACAACGGCGCCAGGAATGGATCCCAGATGCCGATGCCACCGGTGTAGTGCGTTCCTACAAAGCCAAGTTCAACTGCCCAACCGTTTGCGATCTCGCGTTGGAGGGTAAGGTTGTACTGTTGCGTGTAGGGTGTGTAAGCATTTAGCGGCGCGCTGGTAAAGGACGCCAGGTTGATCGAGCAGTTCGTCGCGCCGACGTTCGGGTCAGGAGCGGCATAGTTCAAACAACGCTGTCCAGCCGCATTGACGAAAATCGGTCTAAAGTTACGGTCGTTCACGTCCGCCGGATTATTAGAGATGGCTCCGGTGTTCACATTAAACAGACCCGCAAAGAAAGTCGGTGAAGGAATGAACTGGCTGGCAATGATTGATGGTGCTGGTATCGCACCGAACGGATTTGCCAACTGGAACGCTACCGGAGTCGGTGTCGTGGAAAGCGGCTGCACGGTGAAAGGCGCCGACAGCGAATTCTGCAAGATGTTCTGGTTGGACAGTCGCTGGTAGTAAATGCCATAACCGGCGCGAATTATTGTTTTTTGATCGCCCCTCACGTCCCACGCAAAGCCAACTCGAGGACCCCAGTTGTTGCCGTCGAAGCAGCTCTTCAACGCGCAGTCAGAGACGCCGGGCGTACCCTTAAAGCCAGCCAGGTCGACTTTTGCGGGTATCAGGAATGGATTCAATCCCTGGGCCGCGAGTTTCGGGTCGAAGATACCTGCGCGAAACAACTTGTCGTGACCAAAGCTCATGCCTTCCCAGCGGAGGCCCAGGTTGATGGTGAGCCTTGGTGACCAGCGGAGGTCGTCCTGAACGAAGGCCGCAAAGTCAGTAGCGACGAAGTTTCGAGCCGGATCGCCAAACGCTGATTGGATCGCCGTTACCCTTCCGCGCAGGAAATTCTGGAAAGCGGTACAGTCATTGGTATCCTTCGTGCAATTAGGGAAGGGCGGTGGCGCCGGCGTTACGCCAGAAGATGTCGAACCGGTGGTCAGTGCGCCACGGACGGCAAAGTTATTGAAGCGATTCAACTGATATTGAATTGCCTCGCCGCCAAATCGCAGACTGTGACGACCCTTCGTTATCGCAAACGTGTCGACGATGTTGTACTGGTTCGACACCGTACCACGGTCGTCGTTAACGCCTGTTCCAACTGAGAAGAGACCTGTGATCGTAAACTGGTACATGCCTGGGAAGATGTCGCTATTGCCGCGAGTTGCGCCGATGTCTGACAAGTTGATTGCGTCAGTCGGAATATTCGCGAAGATGAAGCGGCTGAATCCGAGGCGCAGCTCGTTAGTCTTATTGGCACTGAAAATGTGCGTTTCGGTTATGGAAAGGAACCGGTTCTGCTGCGTGTCAGTGCGTGGAAATGCGAGCGTGCTGTTGGTGCCAAACGGCTTTGCGACAGAACCGTTATCCCAGAACCAGCGGCCGGAAATCTTATCTTTCCCGTCACGCATCAAGCGGTCGTAGCTGATCGTGTACTGGTTGTCTTCAATAGGAGCGACACCCGAGAAACTACAGGTGAAATTGTTGGGAAATGATCCGGCTGCGGCGCTCGCCGCAGTCTTGCATCCGGCGCTGCCTGATCTCGGAACCAGAAACCCGTTGTAAAGCGTGCTTCGCAGATTAAGGATATTAATCGCAATGGGATCGATTTGCGCTGCCGTCAGACCAAATGCAGGAGCTATCAATGCCGCGGAGGTAGTCCCGTCAGCATTCCTGGGGAAATCTTGAATAGTTGGAGTGAGAGCCGAGCCGAGCGGATCCAACCCATTGCGAGCGCGAACTCCCTGATAATTGAAAAACCAGAAGCCACCCAGCACTGGAACTGGACCACTCCCACTACCGCCAAATACGTTCTGCAACAATCGCGCGCGCTTGCTCACGCCGTTCGCGTTGCGAAACCACTCGTTCGCGTTGAGCGCGTCGTTGCGATGGGACCAGTAGCCTTCCCAATGGAAGTCTTTCGAGCCTGATTTGATGACGAGTCCGAGAGCGCCGCCACCTTTGCTGCCCTGCGAAGCATCGTAGAGTGAAGTTGAAACTTTCATCTCTTCGAGCGTGCTGGGATTCGGCAGCGGGACGGTATCAAAGTGTGCGAGGTTGAAGTCGTTGACGTTGATGCCTTCCAGCGAGATGCTGTTGTTGCTGGTGCGCTGACCGTTAACGTTGATGTCGGCTGTTCCGCGACCGGCGGTGCGAACGTCAGTAGGCTCGCTGGCCGTGCCCGAGGAGAGTGAAAGCAAAAACAGGAAGTTGGGGGAAGCGAGTGGTAACTGGCGGAGCGTTTCAGCGCCAAGCGGTTGGCCAGTCACTGCGCTCGACGGATTAATCAGTGACGTGGTCGCTTCGACGTTCACTACCTCTTCAATGCGGCCTGCCTCGAGAGTTACGTCTTGACGAGTAGTCTCGCCGATTCTCACCTGCACCGCCTGGACCACTGCTTTCTTGAAATTGGGGGCCGTGATTTCCAGCCGGTAAGCTCCGGGCGTCAGCAGCGTGAATGCGTATCCACCGTCGCCGCCAGTGGTTGCTGTTCGCACCGATTTACCAGCGCTCTCGTTTATGACGTCAACGGTCGCGCCGGTAACCAGTGCGCCGCCCGTGTCAGTGACGACTCCGGTTATACCTCCTGTTTGGCTGGCTTGTGCAAATACACTCGTCGCAAACAAGAGGCTCAGGATCGCCGCGCTTAAAAAGCGTAATGGGCTTCTCATGAACAATCCTCCTTTGGAAGGTCGCTAACTGTTTGTTGAACTCGATTAGGACTTGAAACGCGAAAGGGCGGAATGACCGGTTTGCACCTATGCAATGAGTATTCCGGCGAGGGGGGACGGCGCTACGTTTCGGCTAATGATTGCGTTGAAGGAACTTAGCTAAGCGGTCATACGATAGCGCACAGGGATTCGAGTCGTTCTTTAACCACAAATTTCGTTATTCTTCAAAATCTTGGATGCGACGTTGAACGAAAAACTGAGCCCTTGATCATATTTCTTGAATGAAGTTTATGGCTGGACACTCGTGTAAGCGTGTGCAACAATTCGCGAACCCTAAAAACCCACAAAAGATTGGAGAGTGTTTGAGTTCGCATGTCTCAGAATGAAACCGCAGTTGGCGCCGGCGCGGCGAACGCAAAGGAGCCTGAGGCTACCGCTGAAGAGATTACTTATCACGCCGTGGAGAAAGATGGAGTAGTGACCGCGATTTGGGAAATGCAGGGCCGCAAGCACCTGCGCACGATCGACCCACGCTCACGCCAGGGACAGGACATCCTTCGTCTTTACACTACCGAGCACCACGACGAAGCCGCCTCTTAGCCGCAAAAAGGCACAAAGACACAAAACAGAAGAGAAAAACTTTTTTGTGCTTCTTGTGCCTCTTTGTGGGTTAACTTTTCTTGAGCATCTTTGCGGCCATCTCGACCGCTTTTCGCGGCACTACCACGCCCCAGCCTTGCCGGTCCACTTCGACGCCCGCGACTCGCTCTGCCGTGTCGATCAAGATGCGCTTGACTTGCTGCGGTGTTAGCTTCGGATTTGCTTCAAGCATGCAGGCGATGATCGACGAAACGATCGGCGCCGCGAATGATGTGCCATCAACAAATTTGTAGTGCTGGTTTATTACATTCCCCTCGCGCAACTTGATCGTGATCAACTGTCGCAGCAGCGATACCGGCAGCTCGCGCGCTTCATCGAGATCTTTGTCTATACCTTTATGCAACAACAGGATCTCGCGAAGATCTTCGTCGGCAGCCTCATCGAGCTCAGCATAAAGATGCGCTTCGTCTGCGGTTGGCGTGTGTGGCAGGATTGGACCAGGGACCCAGATACCCGGCGCGATCACTTCGGGCTTTTGCAGCCCGTCGATTGTTGGGCCATACGACGAGCGATACATTCCTCGTCGCGCGCGATCGAGTGAATTCTGATCGTCAAGGCCGCCAACAGCTATCGACGACGGAGCACTCGCTGGCGGCAACACCGGATGCCCCGGCATCATTCCCGCGTTCCCAACAGCACAGACCACTGTCACACCTGCCTTCACTACCTCTTCAACCAACTGGCAAAGCGAATTGCGTAGATAAGATTGCTCGAAGTCGCCGCCTGCGGAAATGTTAACGATGCGAATGTCGTACTTGTCCTTATTTTCAAACACCCAACGCAGGCCGGTTTCGATGTTGCTTTCCGGAATGCGTCCGGTCTTGCCAATCTTGACGAGAACAACCTTCGCTTTGGGCGCAATGCTGCGATAAAAGCCCTCGGATAAGTGGCCATTGCCTGCGGCGACGACGGAGGTCATCATCCCGTGCCAACTCGCGACGTCGGGCGTTTCCAGAGCTGAAGGATGGTCTTCGGTTGCGAAGATGCTGTGATAGGCGACGATGCGATTGACTGGCTCGGTTAGATCCTTGTGAGCATAAAATCCGGAGTCGAGGAACGCGATAGTGATGCCTCGCCCAGTGTAAGTTTCGTCGGCATCCATCCGCACCGGAACGGGCAGCGCTTGTTCAATAGTTTCTGACATCATTTACAGATTACACAGATTTGCTCAATCTGTCCTATCTGTGTAATCTGTGATGCACAACCCAGTCGCGTTAAGGAGATTTGTGTAGATGAATACGAGAAATTTATCGATCCTTTTGGTATCGCTTTTTGTGATTGCCGGCGCCATCTTTACGACCGGCGCGCGCGCCGACGGTGAAGTGCCGGCGCCACCTGCGATTGGCGCCACCATTGAAGACTTTACGCTCCCCGACGTAGACAACAAAGAGCACTCACTCAAGTCGCTGGCAGGAAAGAATGGCACGGTGCTGATTTTCATCGCGGTCCAGTGTCCCGTCTCTAATGCCTACAACGAGCGCATGGAAAAACTCGCTGAGGACTACAAAGCGAAGGGCGTTGCGGTGATCGGTATCAACGCAAACGCTTCTGAAGATGCCGCAGCAGTCAAAGCTCACGCAGCAGAACATAAACTCTCGTTCACGATCCTGAAGGATCCCGGCAACAAGATCGCCGACAAGCTCGGCGCCGCCGTAACTCCCGAAGCTTACTTCCTCGACGCTAACAACAAGCTGCTTTATCACGGGCGCATCGACAACTCTCGCAACGCCGCGCAAATCGAGACAAGCGATCTGCGTAACGCTTTAGACGCAGCGCTCGCCGGTAAGACAGTTGAAAAAACAGAAGCGAAGGCGTTTGGCTGCAGCATCAAGCGGGCATAAAGAAATGCGTTTTTCAAGAGCGATAATTCCAGTTGCATTGTGCATTGTGTTAGTGGCTCTCGCGGCGCCGGCCCAAAGGCGATACGGGCGCGCCGCGAAGCCCAAACCTGTGACTGTAGTCTCGCCAATAGACACCGAAGCGCTCAAGGCGTTGCTGACTCAGCAACGCGAGCGTCCTTTGCTGGTGAACTTCTGGGCCACGTTTTGCGATCCGTGCCGCGACGAGTTTCCCGAATTAGTGAAGATCGATAACGACTATCGCCCACGCTCGCTCGACTTTGTCACCGTCTCGCTCGACGACATGAGTGACATCAAAACAGAGGTACCGAAGTTTCTTGACGCGATGAAAGCGACGATGCCGGCTTACCTACTGAACGTCTCGGATCCGGAGCCGGCCATTAACTTAGTGGATCGAGCATGGCGAGGCGATCTCCCCGCAACTTACCTGTACAACGAAAAAGGCGAGCTTGTTTACAAGCACATCGGTCGCGTCAATGCGGCTGAGCTGCGCCAGGAAATCGAGAAGGTGGTCAGTAAGAAAGGCGATTAGGGAAAAGTTCACTTCCTGATGATTACTGCCGAAGTTATCTCCGCCCATAACCTCACGCAGCAAGAATTCGAGCGAATAAAGGAACTACTTGGCCGTGAACCGGGTCTAGTCGAGCTCGGAATCTTCTCGGTCATGTGGTCTGAACACTGCTCGTACAAATCTTCGCGCGTTCACCTGAAACGTTTGCCTATTACTGGACCACGCGTGATCGTGCCGCCCGGCGAGAATGCCGGCGTCGTCGATCTCGGCGACGGTTGGTGCGCAGCTTTCAAGATCGAGTCGCACAATCATCCATCGTTTATCGAGCCGTTTCAGGGTGCGGCCACCGGCGTCGGCGGAATTCTTCGCGACATCTTTACGATGGGCGCGCGGCCGGTTGCATCGATGAACAGTCTGCGCTTTGGCTCGCTCGATCATCCGCAGCACGGCCGACGCAATCGATCCTTGTTGGCCGGCGTAGTCGCAGGCATCGCGCATTACGGAAATGCTTTTGGTGTTGCGACTGTCGGCGGCGAAGTCGCATTCGACGATGCGTACGCGTTGAATCCGTTAGTCAACGCGTTTGCGCTCGGTTTGGTGCGTCACGATCAGATCTTTTTCGGCAAGGCGACGGGCATTGGCAATCCGGTGCTTTACGTCGGCGCGAAAACGGGACGTGACGGAATTCACGGCGCGACGATGGCATCGGCAGAGTTTGATGAAGAAGCTTTAGAGAAACGTCCGACGGTGCAGGTTGGCGATCCGTTTCTCGAGAAGCTTTTGCTGGAAGCATGTCTCGAGGCGATGCGCAGTGGCGCGGTTGCGGGCATTCAGGACATGGGCGCGGCGGGTTTGACTTCTTCGTCGTGTGAAATGGCTGCGCGTGCCGGTACCGGCATCGAGTTGGATCTTTCTCTCGTGCCACAACGCGAGCAGAACATGACTGCTTACGAGATGCTGCTTTCCGAGTCGCAGGAGCGCATGCTGATCGTTGCTCATTCAGGCCGCGAGCGTGAGGTCATTGACATCTTTCGGAAGTGGGATCTTGATGCAGTTGTGATCGGGCGTGTGCGAGACACTGGGCGGATGCAGGTTGTTCACAACGGTGAGTTGGTTGCGGATATTCCGGTTCAAGCGTTAACCGATGAAGCGCCACGATACGAACGTCCGATGTCGGCGAGCAAAGCCGAGAGCAAACCACAGATCACACCGCTTGAAAGTAAAAAGCCCGGCGCGGATCTACTGAAGCTCCTCTCTTCCGGCAACATCGCTTCTAAACATTGGGTTTACCGACAGTACGATCACATGGTGCGCACCAACACTGCGATCCTGCCTGGCGCTGACGCAGCCGTAGTGCGAATCAAAGAAACACGCCGTGCACTTGCGATGACGCTCGACGGTAACGGACGCTACTGCGCCGCCAATCCACGCGAAGGCGCGAAGCTGATCGTCGCCGAGGCAGCCCGGAACGTTGTGTGCGTTGGCGCGCGACCGATCGCGATCACAAATTGTCTGAACTTTGCTTCGCCCGAGCGGCCGCAGGTGATGTGGTCGTTTTCCGAAGTGGTTGACGGCATGGCTGAAGCATGCCGCGCGCTCGACACTCCTGTGGTTTCCGGAAACGTGTCGTTCTACAACGAAACTGAAGGTCGCGGGATTCTGCCGACGCCTGTAATCGGGATGGTGGGATTGATCGAGGACGTCAGGCGCGTCGTCTCACCGGGCTTCAAGAAGGAAGGCGACGTGATTGCACTGCTCGGCACGACGCAGGACGATCTGTCGATCAGTGAATACGCTGTGAGCATCGGCGGTGTCTCTACGGCGGAGATCACTGCGTCGGGGAAAGTGCCGGAGCTCGATATCGATCGTGAGCTGGCGGTGCAACAAGCCTGCCTCGGGGCGGCGGAGGCGGGACTTTTGCTCTCCGCACATGATTGCTCAGATGGCGGACTGGCAGTCACGCTGGCCGAGTCGTGTTTCTCATCGCTTGGACATGAAGCGATTGGCGCTGACGTGAATGTCGAAGGCGTGCTTGGTCCAACGGCGGTTCTTTTTAGTGAATCACCTTCACGAATCATCATCAGCTTCGATGCTGCTGACCTCGGCGCCGTGCAGGAGATCGCTAAGCGCAACAATGCTCCGTTTGCGATTCTCGGGCGCGTCGGTGGAACTGACTTGAGGATTGCAGTGAACGGCGATGAAGCCGTGATGAAGGATGTGGCTGAATTAGAAACCGTGTGGCGAGGCGCGCTTTCGCGGCACCTTCAAGCTGCGGCGATAGCCTGATCTCAGGAAGAGCGGGGGCAAGCCACCCTTCCTGACTTGTTCTTTCCATTGGGCGCTCTTAATTAGAACAAGTAAGGAAGGAGGGCTTGCCCCCGCTGTATCCCTGACGAATATGCATCCCGTCATCTACCTCAACAAGACTATGGTTGAGGCGACGAAAGCGCGCGTCGCGCCGGTCTCTTCGGCCATGCTCTACGGTCGCGGCGCCTTCACCACCCTCGCAATCTACAACTCACAACCATTTCTCCGGTCCAAACATTGGAATCGCCTTGCGGCACATGCCAAAAAACTCGACATCGATTACACAGGCTGCACTGAAAAGAACGTCGGCGACGCACTGCATAAGCTGATTGCGGTCAACCAGGTGAAGGATGGGCGCGCGCGCGTGATACTGCTGGCGCGTCATGGCCGCGACATGTGGAAAGCAAAATTACCAGGTGCGAAGAAAACTGATCTTCTGATCATGACAGGCGATGCGCACAAGATCTCGCAGACTGGATTCTCGCTGGCCGTTTCTCCGTTTCGCGTAAACACGCTGTCACCACTCGCAGGAATCAAGAGTTTGAACTATCTCGATCATGTGCTTTCGTGGGAAGAGGCGCAAAGCCGCGACTTCGATGAGGCTGTGGTTTTGAATGAGCGTGGCGAGATTGCGTCCGCAACTATGGCCAACTTGTTTTGGGCGAAGAACGGCACGCTTCATACGCCGATGTTGAGCACTGGCGCGCTCGCGGGCATCACGCGTGAATGCGTGATCGAGATCGCCAACAAACATTTCATTCCGTTGCTGGAAGGAATTTACGAGATGCCGGACCTCACTGATGCGGATGAGATCTTTTTGACGTCGTCGGGTTTGGGGATCGCGCCGGTGAGCACTTTCGATTTTAGGAGGTATGCGGTTGAGGGTGGGCCACTCACGACAACGATCGCGCATGCCTTTAAACAGTTAACGGCATCGATCTGATTCTCTTGCCGGTCGCATCAAATATCGCATTGCCCAGCGCGGGCGCCAATCCAACAATCGGCGTTTCACCCGCACCAGCTGACGGCAAATCTTTCCTGTCGAGCAGTACGATCTCTATCTGCAGCACGTCGCTAAATCGCGGCAATCGATAACGCGAGAATCGTCCGTTGAGAATCTGTCCGTCCTTAAACTGAATATTCTCAAACATCGCTCCACCAATCGCCTGCACCACCGCACCCTCAACCTGATTCTGCAAATGCAATTTGTTGACGATCGCGCCGCACTCAAAACTTTCGACCACGCGCTCGAGCTTCACGCGTACAGTCTTCGCATCAATCGAGACCTCGGCCGCAGTTGCAATGTAACTTCCCTTCTCAAAACCGCATGCAATGCCGCGCCCGCGCCCTTCAGTCTTTTTGCGTCCCCAGCCAAAGGCGTTCGCTGCCGCTTCCAACACCGCTTTTAATCGCTCGTCTTTAATATTCTTCAGACGAAACTCAACGGGATCCATATTGATGAGTTGGGCCAACTCGTCCATGTGCGCTTCACGCGCAAAGTGATTCGCAGTCGCTGCCAAGCCTCGATACGAGCCTTGCCGCAACGGCGACTTGCTGTTGTGAAACTGAATATTCTGATTCGGAAAGTCGTACTTGACGTGAATGCCCGAGGCGCCCGAGTTGTAGTTGTGAAACTCCCACGCGGTAACAGTGCCGTCGTTCTTCACACCGCTGCTGACCTCAATCACAACCGCGGGACGAAAGTAAGCCCAGTTGAACTCTTCTTCACGAGTCCAGACAAGCTTGACAGGTTTGCCGCTCGCGCGCGCCAATCGCGCAGCTTCAATCGCACACTCGCCTGTGTGCTTGCCGCCGTATGCTGAACCGGTATCGGGTACGATCACGCGCACCTTGTCTTCCGGAATATGAAACGCTTCCGCCAATTCAGATTTAACGCCAAATGGGATTTGCGTGCCGGTCCAAACTGTCAGCTTGCCGTCATTCCACTCAGCGACAGCAGCGCGTGGCTCGAGTGGCGCATGTGCGATGTAGGCGATGGTATACGTCTGCGAGTGCTTCTTGTCGGCGGCAGTCATGCCGTCGGCGATTGAGCCAACCGGACGACTGGCGCGACTCGCCGAAGCGTTCTTCTTCAGATAATCAAACAGCTCTTCACTTCCGGGTTGGCCCGGAGCTTTCCAATGTACCGCGATCGCTTTTTCAGCGCGCATCGCAGTTTCTCGATCCGGCGCTGCAACGCCGATGAAATCGCCGTCGCGAACAACTACGACGCCCGCCATCGCCTCTGCCGCTTTCGTATCACTTGAGACGAGTGTCGACTCGAGTGCTGATGGTCTAACTACACGTCCGTACAACATTCCTTCGCGCTTGATGTCAGACGTGTACTGGTGTTTGCCAGTGACAAAATCGCGGCCGTCGATCTTCGGAACTGAAGTACCCGCGATCGTCCACTCCTTCACGGGTGTGATTGAGACATCGGCAGGAATCGTCTTGACGAGTTTTTGACCTCTTGCGACTTCCGCGAGCGTCAATGTTTTCGACGCATCGTGATTGACGAAGCGTTCGACATCGGGATAATCAGAGCGATGCCGCCGCTGAACGTTTTCAGAAACTGGCGTCGGTTGAAGCTGAAGTTGTAAACAGGCTCGGCGAAAAGCTCGTAACGCTCGGGTTCGAGATCGTCTTTCATTTGCCGACCTCCTTCGCCGTGCCTGCCGCAAGCTCGATTGCGCTGACGATTCGCAGGTACGTGCCGCAACGACAGATGTTCGCATCCATGTGTTTGATGATCTCTTCGCGCGTCGGCTTGGGGTTTTTACTCAACAAGCTTGTCGCGGCAATGATCATTCCTGATGTGCAATAGCCGCATTGCAATGCATCTGCTTTCAGGAAAGCGTCCTGTAATGCAGTCAGCTTGCCGTCCTTCTCCAAACCTTCGATGGTGGTGATCTGCTTGTCGCTGACTCGGCTTACAGGCGTGACGCACGAACGCATTACCTGTCCGTCGATGAGAACACTGCACGCGCCGCAACGCGATTCGCCACAGCCGTACTTTGTCCCGGTCAGGTTCAGTTGATCGCGCAATACGTAGAGCAGCGGCGTTTGCGAATCGACGTCAACGCGCAGCTTCTTCCCGTTCACATTCAATTACGTTTCCCATAGCGTTGCTTAGTTTAGCGCTACTTAGCCACAGATGACACAGATGCCCACTTCCATAACACTCCGAAATGCGATAACTTGCAGGCATGAGCACTGTAACCGAAGAATCCCCAGAGATAACCGAACCAAAAACGCATAAGTGGGTCTACCTTTTCGACGAAGGACCCGGCGATGACAAAACACTCCTCGGCGGAAAAGGCGCCGGACTCTGCGAGATGACGCAAGCCGGACTGCCCGTCCCGCCAGGATTGGTGGTGACCACCGAAGCCTGCAACGCATTTTTTGAGAACGACAAGAATTTTCCCGAAGGCATGTGGGAACAAGTGCAGGAAGGCCTGAGAAAGATCGAAGAGAAAGTTGGCAAGCGTTTCGGTGATCCGAAGAACCCGCTGCTCGTTTCGGTCCGTTCAGGTGCTGCGTTCTCGATGCCGGGCATGATGGATACGGTGCTGAACCTCGGATTGAACGAAGAGACAGTGCAGGGTTTGGCTGAACAGACCGGCGACCTGCGTTTCGCGCTCGACGCTTATCGTCGTTTCGCGTCGCTGTTTGGCGAGATCGTCATGGGCGTGGCGCACGCGAAGTTTGAGCGCGTGCTCGATCGGTTCAAAGCACAGACGCAGGGCGGGCGCGATACGGATCTTGCAGCAGATCACCTGCGCGAGATCATCGCCGCCGAGAAGCAGATCATTCTGACTGAACAATCTGCTATTCCAGAGGATCCTTACGAGCAACTTCGCGTCGCGATCGCAGCAGTATTCAACTCCTGGATGGGCCGTCGTGCTATCGACTATCGCCGCATCAATCGCATTCCGGACACGCTAGGCACAGCGGTGAACGTGCAGGCAATGGTCTTCGGAAACATGGGCGCTGGCAGCGGCACCGGCGTCGCGTTCACACGAAATCCATCGACAGGCAAGAAGGAGCTTTACGGCGAGTACCTGTTGAATGCGCAGGGCGAAGATGTTGTTGCGGGCATTCGCACGCCGAACCCGATCAATCAACTCAAAAAGGAGCTGCCTGAAGTTTACGATCAGTTTGCTTCGATCGCTGACCTGCTGGAAAAGCATTACGACGACATGCAGGACTGCGAGTTTACGATCGAGCGCAGCAAACTCTGGATGTTGCAAACGCGGACTGGCAAACGCAGTGGTGCGGCAGCCGTGCGGATCGCAGTCGAGATGGTTTATGAAAAACTGATCGACAAAGCGACGGCAGTCAAACGCGTCACGCCAGAGCAACTCGATCAACTACTACATCCGACCGTCGATCCCAAAACAAATGCAACCGTGCTCGCCACTGGCTTGCCTGCCAGCCCGGGCGCGGCGCAGGGCCAGGTTGTGTTCAGTCCTGATGAAGCGGAAGAGATGGCGCGCGATGGCAAGCAGGTTGTGCTGGTACGGCAGGAGACGAGTCCTGACGACTTTCACGGCATGGTTGCGGCACAGGCGATCGTCACTGCACGCGGCGGCATGACGAGTCACGCAGCCGTTGTCGCACGCGGCATGGGTAAGACCTGCGTCAGCGGCGCGAATGCCTTGAATATCGACTACAGTCAACAGCAGTTCACTGTTGATGGAACTGTAGTGACGAAAGGCGAGTGGATCACGGTTGACGGTTCGACCGGACGCGTGTTTCTGGGCCAGGTGCCAACGATTCAACCAACACTCGGCAATGATTTTTACAAGCTGATGACGTGGGCGGATCATTTCCGCCGCCTGCGCATCAGGGCAAATGCCGATACGCCGCTCGACGCGAAGACGGCGCGGCAGTTTGGCGCTGAAGGAATTGGTCTCTGTCGCACCGAGCACATGTTCTTCGGCGATCAACGTCTCGCGGCGATGCGCGAGATGATTCTCGCGGAGGGCGTCGGTGCACGTGAGAAGGCGCTCGAAAAATTGTTGCCGTTGCAGCGTGGCGATTTCATCGGCATCTTCCGCGAGATGGCCGGGCTTCCCGTAACCATTCGTTTGCTCGATCCGCCGCTGCATGAGTTTTTGCCAAACGCAGAGGAGCTCATGAGCGAGCTCGCCGAGCTGAAGATGAAACTTAAAGGCGCGGGCTCATTGATCGACATGGACCACGTGCTCGATGAGATCGATCACAAACGAGCGTTGCTGCGACAAGTCAATCGCATCCGCGAAGCTAACCCGATGCTCGGTTTTCGTGGCTGTCGTCTCGGGCTGCTGTTCCCTGAAGTGACGAGGATGCAGTGTCGCGCAATCTTCGAGGCTGCCTGCCAGGTGCAGGGCGAGCGGAAAAAAGTCGAGCTCGAGATCATGGTGCCGCTTGTTTCAATGAGCGAAGAGTTGCGGCAACAGGCCGAGCTTATTCACGAAATTGCGCGGCAGGTGATGGGCGAGCACGGCATGACGATCGAATACATGGTGGGAACCATGATCGAATTGCCGCGCGCGGCTCTCATGGCTGATCGCATTGCGAGATACGCGCAGTTTTTCTCATTCGGCACCAACGACCTTACGCAAACTACTTTCGGACTGAGCCGCGACGACTCGAGCCGCTTTCTTCCGAACTATATCGATCGGAAGATAGTGAAGGACGATCCGTTCCAGGTGCTCGATCGTGATGGCGTGGGCCAACTCGTGAGACTCGGCACTGAACGTGGGCGCAGTGAGAAGCCGCAGTTGAAAATCGGTATTTGCGGCGAGCACGGCGGCGACCCGCAATCGATCGCGTTTTGTAATGAGATTGGCCTCGACTACGTGAGCTGCTCGCCGTTTCGCGTTCCCGTAGCGCGTCTCGCTGCTGCACAGGCTGCGTTGAATGCCACCGAGTACACAGACAAATCAGTGTAACGACACCACAAGCGCAAGCCCCCGTTTCTGACTTGTTCTATTGTTGATTGTTTTAATGTCTCTAGAGCCTCTTGAACGAGTTTCTAAATGTCTGCTCAAAAATTGAAACTGGAAGAATAGAACAAGTCAGGAATAGTCTTTAGCTGAGCTAACCAAGCCAGCCTTGACCGGGTTGGCGTGAATGTAATTGATCTTCTGCCAGATCATCCAGTGACTCCAAAGTGGCAAAGCTTTGAAACTCTGTTGCCACACCTGATGTACAGACTGATCCTTGTCGAATTTGCTTCGCGTAAACCGGTTGTCGTTGGTGATCTCTATAATCTTTCCCGCCGCAAGACTCTTGAGCGCACCTGCAAATCCTCTGATGTCGCCATCCTGCGGGTTAACTATGAGATGAAAATGATCTGACATTAAAACGAAAGCTATCAGCTTACATGGCCAATCACCTAAAAGAGCAGAACACACGTAGAGAAATGCTTTACAGCATTCTTGTTCTTTGAAAATAGGGACACGGTGCAGAACGTTGCCAGTGACGTAATGCAAAGCGCCAGGTAAGTTAAGGTTGGACCATTTCTTCGTCATGAGGGAGCTCGTGAGTAAGCTCAACTTGTGCAGAGGATATAACTCAGAGGAGGGAGGGGCAAGGGCGGGGGCAAGCCACCCTTCCTGACCTGTTCTCACTTAAGTAGCGAATTTCACTGGGCCGGCATGAATATTGTGGGCGGGCAAGCCAGCCTGTGTTCGTTGTGCCAGTTCGTGTAGAGCTGTCGCAAATGCGCCCCGGATGGTGCAGTGACTCGCCCGGGGCGCTGGTAAACACTGGAAATTACAATTCGGCATGGGCTTTGCCCCCTCGCGCTTGCAACGCCACGCTGAGTCCTTCAGCGAACACTGGCGAGGAGTAACAGACCCATGAAACCGAAATCAATCAACGACCCTTATCACAATCCCTTCCATAACCGATTCCACGTTCCCGTGCATTCCCGACTGGATGAGATGCAGGCCTATACGCAGATGATCTGGTTGGACGACCGCGGGTCAACTTATTCGGGAGA
>DASUYO010000514.1:0-3878 GCA_036377375.1 Pyrinomonadaceae bacterium
GAAGGCTTTCCAGTTATCAAGCTGCTGATCAATCGTAACGAGCAACAGCGCACCGTGGCGCAGTCGATCGCGGCGATGTGGCGCTCGGCTTTGAATATCGAGACGCAGATCGTGATGCGTAGTTGGGAAGAGTACGAAGCATCTATCAAGGCTGGTGATTACGATGTTGTGCGGCGTGGACTCGTGTTACAAACGACAAACGAGCTGATCAACTTGAAAATGTTGTTTGAACGCGATACGCATGCGCTGCCTGCTGCGTCGCCGTCGCCGGAGGTTAATACTCCACCACAGCCAGCCATCACCGTAGAAACAGAGGAGCAGGCGTTGAAGGATCTGAAGGCGATGCCGATCTATTTTGCGTCGTCGTACTCTTTGGTGAAGCCATACGTCGCGGGCTTTGATTCGAACGTGTTGGATGTCCCGAGTCTGAAGAAGACTCGGCTGAACACAAACTGGACGCAGCCTTAGCCACAAAAAGGCACAAAGATGGATTTCGGCAAAGTTCAGAGTTCAAGCTTTAGCTTGCATGTCTGAAGTCAACGACTGCAAGCTAAAGCTTGAACTCTGAACTATATTCATTCCTCTTTGTGCTTTTTTGTGGCTGAATTCAGTGTCACTTGTCGGGGCAGGGAAGAGACCGCGCGTGCCGCGGCGGCGCTCGCTCCGTTTTTGCAGCCGGGTGACGCGATGTTGCTCAAGGGTGCATTGGCGGGTGGAAAGACCGCGTTCGTTCAGGAGCTCGTTGCCGCGTTGGGATCGAAAGCTGAGGTCACGAGTCCGACATTCACACTCGCGCAATTCTATCCCACTCCAGCGGGCACTTTTTTGCACATCGATGCTTACAGGCTGTCCAGTGTCGCCGAGTTTCGCGATCTCGGGCTTGAAGACTATGTCGCGGAGAGCATCACTGCGGTCGAGTGGGGCGACATCGTGGAGCAGGACTTTTCGAATGCACTGTCGATCGATTTTGAATTTGTCGAGAAGCAGGACAACTGGCGCACGCTCACGTTTTCTGCTCCCGCCGAACGATGGCAATCCGTATTGGAGAGTTTAAAGACGCAGTTACAGGCATGAGTTTTTTGCTCGCAGTCGAATCGTCGTCGAATGTGTATCGTGTCGTGATTGGACGCGACGGCGAAACAATCTTTGACTCGACTGTGAACAACTGCGAGTCGTCGCTGAAAACATTAGGAGGACTGTTTTCGTGTGGACTTGAAACGCTGGGCGTGGCTGCAAGCGAGATCAAGGGTGTTGCGATCAATGTTGGACCAGGATCGCTGACGTTTGTGCGCGCGGGAATATCGTTTGTAAATGCGCTCGCGTTCAGTTTGAAGGTGAATATCTATCCGTTTAACTGGTTCGAGATCGTCGCGAACCAAACGAAAGAAGTTACTGAGTTGCCAGTATTGGGCATCGTGCCGGCGTCGAACGACAATGCTTATGTCGGCTTGATCAGGGGTGAGTCAGTTGAGATTATGCGCTTCGGTCCCGTTCAGAAGACAGTCGCTGATGTTGCTCAGGGTCTTTGTGAAGTTGCTCTTGCGGGAAGGATTCGTCACCAGATAGCGGGATTGTTGAAGGACGCGAGGGTTGTGGACACAGGCGTTGAAAATCCCGACGCGCGGATGTTATTGAGAATGGCGTATGAAGCGTGGAGGGCTGGCGGGAGCGCGACGACGCAGATTGAGGCCCTGAACGACCAATCGAAGGTGTTTTTCGCCACGGATTAAACGGATTAATAACGGATTTGGACCAAAAGGTTGAAAATATTGTTGATTGTCTTGAAAGTGGCGGTGTGGTGCTGCTGCCGACGGATACTGTCTACGGTCTCGCGGTGAGTCCGAACTTCGACAAATCTATCGATCGCCTGTTTGCACTCAAACGGCGACCGAGGAATGTGAATCTCCCGATCATGGTTTCCTCGGAAGCTGACCTCGAGCCGCTTGGTTTTGAAATCACCGAATCCGCGCGACGGCTGCTGCGCTCGCCGCTGATCCCCGGAAGCCTCACGCTCGCGATGGGTTTTCATTCCGATTACAGGCCGGCGTGGCTTGACGGACGTGAAGAAGCGGCGGTGAGAATACCGAATGACGAGCGTCTCCTCGCGGTCTTGCGCCAAACTGGTCCGCTGCTTGTAACCAGCGCTAATGCACACAGCGCGGAAACACCTGACAACGTGCAGGACATCCTGGCGCAACTCGATGGTGCGCCCGATCTGTGGATCGATGGTGGAATTCTCCGCACTACCGCGTCTACTCTGGTGAATTGTAGAGTCGATCCTCCGGTGATCGAACGTTTGGGTGTGGTGCCGGAATCTGAGGTGTTGAAGTATTTGTCATGAGTAAAGATTTGATCCTGGGAATTGAGTCCTCGTGTGACGACACTGCTGCTGCGGTGGTTGATCGTGAGGGTAATGTGCTCTCCTCGATTATCGCGAGCCAAACGCACATTCATGCACGCTGGGGCGGCGTGTATCCGGAGTTTGCGAGTCGCGCGCATGCGTTGACGGTTATTCCAACCATTGAGCGAGCGCTTCAGGAAGCGAACGTCGAAGGGCCTGACTTGAAAGCGATTGGTGTGACGAGAGGACCTGGCCTTATCGGATCGTTAATCGTGGGTGTGAATACCGCAGCGGGACTGGGGCTGGGCTGGAATGTTCCGGTCCTTGGAATCAATCACCTGCGCGGACACTTGCGCAGTGCGGATCTCGTCGAGCGACGCGTCGAGCTTCCTGCGATCGTGTTGCTCGTTTCGGGCGGACATACGTTTCTCGCGCGGATGGAAAGTCTGACTGACATTCAGCTACTCGGCTCGACGAGAGATGATTCAGTTGGTGAGGCGTACGACAAAGTCGCGCGACTGCTGGGGCTGGGATATCCAGGCGGACCGGCAGTGGACAAACTGGCAAAGACGGGAAGAGATTGGATTCCGTTTCCGCGGCCGATGCTCAATGAAGGTTTCGAGTTCTCGTTCTCGGGATTGAAGTCGGCGGTGGGAAGGTTCCTCGACAAGAATCCTGAGGTGGAGCATGCGGACGTGGCGGCGTCATTTGTGAGTGCCTGCATGGAGATCCTGTTGACGAAGTGTAAGCGCGCGCTCGTGAGTTATCCGGCGGAGTGTTTGGTGGTGGTTGGTGGTGTTGCCGCGAGCCCGCAGCTGCGTGAAGGGGCTGCGGAGCTCTGCGATCGTTTGGGAGTGAAGCTGTGTCTGCCGCCGTTGAAGTGGTCCACGGACAACGCCGCGATGATCGGGCTTGCGGCTTGGGATTACCTGAATGCCGGCATCACGCCTCCATTGACCGCAACCGCATCGCTCCCCATCACCGATTTTTAGGCCGCAGATGAACGCAGATGAACGCAGATAAAGAAATCTGCGTTCATCTGCGTTCATCTGCGGCTAAAGATCTACATCCGGCTTAGGTTCCTCACAAATCCCCAGTCGCCGCTCGCGTTGACCTGAATGTTCTGCACGTTCTTCCGAGCGATGACGACATTCGACTGGTACCACAACGGAAACACCGGCACGTCGCGGCTCACGATGTCCTGAATCTTCCTGTACAAATCCTTACCCTTCTCACGATCAAACGTTTTCACTGCTTCGTCGATCAGTGCATCCAGTTCTTTGTTACTGTAACGACTGCGATTGCGAGCCGCGCGCGTTTGAGTCGGTATCTCAGACGTCGCGAAGAGATCCTTGTAGAAGATCGGATCCTGATTACCGCCGACCCATTGTGTGTAAGCAATCTGGAAATTGCCGCGGCGGAGTTCCTCGAGCAGAGTCGTCTGCTCGCTGGTTTGAATCTCCACCGGAATACCGACTGCCTTCAAATTATTCTGAATAACACCGGCGTACTGCCGCCCTGCCATACTGCTTCCCGA
>DASUYO010000515.1:0-4653 GCA_036377375.1 Pyrinomonadaceae bacterium
TTGAACCGGCTGTTAACTACACGACTGAGCGAGAGTGGGTGGAGAGTGTTGTCGCCGCTCACGAATGAGAAGTTTCGCTCGGCTGAGACGTTAGTGCACGCTGAGAACCCCGCGGAGATTGTCAACCACCTCGCAGCACAAAAGATCCTCGTGACCGAAAAACCCGAAGGTTTTCGCGTCGCCACCGACTTCTTCAACAACGAAGACGATATCGATCAATTAATCCACAGCTTATCTGTGTAATTTGTGGACGGATTTCCTTCCTTTTTTCGAGCCACCCGCCGAACCAGAGTTCTCGAAATTCCTATGTGCGAGTGCTACAAACTTCTGCATGATCGGCGACTCGTAGCCATTGCTCAACTGCGCGATTCCCAACTCCCAATTGATCTGCGCGCCTTCGATCCACCAACGTATTAACTTTCCTTTTTCGACTTCTTCTTTCACCGACTGCAATGGCACTATCCCGACGCCCATATCCTCTTCAACCATCCGTTTAATCGCTTGCTGACGACTGAGCTCCATCGCGACACGCAGCGTCACACCCGCCTGTGCGAAAAACTGATCGATCAATCGACGCGTATTGCCGCCACGCTCTCCGAGAATCAGTCGCTCACCCGCAAGTGTGTAAGCACTGATGGTCCTTTGCTTGGCGAGCTTGTGCCGTGGCGAAGCGATGGCGACCAGTTGGTCCTGGCTCAGTCTTTCCGTCTTGATGCCACGCATATCTACGGGAAGCGAAACGAACGCGATGTCAACTTCGCCGGCGAGAATCTGGTCCACCAGCACTTCGCTAGTACCCGACGTGACCGCAATGTCGGCCGCCGGATGCTGCTTGCGCAATTCTTTGAGAATGGACGGCAGTTGTTCGGTCAGGACCATCGCCGACGCACTCCCGATTCGCAGTCGCCCGCGCTCTGCGCCCGCCAATTCTGCGATTTCGTCGAGTGCTGCATCGTGCTCGCGCAAAATGTGGCGCGCGCGGCGCAGGAGCTGTTCGCCCGCTTCCGTCAGGATTACGTGACGCGGGGCACGCACAAAGACTTTCGCGCCAATTTCGTTCTCCAATTGTCTTATCTGCATGCTAATCGCGGCCTGCGTAACGTGTACCCGCAAAGCTCCGGCAGTGAAGGTCCCTGACTCCGCGATGGCTACGAAGGCCCTTAATTGTCGAATTTCCACGTGGTGCTCCCGATATCAAGATGGATTATCGTAATAATAAAATCTTTTAGTTTCCATTATAAATCAGCGAACCCTAGAATAATCAACAAATGTTCACGCATAACGCGGTGGTGGGTGTCGATGGTGGAGGGACCAAAACCGAAGCCGTCATTATAGACGCCGATCAAAAGGTAGTTGGCAAGGGTCTGGCTGGACCATCCAACCCACTGCGAGTAGGACTTGCAGCCGCAGCCGGCGCCGTGCGCGAGGCGATCGATCACGCATGTGCATCGGCCAAAATGCGTCGCAATGATCTGATCGCTGCGCAAATCGGTCTCGCGGGTGCGCGTCGGAGAGAGCTGCGCGAACGCATGCGCGAAACGCTTGCTCCACTCGGTGTTGGCGAGATCGAAGTGGTAACGGATGCCGAAATCGCGTTGTACGGAGCAACAGACGGCGCGCCGGGTCTGGTTGTGATTGCAGGAACCGGATCGATCTGCTGTGGCATCAATGCGCGTGGTAAACGTTTCTGCGCCGGCGGCTGGGGACCGATTGCGGGCGATGAAGGCGGCGGTGCATGGCTCGCGCGCCGTGCTTTGCGTGCAGTCGCTTATGCGTCTGACGGACGTGGGCCGGACACGGCTCTTACCGATTTAGCGTGTGCGTATTTTCACGTGACCAGTGCCGATGATCTGACGACGGCCATCTACGCACCCTCGATAACGAATGAACGTTTGGCAGGTTTTGGCAGAGACGTGGTTGATGCAGCGAAGGCAAACGATGAAGTAGCGTTGCAGATCGTTGCTGACGGCGGCACTCAGCTTGGCATGGCAGCAGTCGCAGTGATTCGTCACTTGCAGATGGAGCGCGACCGCTTTCAGATTGCTCACGTGGGTCGTGTGTTTCAGTCGGCGGGCGATTTGATGCTCGACACACTGCGCGCGGAGGTCAGAAAGGTCGCACCGCGCGCGTATTTTGAGCCGCCTCACTTCGCTCCCGCCGAAGCTGCCGCTAGAATGGCTCGTGAACGCATCAATCATATTGCTCTCGCAGTCTGAGCCTGGAATGACGACGCAAAGCGACCTTCCAATCACCGAACAAGAGAATCCACTCTCAAGAGATCTCAGCTCACGCTCGACTGCGGAGATCGTCTCACTCATGAACGAGGAAGACGCGCTTGTTGCGGCGGCAGTGAAGAGTGTGCTTGGCGACGTGGTCAAGGCGGTGGATGAAACTGTAGCAAGACTCGTGAAGGGTGGCAGACTTTTTTACACGGGAACGGGAACTTCGGGAAGGTTGGGAGTGCTGGATGCATCTGAGTGTCCGCCAACTTTTGGAGTGTCGCCCGAGCTGGTCCAGGCAGTGATCGCGGGCGGATACGATGCGTGTTATCGCGCGGTTGAAGCCTCAGAAGACGATGCAGATGCGGGTGCTGCGGATTTAAAACAACGCGGGTTTGCGGGTGGTGACGTTTTAGTCGGAATCGCAGCGTCGGGTCGGACTCTTTATACTGTCGGGGCTGTGAAGTATGCGCGTGCGCTTGGTGCTTTCACGGTTGCGTTGACTGTTGTTCCAGGCTCGCCGATTATTCAGGCGGCTGAGTTAAGCATCGTTCCGGTGGTTGGACCAGAGGTGCTCACCGGATCGAGCAGGCTTAAAGCAGGCACGGCGCAAAAGATGGTCCTGAACATGATCTCGACGGCGACGATGGTCCGGCTGGGTTACGTGAGTGGCAATCGCATGTCGAACCTGCAAGCGCGAAACACCAAACTGCGTGAGCGTGCGGTGCGCATTCTGATGGCTGAAACGGGGTTGGACCAAGAGGCAGCACGTGCCGCACTTGAAGCCGCCGGGTTCGATCTGCGAGTTGCACTAAATAAGCCACGGATTCACGCGGATGAACACAGATGAAGGCTCTCGATCTAATCATCATCTTCGGCTACCTGGTTGGGATAGTTCTGTTTGGCACCTGGTTTGGTCGCAAGCAGAAGACAACCGCCGACTACTTCCTCGGCGACCGCGCCGTGCCTTGGTGGGCCGTCGCGTTTTCGATTGTCGCTACTGAAACCTCTACCATCACCTTCATCTCGATCCCCGGCATCGCCTATGCGCGTGGCGGAAACTTTGGCTTCCTCCAACTGGTGTTTGGTTATCTGCTCGGACGCATCGTCATCTCGATCCTTTTCATACCTTCATATTTTCGGGGCGAGTTGCTGACTGTCTATCAACTTCTCGACCGCCGCTTCGGTGGCAAGATCAAGATGGTTGCCGCCTCACTCTTTGTCGTGATGCGAAACATCGCCGACGGGATTCGACTGCTTCTCACCGCGATCGTGCTCGCCGCTGTTTACGCATCTTTCCAACCAAATGCAAATGCCGAAACCATCATCATCGCCTCGATAGTTCTGATCGGCGTGGCGATGATCATCTTCACGTATTTCGGCGGTATGGAAGCGGTGATCTGGGTTGAGGTAGTGCAACTCGGAATCTATATCGCCGGCGCGATCGCCGCAGCGATCGTTCTCATCTACTCGATTAACGGCGGACTGTCAGCAGCAAACTCGTTGGCAACTCAGTTTGGGAAATATTCTTTATTTGATTTCTCTCTGGATTACACGAAGACCTTTACATTCTGGTCAGGTTTGATTGGCGGCTGTTTTCTGACGATGAGTACGCACGGCACAGATCAATATCTTGTGCAGCGTTATCTCTGCACTGATCGCCCGCGCCGAGCGATTGTTGCGCTTCTGACAAGCGGTGTGATCGTGCTGGCCCAATTTATCGGCTTTCTTTTTATCGGCGTGCTGTTGTTTGCTTTCTATCATCCGTTCACTGATCCAACTTATACGACTGCGGCTTCTGCGACCATTCCATTTACAGGCGGCGACCGTGTGTTTCCCGACTTCATCACGAAGTACATGCCGACAGGATTGTCAGGCCTTGTTGTAGCCGCGATCTTTGCGGCAGCGATGTCGTCGTCGCTCAATTCGATTGCGGCCACTGCTGTGAACGATCTTTACAAACCATTCAAACCTAATCGCGGGGACAAGCACTACTTGAAAGTCTCGCATGTGCTGACGTTGATTTGGGGAATAGTTCAGATCGGGGTCGCATGGGCTTTTCATAGAACGCAGGTGTCAGCACTGAATCAGGCATTGTCGATTGCCTCGCTCATCAATGGTCCGATTTTGGGTGTGTTTTTAGTTGGAACTTTTCTGCGACGGGTCAGTCAGCCGCCGGCGTTGATCGGCATGCTGGTGAGCATTGGGGCAATGCTGTACGTGTTCTTTATGACGAAGATTGCATGGACTTGGTACGTGTTTCTCGGAAGCCTGATTACTTTTGTTGTTGCGTGGGCGGCGAGTTTCGCGTTCTCGCCGGCGGCGATAGGACAGATAGGAGCGATTGGACCAATACCGGATGAGGATTAACAATTTGCATGCATAAGCTCAATCGTTACCTTTCAGCCATCTTGATTCTCGTGCTGCTCGGGCT
>DASUYO010000516.1:0-3283 GCA_036377375.1 Pyrinomonadaceae bacterium
CTTGAACTCAAACCAAGCAAAACGAGAATCACACATACCTTCAAGCAACATGAAGGCAATGTAGGATTCGACTTCTTGGGTTTTCACGTTCGACAGTTCAAAGTCGGTAAATGCAACTATCGAACATCGGGACACTCAAGAATCCTGGTTGATTTCAAAGCCATTATCAAACCCAGCAAAGAGGCGATTGGGCGACACTACCGACAGGTCGCAGAGGTAATAGAGCGCAACAAGTCGGCCGAACAAGCCAACTTGATACGCTTGCTCAACCCGAAGATTGTCGGGTGGACCAACTACTACTCAACAGTTGTCTCGAAGGCAGTTTTCTCGAAACTGGACCATCTGGTGACGAAGAAACTCCTCCGCTGGGCCAAGCGACGCCATCAACACCAATCTCGAAGGCAAACAGTAAGTAAGTACTGGATGTTTTCTGATAAAGGTAGAGGCTGGGTGTTCCAAGCATTGGATCAAATGCTTCGTTGGTATGCCGATGTACCAATCAAACGTCACGTTCAAGTGGCGGGAACAAAAAGCCCTTTCGATGGTAACTGGGCATACTGGAGCAAACGCCTCCAGCACTATCCGTTATTAACTTTTCGACAGGCCAAACTGTTGAAGAAGCAAGAAGGAAAATGCCGTTGGTGCAGACTCTACTTCAAACAGGGAGACAGAATTGAGATCGACCACAGAATCCCACGTCGTTACGGCGGCCGGGATGAATATGGCAATCTTCAACTGCTTCATGTTCATTGCCATGATGAAAAGACCGCAATCGATGAAACTATCGATTTAATTGGTCCAGACAGTATCGATGTCAACGATTACGTTATCGAGGAGCCGTGTGAGGTCGAAAGTCTCACGCACGGTTCTGAAGACGAGGCGTTCGGGCGACCGGATGTCTTAGTTTAACGTAAGTTTAAGCCGCAGATGAACGCGGATGAAACCAGATCAGATCTGCGTTCATCCGCGTTCATCTGCGGCTAAATCGTTCTTATCATCCGTGCCCCAGCGGCCGAAGCGACGAAGTTTGCTGTAGCGACGCTTCAGTCTGTCCTCTTGTGAACAACTGACTGCCTCTGCCAGGCGTTCACTCAACGCTGAGTCGAGATAGCGAGCGGTTTGATCGTAGTCGTTGTGTGCACCACCTTCCGGCTCGGGAATGATCTTGTCGACAATTCCCTCTTTGTAAAGATGCTGCGCTGTCAGGCGTAGACCTTCGGCGGCGCGATCCGCCTGAGTTGAATCTTTCCAGAGAATCGCGGCGCAACCTTCGGGACTGATTACGGAATAGATAGCATTTTCGAGCATCAGCACCTGATCGCCAACGCCGATCGCGAGTGCCCCTCCGGATCCTCCTTCACCAATCACCGTCACAATAATGGGCACCTTGATCTTTGCCATCTCGCGAAGGTTGTAAGCAATCGCTTCTGCCTGCCCGCGTTCCTCCGCGTCGATACCTGGATAAGCACCGGGAGTGTCGATGAAAGTAAAGATTGGACGGCCGAACTTTTCACCGAGTCTCATCAAGCGAAGTGCTTTGCGATAGCCCTCCGGCTTCGGCATGCCAAAGTTTCTGTAACTGCGCTGTTTCGTGTCGCGACCCTTCTGATGACCAACCACGATCACCGGCAAGCCATGGAACCGCGCGAGGCCGCAAACAATTGCGGGATCTTCGGCGTATCTCTTATCACCATGGAGTTCAACAAAGTCCTCGAATAAGCGCTCGACCAGATCGAGAGTGTAGGGTCTGTTTGCATGACGTGCGAGCTGAACACGCTCGAATGCTGTTTTCTGATCCGTAGCCATCAGTTAATTAATCTTATCAGACGCGGGCGTGTCCGTTCGTCGCAGTTTCGAAGCTAATGGTGCAGCCCATGTCTTTCAGCGCCTGCTCCAATTCAGCACTTCGCCTCACGCGCAACGCGTCATTCGGTTTTACCCTGACCACTGTCCCTTCGTCGATTAACGTCTCTATAGCAACTTCACAGTCGCCGGGATACGAGTTAATAAGCGTCAGGATGGAATCGCACAACGTTGAGAAATCGTCATGCTGAGGCGTGCGCAAGACGAGGAACTCGTTAACTCGCGCGGCCGCATCCATCGTCTGCACTTGATCGACGATGATCGTTGGAGGATTGTCTTCACTGAGCTCCAGCCTTCCCATAACGATCACCGGCAGATCGTTCTGCGCGGCCGCGCCGTGTTTACGGTAGACCTCGGGCCATAACACACATTTCGTGCTCCCTGCTTCGTCCTCCAAACGGAACAGGGCGAACTTGTCGCCTTTCTTAGTGGTGCGGATTTGCAGGTCGCCGATGATTCCGCCCGACGTGACGCGAATGCCCGAAGTCAATTCAGCCAGCTCGGAAGACTTCACTGCCTTGGCTCGCTGCAATGTCTCCATGTATCGCTCGAGCGGGTGACCAGAAATGTAAAAGCCAAGCGCTGCTTTTTCAGCAGCTAACATTTCACTTAAAGTCCAGCCCTTTGCGTTTGGCGGTAACTCGGTGGCGTAGTCAATCTCTTCCGGCATTCCGCCGAACAGCCCACTCTGACCGAGCATCTTCTCCCGCTTCGCTCGCTGGGCCCGCGAAAGTGCCGCATCGATGCAGTTGAACAGCCCCCCTCGCCACGCCTCGATCTTCCTGCCGTCTTTAAGCGAGTCGAAAGCGCCGGCACTGACGAGACTCTCGAAGACGCGCTTGTTTAACGTGGAAGATTCGACGCGCTCAGCAAAATCGAAGAAGGACCTGAATGGCCCGCTCTCGCGAGCTTCACAAATTGCTTTAACTACAGAATGGCCTACTCCCTTAATCGCCGTAAGCCCATATCGGATGGCGCCGCTTAAGGGAGTGAAGCTGGAGTTGCTTTCATTGACGTCCGGCGGCAGGAGGGCAATCTTCTGCGCGCGAAGCTCCTTTGAATACTTAAACACTTTAGCGACGTCCTGGGCTTCACTCGAGAGCACGGCCGCGTAGAAATGTTCGGGATAATGCGCCTTCAAGTAAGCAGTCTGAAAGGCCAGGTATGCATACGCGACGCTATGGCTACGATTGAAACCGTAATCCGAAAACTGAGCCATCAGCGAGAAAATTTTCTCGGCTTTTTCCTGCTTGATGCCGCGCTCGACGGCGCCGTTGATGAACTTCTGTTCATGAACGGCCATCTCCTCGCGCTTCTTCTTGCCCATCGCGCGACGCATTAGGTCAGCTTCGCTAAGTGTATAACCGGCAAGCTTCTGCGCGAGCTGCATTATCTGCTCCTGGTAGACGATTATGCCGTA
>DASUYO010000517.1:0-2061 GCA_036377375.1 Pyrinomonadaceae bacterium
AGTCGGCAACTCGAATAACCGGCGCAGAGGCATTTCGCATTTCAATGCTTCGCGCAAACGCGACATGACCTGCGTTGCCAATAACGAGTGTCCGCCCAGCTCAAAGAAGTTGTCGTCAACACTGATCTGTGTCAGGCCAAGCACGTCCTCCCAGATCCTCGCGATCACTTCTTCAAACGGCTTACGCGGCGCAATGTAAGTCTTCAGCTCTGAGCTAATTTCTTCAGGTTCGGGCAATGCGTTGCGATCGACTTTTCCGTTAGGCAAGAGCGGCATGCGATCCAGGATCACGAACGCTGACGGAACCAGGTGTGACGGCACTCGCGCAGCGATGTGACTTCGCAGCGAGTCAGTGGAAACGTCAATTCGAGATAATGCACGTGGTGTGCGGTGTCCGTTTGGAAGTTCGTTTCGCGCGAGTACCTCCGCGCGGCGCGCATAGATGTTGTACAGTCCTGTATGCCGCAGCCATTCATCCTGCTCGACCGTCATTTCAAAACCGCGCTCGCGCAACAGCGTGGTTACCTCTTCGAGTCTGCCGTCAAGATCATGAACTTCGATCACGAGCTGGTGGATCTTGTTCCACTCGGATGGACCGATGCCCTTCAGCACGTCGAGCTCACTCTTCTCCACATCGATCTTTAGCAGGTCGATGCGTTTCACGTTGTGTTCGCGCATCACTTCCGAAAGCGTTCGGAACTCGCACTCAAAAGTCTCGCCAACGAAGTGACCGGCCAGCAGCTCGTCCTGTTCATTTGCCAGAACATCTTCTCGATTGGCCAGCGCAACGCGGGTAAGACTCTCGTCCAACGCGGCATCCGCATAAACCCCCGACATCGAGCTCATCTTCGGATAGAAAGTGAAGGGTAACTGTTTTGTTTCGTTGGATAGTCCACAGTTGAATAATTCGACATCAAGATCGTAGAGCGCGGTGTTTGTAACCAACTTCTCAAAGATGGGCGGCGACGGCTCGAAAGCGAACACGCGCGCGTCGCGGCAATGCTGATGAACGAACAGCGTGAATAGCCCGATGTTCGCTCCCACGTCGAAGACGCAGGCGCCATCCCTGAGCATGAGGCCGTGTTTGAGGTAGGTCTGGTCCTCAAAGATCTCCTTGTAGATCAGATCCGTTTCGCTGCGACTGTGATGGACCACCTCCAATTCGTTCGGCAATCGATAAAGTTGTTGCCCGTTCAATTGCGGCAGCCCGTTTCCATTCCTGGGGACGACATACGCAATCAATCGCTCGTGCTGGCGGCTGTCTTGTCCAATGGTGGCTACAGCTTCACGGACGCCTTTGTGCTCCAGCAGCACTGCTTCGATCTCCTCGAGCTCGATCCGGAAACCCCGCAACTTCACTTGGTGATCCGCGCGTCCCAGATACTCGATAGTTCCGTCCTCGTGATAACGAGCCAGATCGCCTGTACGGTACATCCGCCGGTCCGGATCAGTGTTGAATGGATCAGGCAGAAAGCGCTCCGCAGTTAACTCCGGCCGCTGGTGATAGCCACGCGCCAAACCGACACCGCTGACAAACAACTCACCGGCAACACCGATCGGTGCGAGTCTCAGTCGCTCGTCAAGTATGTAGACCTGCGTGTTGGCTATCGGCCGCCCAATCACGACCCCAGCCTGACTGCTCTCGCGATTGCAGATGTGACAGGTCGCGTCGATCGATACTTCCGTTGGACCATAAAGGTTGATCAGGTCTGCATTGACGCGCTCGAAGAACCTCTTTTGCAACTCGACCGGCAACACTTCTCCGCCGCAAAACAGTCGTTTCAAACTTCGCCAACGCGACACGTGCGGCTCGTCAATGAGCACTTGCAACATCGAAGGAACGAGCTGGAGCACCGTGATTTCGCGATCGGTGACTGTCGCCGCAAGGTAATTGCTGTCCTGATGTCCGCCCGGTTGGGCCATAAAGACTTGCGCGCCCGTGATAAGCGGAAGAAACAGTTCCCAAACGGAAGCGTCGAAGCTGTAAACGGTTTTTTGAAGCAGTCGATCGTTTGGCTCGAGAGGAAAAACACTCTGCATCCAGAGGAGTCGATTATTGAT
>DASUYO010000518.1:0-4480 GCA_036377375.1 Pyrinomonadaceae bacterium
GCAGTAAAAAAGCCGCCCAACTTAATCAGGCGGCCCGCGATCTGCTTCGTTCTCTTCGAACGTCATCCTCCTACAAATCGCGGCGGCCGTTTTTCAAGAAATGCCGAGACACCTTCAACAAAATCCTTAGTTCTACCTGACTGAATCTGCGTCTCGCGCTCCAAATCCAGTTGTGTTCGAAGATCATTCGCGGCGCTGGCATCCAGCAACATCTTGATCTCGCCTATCGCCGCAGTCGGCGCTTGCGCCAGCTTTTCTGCCATCCCCATCGCCTTATTCATTAACTCTTCGTCAGGTGACACTGAATTGATCATCCCCATCTCTGCGGCGGCTCGAGCCCCGATTAGCTCGCCTGTGAACAACAACTCTGTAGCTCGTTTCAATCCTACGAGCCGAGGCAGCATAAAAGTTCCACCACAATCGGGTGTTAGACCAATCTTAATAAAAGCCTGATTGAACCTGGCACTCTCCGCCGCGATGACCAGATCGCACGCAAGCGCCAGATTGCAGCCACCTCCCGAAGCAACACCATTTACTGCCGCGATAAACGGCACGGGCGTTTGCCGGATCAGTAGAATCGCCTCGTTCAGAATTCGCAACGGCTCGTCAAAGAAAGCCTCGACTCGCCCATCCTTCTTTGCGATCTCCTGCATTTCGCGCAAGTCTCCACCCGCGCTAAATGCACGGCCGGCGCCGGTAATTACTATCGCTCGCGCCCCCCGCTCGAGTGCCTCGTTAACCGCAGCCTTGAAATCCTTTGCGACATCGACGGTGAGGGCATTCAACCTTTCCGGCCTGTTCAAAGTCAACACACAGACCGAGCCGCGCATCTCCAGTTGAATCGTTTCGTAACCCATTAAGCTCCGCTCGAAATCAACTGTAGGGACCACCAGCCTCTACCAATCAATCTCTTCGCAATCACGGGCGGCCACGGAGGGCCGCCCCTGCAGTTATCGTTACAGCGACAACATTCTCCACACACGTTTACGAAACGCGTTAGAAGAATAGACTATTTGTCGTTAGGGTTTATGCCCGAAGTAGCTCTCTCTTCGCAACTCTGACCTTTTCAGGTCCTTTGTTGCGCGCGACTCGCGCTAAAACAATCGCTGCATAAAACCGGCCTGCCCGTTGATGGCTTGAACGGCACTGAATCGTTTTTGCCACATTGATCGCAGGTAATCTCGAATCTTTGACGCTCACCTCCCTGTGCTTTTGCGCCGCCGAAGTTTGCACGCCGTGCGTCGCGGCATGGCTTACATCGCTTCGGGTGAGTTAAGTTACGTTCCCTGTAATACTCCTGTTCGCGTTCGGTAAACATGAACGGAGAGCTGCACTCCGCACATGTAATTTCAAGGTCTGGCATCGCGGTTTCTCCACGAGAGTGAAGCGAGGACCACACTCTCTTGCTCTTCGGAGCGCTGGCGTTGCGTTTCTTTCAACCACAGGGTTGTGGACCGAAAGCGCTGTTTTTTACAAACGCACGCCGAAAAGCTGGCGTCCCGACGGTTTTGTTAGGCTGAGTGTACTCCAGCCATTCACGCTATTCAATTTTTTTGTGCAAAGTTTGGGCAAAACTGTTGCGGAACATCTTCAACCGGCGCTTCGGTTGTGGCACGCCCACCACACCTAGAACGCGAAAACCTCAGCATTTCACCCGGCACATCGGTTGCTCAATAACGCCGAAACATGAATCAAGTCCCGATTAAGGATCCCGACGTTTGATTAAGCAGACCACGCTCGGCAGTGCCGTCGAAACTCACGGTATCGGACTGCACACCGCCGTCACCGTTCATATTCGGCTCATCCCTGCTCCGCCTGATACTGGATATGTCTTCCGCCGTACCGATCTCGGCGGCTTCGAGATTCCGGCGACTGTCGAATCTGTAGCACACTGCGGTTATGCAACAACGCTGATGCGCACGGGTGTCATGCTCTCAACTGTCGAGCATCTCCTGGCAGCACTGCGTGGACTTGCTGTCGATAATGTCTTTATCGAAGTCGACAACCTCGAAATACCGATCATGGACGGTTCTGCGGAAGATTTCGCAGAAATCATTGAGCGTGCCGGTATTGTCGAGCAGCCACTCGCGCGCCGCGCACTGCTCGTTAGAGAGAAAGTTTCGTTTGAACAAGGCAATCGCCGTATCAGTGTCGAGCCGGCAGATACCTACCAGATCCATTGTCTGATCGACTTCTCACACCCGATGATCGGCGTGCAAAGTCTGTTTGTGGAGCTGAACAATGGCGCGTTCAGCCGCGAGATCGCGGCGGCGCGAACATTTGGGTTCACTAACGAGATCGAGGCACTCAGACGCGCGAACCTCATTCGCGGTGGATCACTCGACAATGCAATCGTACTCACGCCCGAAGGAATGTTGAACGAAACAGGCCTGCGTTTTCGAGATGAATTCGTGCGTCACAAGATTCTGGACATCATCGGAGATCTCGCACTGCTGGGCATGCCGATTCTAGGCAAGGTCGTCGCCGAGCGCAGCGGTCACATCATGCATGCGGGATTGATGTCGAAATTACTCCGCGTCAGATCCGCCTGGGATATTGTCGACATGTGAGCTTTAGCTGGACTGCGTAAAAGTTTAGAGTTCAAGCTTTAGCTTGCATGCGTGGAAGTCAAGTCCGCAAGCTAAAGCTTGAACTCTGAACTCTCTTCAAACCATCTAAAGTTTCGGTAGTGCCCTAATTTCAGATTCCCGAATAGATCCAGAAACAAACTGCGGTGTGAGTGGTAGGATGCGCCCCACAAACGGCGCGGACTGACGAGTGCGCGAACACCCGCCAGCCCTACACAGCCGAAATCCTGAATGAGAGGAAATCGACCATGCAGAACAATCCTAACACGGACGAAACCGACAACACGGAAGACACAGACGATCTGACTCCGAAACCAGCCGTAGAGCGCGACGAATGGGAACTGGCTTTTGAGCCACTCGAAGGCGACTACGCGGCGATCAGAATGGGATTCAATATCGCGTTGCTGAAAAAGCATCTCGACGCGCAACTGTTCAAGCCCAGACCCGTTATGGATGCGCTGGATCTGGCGATGGAAGTGCTTTTCCCGTTGACGCCTTTTCATAGCGCCTCTTTCGACCTGTTTATCAAGTTCATGGAGGGCAATCTCACGTTCCAAGAAGAAGAAATGTTAAAGGCGCTCGGCGTTAAGTTCTAAACCTACCTTTGGCGACAACCTCACCTTGTCGCCGCTTCTCGCAAACTCTGACGTATCCAGCTAGACAACGTTTTATGCTCGCTTGCGTTTGCTGCCTTCGTGAACAGTTTTAATTCTTCATCGTTCAATCGAATCGGAACAATCTTCCCTTTGGCGTGTCCCTTCGGCAGTTTTGGCCTTCCCATTTTCTTAGCTCTCGGCATGGCCTTTTAGCTCCCTGTAGTCGCTCACAATTGACGCCTGTACGGCCTTACGCGGGCTTGTGGCTGGCGCTATATGCAACACGGTCACGTGGCGTCGTGGATGGTCTGCATCTTCTGTGTCGTGTGCCCACGCATAGACTCTATGCGTCTGAGGATGATCATGTAGATCGAAGACTTCAACCTCGCCTTCCCAGATTGTCTGCCCCTGGAATTCTTCTTTGATCGGCACAGTCTCAACGTGTGTCGCCTCTGTGCCGTGTAGTTTGCGGATCACGTCCCTTAGTTCTTCGATGTAACTCACGATGCTGCCTCAATCAAATCTTCGACCGTCCAGAAATTGCGCTCAATCCCTGCTGCCATTGCGGGCGTCATTCTGATCGTTTTATGCGAGCGCACAAAATTGTAATACGCGAAGTGTAGCGCGACTGCTGCCTCGAAGTTTTCCAGCTTTTTGCTGAACGCATAGGTGAGTCGCGTCAAACGACGCATGTGCAAACGTGTGGTTCCGTTCAGCCGCTCGATATGACTGGTAGAGATCAGTTCCATTAGCGGATCGCCCACAATGGTCATTTTCTGCATTGATGTTACTTCGGGCGCACTATAACGGCGCTCTTGGTGATGCTCGCCTCTGTCTGCTCCGTAGTTCTTAATAATCATCCCAAAGTCAACGTTCATGCCGAAAGCGTTCTCTACGGCCTCAACGTATGCGCGTAAACCGTCGCTGGAAACTTGCGGGCGATTCTTCAACCGTGAGGCAACGTCTGAAACGAAAGCGTTAGCCGTAAGGTGATCGCGCTTCCCGCAAAGGTAGGAAGGAACTAGCTTAGTCTCGGAGTCAATCGCGCAGAACGTCCACACATCGCCAAACGTTGGATCGTCCGTAATCATGCGGTGCTTTTCCTTCTTGCCGATGAATCCCCAAATCTCATCGAATTGCAGGAAGTGACAAGTTAGGCCTCGCATCTTTTCGTCAAGAATCTTCGCGCAACCTTGCCCAACACGAACGCCAAGATTCATAATCGTGTTACGGTTAATGCCCGTCATTCTCTCAATGGCTCGAATACTCGAACCTTCGGCCAGAGCCGCAATAACC
>DASUYO010000519.1:0-11613 GCA_036377375.1 Pyrinomonadaceae bacterium
ACCGTCAATCTCTTCCACCTGTGCATGCGATTGCGGCGGCTCTTCAGCAACCTTTCGCTTCGCGTTTTTCAGCGCCTCTTCATAGCGACGCACGCGCTCGGCGATCAGATTGTTCACCTCTTCTTCTGTGACGACGCCTTCTTTAATCAGGCGCTTCGCGTAAACAGTTCGCACGCCCGGATGCGCTTTGACGCGCGCGTACATGAGCGGCTGCGTGTAGCTGGGCTCGTCAGTCTCGTTATGACCGAGCCGGCGAAATCCAATCAGATCGAGCACAACGTCTTTATTGAATTCCTGCCGGTAATCGAGTGCGATTTGCAGCACGCGATAAGCCGCTTCCGGATCGTCGCCGTTGATGTGGAAGATCGGCAACTGAGTCATACGCGCGACGTCAGTTGAATAGATCGTCGATCGCCCTGCTTCCGGCGAAGTCGTGAAGCCAATCTGATTGTTGATGATGATGTGGATGGTGCCGCCAGTGCGATAACCTTTCAGACCGGCGAGGTTCAGCGTCTCCATCACGACGCCCTGGCCGGCGAAGGCTGCGTCGCCATGCAGCAACACAGGCAAAGCAAGATCGATTACCTGCTCGCGCGTGTTTCCCTGAGCGTGCATATGATCCTGCGTGGCACGGATCATTCCTTCAACAATCGGATCGACTGCTTCAAGGTGACTCGGATTCGGCGACAGGGTCAGGCTGACTTTGCGTCCGTCCTCGAGAACACGTTCACCATGGGCGCCCTGGTGATACTTCACATCACCTTCATCGGCCGGAAATTCCGGATGAACCGAACCTTCAAACGCAGCGAATATTCTCTCGCACAAATTTCCAATGACGTTCGCCAGCACATTCAAGCGACCCCGATGGGCCATGCCGAGAGTAATGTATTCGACGCCGCGCGCGGCCGCGCCGTCAATCAAACGATCGAGCAGTGGAATGATTGTTTCGCAGCCTTCAACTGAAAAACGTTTCTGGCCGAGATACTTCGTGTGCAAAAAACGCTCAAACTGTTCCGCCGAGATCAGCTTCCAGAGCAGACGCTTCTTCACGTCTGCTGGAATCGGTTGCGGATCGACAAATTGTTGCCGAATCTGTTCGCGAATCCACTGCTTTTCTTCTTTACTCTGAATGTGGCGGTATTCAATTCCGACCTTGCCGCAGTAAGCGCGTTGCAGAACGTCGAGAATCTCTCGCAATGTCGAGGTTTCACGATTCGCAAGCCCATCGGTGACGAAGGTCCTGTCGAGATCCCAGATCGTGAGGCCGTAAGTCTCAATGTCGAGCTCAGGGTGATAGAGCAGCGGCAGCGCGTGCAGCGGATCGGTGTCGGCAATCAGGTGACCTCGCACACGATAGGCATTAATTAACTGGATGACCTTAGCTTCTTTGAGCGTCTGTTCGCGAACGTGATCTCCGGGTAGGAAGAAAGGATTGCGATCGAAGTTCCAGCCAAACGGTGCGTGTGGGATGCCAAGATTCAGAAAGATGTTTTTGTAAAAGTCGTGCTTGCCTATGATGAGCTCATGCACGCGACCGAGAAATGCACCCGACTCGGCGCCCTGAATGACGCGGTGATCGTAGGTGCTGCTGATCGAAATCGCTTTACTGATGCCGAGCTGTGAAAGTGCTTCAGGCGCCATCGCCTGATACTCCGCCGGGTATTCAATCGCGCCGGTGGCGATAATTACTGATTGGCCTTCCATCAATCGCGGAATCGAAGCCACAGTGCCGAGCGTTCCCGGGTTAGTTAGTGAAACCGTCGTTCCCTGAAAATCCGAGATCTGAAGTTTTCCTTCGCGCGCTCGTTTGATGACGTCGTCGTATGCAGTGAGGAAGTCAGAGTAACTGAGATTGTTGGCGTTCTTGATGTTGGGCACGAGGAGTGTTCGCGTGCCGTCTTTCTTTGTCAGGTCGACTGCAACGCCAAGGTTGATGCCGGGTCGTTTTACTCGACTGGGGAGGCCATTGATTTCGGCGAAGCCGTCGTTGAGCTGCGGAAACGTTTCCAGCGCACGCAGCAATGCCCACGCGATCAAGTGTGTGTATGAAGTTTTACCGCGATCATTCTCGGCGAGATGCTTGTTGATGATCCGACGGTTTTCGTCCAGCAGTTTTACGGGGATGCGGCGTTCCGAAGTTGCCGTGGGCACGGAGAGACTGCTCTCCATGTTTTCGACGATCTTCAGCGCTGGGCCACGCAGCGGGATTACTTCGCCCGCCGGCTGCGGAGCAGGAGCAGGTGCGGGGGCGGGAGCAGGAGCAGGTGCAGCCGCAGGTGCAGGCGCCATCGCAATGGTTTTAGCGCCATTGCCGACGAGTTCATTAAAATAAGAGCGCCAGGAATCGTCGACCAACTCAGGGTTGTTCCGGAAGCGCTCAAGGAGTCCTTCAACGTAAGTCGCGTTCGGACCGAACTCCTCAGCGATGACCTGCGAGACATCGGGTTTGCTTTGCTGACTCAATCTTGATTACCTCGGTGCGATCAAGACTAGCCACAAAGGACACAAAGCGCAAATCCGTGAATAAATCCGTGTTAATCCGTGGCTAATATTTCTCGATCAGGAATAGAAATTCGCGGTTGGATTCCTCAGCGTCGCGTACCCACTCGTGTGTCCAGCGCATGCCGCCCATCACGTTCCGTTTGTAATCGATCTCCACCACCTCGATCAGTTTTCCTGAACGGCTAATCACATCGTTCAGCTCCTCAGCCGTTGCCCTTCCGCCGGAGCTGTAAGACAGAATGATGTGCTTCGTCTTCGTCTCCAGCAACAGACGCTCGATCGCTTCAACGAGAATAAATCGTCCCGCCTCATTTTTTCTGAATTCTTCAAACACTGAAGCACTCAAACTGTCGCTTGTATCTACGCGTCTGTTTGCCTTGCCAAAGAGAGTGGGTCTGTCGAAGAGGCAGATAGAGGTCCAGAGGTGATAGTAAGAAGCATAACGCACGCGCGACGGCGGCATCTTGTCGTTATTAGAGCCGTATGGCGGATCGTAATAAGCCAAGTCCGCATCGATCGACGAGATGATCTCCAGAATGTCAGCCTGATGAACCTCATGCTCGCCCGTCTTCGAGATGAGCTTAGGCACTTTCATTTGCATGACGTGATACGAGCGAGGAGACCATTCGCTCAGGTAAGAAGCGTAGTGGCCGAGCGTGCTGTCCACTTCGTCCATCGCGAGAATGAGGCTTGTGAGCGCTACCGCTTTTTCATGTCGACTTAAGCTGAGGCGCTCGATCTCTTCGCGAATTGCGTCGAGCTTGAGAGTATTGTGGCGTTGCCAAGGCTTCTTTGTACCGTTGCGGAGATTTGCGTCGCCGCCGTAGTGTTCAGTGAACCACCCGTGTTTGCCTGGCAAGGCATTTAAATGTTCGATCAGATCTTGATAGTGTTCACGTGGGAAAGGACTCAGCAGGTAACACTCACCAAATATCCTGGACCAGGCAGCAATGTCGTTTGCGATCACGCGATAACCAGCTTGCGCGAAGGCTTGTGAGACCCGCGTAGTGCCTGAGAAGCCGTCGAAAACTGTTTTCGGGTTTACTTTTTGTGCGAGGCGCAGAATGTGAGGCAGGAGCTTCCGTTTCGAGCCGGCGTACTTGATGCCTTCGGTTGGGGGAGCAGGCTGCATTCTTCTAAACTCGAAATTATTTCCGACGAATGATATCGTACGCGCGCACACCAGGATAAATGGAACAATTAAACGAACCGCAAACCAGACTCCGCACAATTGTAGTCTTTTCGATGTTCTTCGCCGTGCTCGGCGCAGTCGTCGTATTCGCTTACTTTTCGACGTTCTCGCGCCCGGTAACAACCGTCATACTCGTGCGGCACGCAGAGAAAAACATTGAACCAAACAACCCCGATCCGGATCTATCTCCTGACGGACTGCAACGTGCGCAGGAGATCGCGCGCGTTTTTGCCGACGCCGGTGTAAATGCGATCTATGCGACGCAGTACAAGCGCACGCAGCAAACGGTCAAACCTCTCTCGGACCGCACCGGCGTTCCCGTAACCCTGCTCGACTCGAACCAGACCGACCAACTCGTCAGGCGAATACAAACCACCTATCGCGGCAAAACAGTCTTCGTCGCAGGTCACAACAACACTGTTCCGGCCATCGTCTCAGAGCTGAGTGGTGAGACTTTTCAGGTCATTCCGGAAAGTGAATACGACAACCTCTACATCGTGACGATCTACCGATTTGGCAAGGCAAAAGTCGTGCAGTTGAAGTACGGAAAATCGAGCCGCTGACGAACGCAGATTAACGCAAATCTGATCTGCGTTCATCTGCGTAAATTTGCGGCTGATCATAACTATATGAAGAAAAACAAAACCACCCGCAAAGTGAACGTCGACCGCCGCACATTTGTGAAACTGCTCCCCGCTCTCGGCGCCGCCGGCCTGACAGCGTCCAAGCTGCCACTCGAAACGCTCGCTCAAACACCGTCGCCCACACCTGTCCCTTCGCCGAGTCCGTCGCCGACACCTCCGCTGCGCATCACAAAAGACATGATGCATCAGGCGGAAAAACTGATCGGCATCGAGCTCACTGACGCGCAGGAAGCGATGGCTCTCGGCGGCGTGAACCGAAATCTCGACTCGTACGAGACAGTCAGAAAGATCGACATCCCGCTCGATACCGAACCCGCTATCGCCTTTCATCCCGCACGCGCCCAAAAACGACTGTATCGAACAAAAACCGCATTCCGTTTTGGCAAGGTAGACGTGCCGCAGTTTAAAACTGTCGAAGATCTTGCCTTCGCCACTGTTCCTCAACTCGCGACACTGCTGCGCACGCGCAGGATCTCTTCGACAGAGCTCACGAAGATGTATCTCGCGCGACTGAAGAAGTATGGACCAAAGCTGCTTTGCGTCGTGACGCTGACAGAGGATCTCGCGCTGAAACAGGCCGCTGCGGCGGACGCTGAAATCAAGCGCGGGAAGTATCGTGGGCCACTGCACGGAATTCCGTGGGGCGCAAAAGATCTTTTTGCGACGAAAGTCATCAAGACGACGTGGGGTGCTGAGCCATATCGCGATCAGGTGATCGATTACGACTCGACTGTAGTCGAAAGACTAACCGAAGCAGGCGCAGTGCTGGTCGCGAAGTTGTCGATGGGCGCGCTCGCACAAGGCGCACGATGGTTCGCGGGCGTGACGCGGAATCCATGGCAACCGGAAGAGGCGCAGACAGGTTCCAGCGGCTCGTCGGCGGGCCCAGCGGCGGCTACTGCGGGCGGTCTGGTCGGGTTTTCGATCGGAACGGAAACGCTGGGGTCGATCGTTTCGCCGTCATCGCGTTGCGGCGTCACAGGTCTTCGTCCAACGTACGGCAGGGTTAGCCGTTATGGCGCGATGGGTTTGAGTTGGACCATGGATAAGATCGGTCCGATATGTCGTGGAGTTGAAGATTGCGCCGCGGCATTGACTGCGATCTACGGGCCTGACGGCAAAGACATCACGGTTGGCGATGCGCCTTTCAATTGGAATCCTGACACTAACATCAGCACGCTTCGTATCGGTTATCTGAAGACGGAGTTTGACGGTCCTGCAACTCCGCCAACCAACGAACAACAACGGGCGCAGGCCGAACAACGGCGTGCGATTTACAAGACCGCGCTCGAAGTGCTTGAGAAAGCCGGAGCGAAGCTGACACCAATCGAGCTGCCGAAATTCTCGGCAGGCGCGCTGCGCTTCATCTTGTCAGCCGAAGCAGCAGCGGCGTTTGACGACATCACTCGCGATGGACGCGTTAACCAGTTGTCAGGACAGGCGCCCGGCGACTGGCCAAACACGTTCCGCACATCACGATTCATTCCCGCGGTTGAGTACCTGCGAGCGCAGCGTGCGCGCACGTTGCTCATGCACGAAATGGAAAACCTGATGTCGCAGTGGGACGTGTTTGTCAGCCCGGCACCGGGAAGTGCGAGTCTGCTGGTGACGAACCTTACTGGTAATCCGGCGGTCGTGCTGCCGTGCGGGTTCGTAAACGATCTGCCCGCGGCGATCATGTTTACCGGTGGAGTGTACGACGAGGTGTCGCCATTGCGAGTTGCGCTGGCGTTTGAGCGCGCGACGCAGTGGCACACGATGCATCCGGCTATGAATTGAGCCACGGATCAAACGGATTTCAGGGGCAGTATTATCTCAAAAGTTGAACCCTTCCCGAGTTCGCTTTTGATTTTCACGGTTCCGCCTCGCTTTTCGATGGTGTTCTTTACGGCGTCAAGGCCGACACCCCGGCCAGAGATGTTGGAACTTTCGGGTGCGGTCGAGAAGCCCGATTCAAAGAGCCGGCCGGTTGCTATCAGTTCTGGATCGATCCCGCGTCCGTCGTCTGTGACTCGGATATTTAGGTGATCTGAAACCTTTTCGGCGGTGATGGTGATCTTCCCGCGGTGTTCGATGCCATGATCGACTGCATTTCGAACGAGATGCAGTACCGGCTCGCCGACGACGTGCCATATTGATTCGTCGATTGAAAGGTCTGTGCCACTCACCTCAAACTCGACATCTTTTCCGAGCTCAGTTGCAGCGGCCTGTCCCGCGCGAACGGCACGCTGCAAAACAGCCACGTCAGGCGACACAGTGCTGGCGCACAGAATTCTGAATCTGATCTTTTCAGGCCGGTCGGTTTCCACCCAGGGAGCGACAGATATCACCTCTCCCTCGCTGCTCAATTTCTGTTTCAATTTCTGAAACTCTCGATCGAAATCCGCGACGTCAAAACTGGCATCAACCACAAAGATGTTAGCGCCTTCGCTAATCGACTGCCTCACGGCGTGTTTCTCGTGCGCCTTCAGAGAATTCCAGATGTCACGAGGAACCAGATCGGTCAGGATCGTTTCGGAAAGAGTGGCGGAGGTTTGTGTCAGTTGTTGCAGCATGTGATTGTCGAGCGTTGACTGGCCGGTACGAAGCGAATGGAGCACGTTTTCAAGTTCGTGTGCGGCGCGAGCCAGATCGCTGAGGCCGTCAGCGGAAGCCACAGCTTTTACGTTGTGGACCTGGCGGAAGAGCGAGTCGATCTGTTTGCGCGTTGCAGGGCCGCCGGCAGACGCGGTGCGCAGTTCTGCAAGTGCGATCTTTATTTGTTCAAGCTGGTTTTCGAGCTCTGACAAGTTTTTTTACTCATCTTCGCCGGCGGGCGGCTCAGAGTCAGTCTCTTCCGACTCGGGTTGGACATTTTTTTGCGGCTGCTGCTCGTCGAGGTCGCGCTTTATGGCGTCGAGAATGCCGTTAATGAATTGCGTGGCTTCGTAAGTAGAAAAGCGACGCGCGATTTCCAGCGCTTCGTTGATGGCAACGGTACGTGGAGTCGGCTCGTAAAGAAATTCGTAGACCGCCAACCGAAGGATGTTGCGGTCAACGACGGCCATGCGTGAGATGCGCCAGTGTTCGGCGCGCGAGCGGATGCGCTCGTCGAGTAGTTCGAGATTCGAAAGTGTGCGCGAGGCGAGGCGTGTGGCGAATTCCCGGGCGGTCATGTCGAGGTCAGTTTCACCAAGCTCAGCCCAGTAGCTTCGGACCACCTCGTCCGCAGGCATTTCGGCAACATCAGCCGCAAAGAGCATTTGCAAGGCACATTCACGTGCCTTACGTCGCGAACCCATAAACAATTACCAAAGCAGCCCCAAAAAGGCACAAAAATCACAAAAGACTAAACGGCTTTGTATCTTTTTGCGGCTTCACTCGAATACTTCCTTGTAAAGATTTACTAATTCCACCGCCGTCATGGCGGCTTCAAAACCCTTGTTTCCCAGTTTCACACCCGCACGATCGATGGCTTGATCGACCGTGTCGGCTGTGACGATGCCGAAGACCACCGGCACACCCGTCGTCAAAGCTGCGTGAGAGATTCCTCGCGCCACCTCGCCGGCGATGTAGTCGAAATGCGGCGTTTGTCCACGAATGATCGTGCCGAGACAAATGACCGCATCAAACTTGCGCGACTGCGCGAGTCGCAATGCCAGCAAGGGAATCTCGAAAGAGCCCGGCACGCGATACAAGTTGACATTGCTGTCACTCGCACCTAACCGCTTCAGCGCGTCGAGAGCACCTTCCACCAGCCGTGCGGAGATCAATTCATTCCAGCGGCTGGCGACGATTGCAAAGCGAAACGTGTTCGCGTTAAGACGACCTTCGTACATTGTAGGTTGCAACCGATTCGACTCCGCGAGCTGAATAGTCACTACGTTTTGCAGTATAGGAGATGCTCCGAAACGCATCAAGTTGATGAATTCTGCTGATCGTCAGCGCCTTCAAGCGAATGAAGCCGCTCATCAATTTCGACTAAATCAATATGAACTTTGAGAATAGCGTCGTTGAGAACGGTCTGACCACGGGAAAGATTACAGAGTGACCGCTTGATTTCACGAGTCTCCTCAGCAAGTGATTTGTGTAGCTGAGCAATATCAGCAACGAGCTTCTCCCAGATCGGGCGGGTGTCATGGCGCTTTTCGTCTGCCTGTTGCTCAAGGCTCTGAATGCGGTCTTCAAAACCCTGCACAGTCGTGAGGATTAACGTCAACTTTTCACTATCGCTCTTTGGTAGTTTGTCTGTGAGGTCTTCGCTCATTTATCCCTCCCTTCAGAGAGTATTCTACCATCGTGGAGGAACGAAATCTTTATGCGAAAACGACTATTTGTTATCGAATCTGGCTATTCTTACGTCCAACGAGCCTAAATGAGGTTCATCGGGGTGGGGTTCTTGGCGTCCTTGGTGTAGTCGTAAAACCCGCGGCCGGACTTGCGGCCGTACAGACCCGCCAGCACCATGCGCTTCAAAAGCGGCGGCGGAGCGAAACGTTTCTCGCGAAACTCATTGAACATGATCTCGGCGATGTAATACGTCGTATCGAGTCCCACAAAATCGCCCAGCGTAAACGGCCCCATCGGATACCCACACCCGAGCTTCATCGCATTATCAATATCAACGATCGATCCCACGCCTTCTTCCAGCGCACGAATCGCGTCGAGCATGTACGGCACCAGCAGACGATTCACAATAAAACCCGTCTTGTCGGCGGCGCGCACCGGAACTTTGCCGAGCTTCTTTCCAAACTGTACTGCCTGCTCGTACACGTCTTCGTCCGTCAGAATCGTCTTCACCACCTCCACCAGCTTCATCAACGGCACGGGATTGAAAAAGTGCATGCCGATAAAACGACGTTGCCGCTCCGGCGAAGTGGCAGTCATCATCTCCGTGATCGACAGCGATGACGTGTTTGACGCAAAGATCGTCTCCGGCTTGCAAAGTTGATCTAACTGCCGGTACGTGCTGCGCTTCTCATCGAGGTTCTCGATGATGGCTTCGATAATGATGTCGCAGTCGGCAAGCTGGTCGAACGAAGTTGTGCCCGACAAACGGCCGCGAATTTCCGTCTGCTGCTCGGAAGTAATCGTTCCCTTTTCGGCAAACTTTGCCAGCGACTTCTCGATACCGCTAAAACCTTTTGCGATCAGCTCGTCTGAAACTTCTTTTACAATCGTTTCAAATCCGGCACTTGCCGACACCTGCGCAATGCCTGAACCCATCAGTCCGCATCCTAAAACTCCGACTCTCCTGATCTCCATTTGTTTCTCCCAAAAAATTTTGATTTCAAAATCGGCTTAGGCCGGCGCTGTGTATTTTTGTGCCGCACTTTTCAACCACTCATCATATTCTTTTCGCCACTGCGTGTATTCATCGACAAGCTTCTGGTCCAACTTCGGCGGCCGTGACGGCGCTCTCTCCGGCGGCGGACTCGCTTCGGCCGCCGCTGCCGCGAGTTTTGAAAGAATGAGCAGCAGGCGAGTTCTCAATTCTGCGGCTCGTGCATCGGGTACTGGGGCCTGCATCGCTGTTTGTGTAACCGCCTCAAGGTTGGTCAGATCGTTATTATGAATCACGGCCGCAACTTTTTCCTGAACCTGATTCATCGCGTTTACATAGTTCAGGAAAACTGACGCATGTGCATTGGGTGCTGCCTGTACCAAGGCCGTTCGGTTGAAATTTCTTACGATCTTGTAAGCTCCCAAAGCGATCACTGCAAGCGACAGGACCTGCAACACTCGCCAGATCGTCGCAATACTCGCCCGCGCACCTGGCCGTCGATAGTCGACAAAGAGTGCGACTGCGGCGCCTGCAAATAGTCCACTCAGATGCGCAGAGTTGCCGATAAAACTACGTCCCACAAAACCAATGAACAAATTGATGAGGATGATGGGCAGCAGGCCCGTGCCAAACACGCGCTTGAATCCTTCCGGCAGCTCGCGGCGATATTTAATACCGAAGACGAAGAGAACGCCGACAAGTCCGAACAATGCTCCGGATGCGCCGGCTGCGGGTCCGTCAATGCCTCTGAAGATAAAAGTTCCAAGCGGCCCATGGGCGAGACCGGGACGAAAAGTGAGATAGGTCCCAACTGCTCCGGCAATGCCGGTCACAACCCAAAACACTAAAAACTTCGCTGAGCCGTAAAGCTTCTCAACGAATGGACCAATCATCAACAAGCTGAACATGTTCACCAACAAGTGCACCAGGTTGATGTGAACAAACATCGACGTGATGACCCGCCACCATTGATGATATGGACCATTAATGAGGGAATTCAGCTGTGCACCGTAAGCGATTAGAACCGGGTCAGGAAAAACGTGACTCAGAACTGAAAACGAAAGCCCGCTCGATTCCCACATCAGCATGAAGACAAAAAGATTTGCGATGAGCAGCCCGATTGTGAACTTGTATGGACGATTGAGGACGGCGCGAGCAAACCTGATCGTTTCTTTATCCGGCGGAAGATGGCCGGCGTCGGCGTGTTGAGTTGTGGTCGGCGCTCCGCATACGGCGCATTGCGTTTCACCTGCGCCGACAATTGCCCCGCAACTACGGCACATTGTTGGCCGGCCGGGGTTAGTTTGGTTGGATTTTCTTTCTGACAAGCTCTATAGGTCCTATAAGTCCTATAGGACCTATACACAAACCTTACTTTGGGCGTTAGCCCATCTTATCCAGCAAATTCACAAGGTCGTCGGCGTGTTCCTCTTCGACAGCGAGAATGCCTTCCATCATGCGTCTCGAAGTCGGATCGTCGTTGCCGAAGTAAGTGATCATCTCACGATAACTGTCGATCGCGATGCGCTCGGCAACCAGATCTTCCTTGATCATATCTGTAAGCGAAGCACCTTCGTTGTATTCCGCATGACTACGCGTCAAAAGACCTTCGGGATTGAGATTCGGCTCGCCTTTTAACTGAACAATGCGATGGGCAATCTGATCGGCGTGTCCCTGCTCTTCGTTTGAGTGCTGTAAAAACTCCGCGGCCACGCTTTCGGCGTTGATTCCAGTCGCCATGAAATAATGCCGTCGATACCTGAGCACACAAACGATCTCAGTTGCCAGCGCCTCGTTCAGAAGTTTCACGACAGTTTCACGATCTGCGCTGTAGCCTTCTGTGACAGCACCATTCTCGATGTGTTGTCGAGCGCGATCGCGCAAAGTTTTGATATCAGTGAGAAATGGTTTATCTGCCACTGGGCCTCACTCCTTCAATTATGAATTTAGGGGGACACGGATCTTAACTGATTGTTAGACGGATTGCCATCGGCGTTAATCCGCAGTTAGTT
>DASUYO010000520.1:0-7255 GCA_036377375.1 Pyrinomonadaceae bacterium
AATCACGTCAGCGGATTTCTGTTGAACCAGGAGCGAGCAGCGCGGCTCGTGCAGTTTCATGCGCGCGATCAACGGAATCCGGGTCTCGCTGAAGTGATCGATAAAATCCTGATAGCGACGTGGAAAGCTCCGGCGGCTACAGGTTACGCGGGCGAGATACAACACACAGTCGACGTGGTGATACTTTCAGATCTAATGGCGCTCGCTTCCGGTGAAGGTACGTCGAACCAGGTGCGTGCGATTGCGTCGTGGAAATTGGAGCAATTGAAGAGCTGGCTCGCGGCGCAGAGTCGTCTTGCGGCTGATGATAACCGCCGCGCGTTTCTGTTCTACTCAATCGAACAGATCAAGCGTTTTCAGGACGATCCAAAGAAGATGAATCTCACGCCCGCCCAGCAGCCCCCGGAGGGGCAGCCGATCGGAATGGAGCCACAGATGAACACGGATTTTTGTTGGATCGAAACTGATCCGAATCCCTATCCGTAATAAATCCGTGTTTATCTGTGGCTAATAACTGCGGTAGCATTGGGCTCATGCTGGGACCCGAAGAATACGTCGGCGACGTGCTTGACGAGAAGTACCGCCTCGAACACCTGCTCGGAAAGGGCGGAATGGGCGCGGTCTATCTCGCCACTCACCTCGGCACCGAACGTTACGTAGCGCTGAAACTCATCTCGCCTCAGTTCATGCGCAATAAGGAGTTCGTCGAGCGCTTCAAGCGCGAAGCGCGCGCCGCCGGTCGCTTGCGGCATCCGAACGTTGTCGACGTAACAGATTTCGGTTTTGCGGATGTGAAGGCGGGCCAGGTCGCCTATCTGGTGATGGAGTATCTCGACGGCTGCACGCTTGGCGACGTCCTGGCGGAAGAGAAACGCCTGCCACTCGAATGGGTCGCCGACATTCTCGATCAGGTTTGTTCGGCAGTTCACGAAGCACACCAGCAGGGCATCATTCATCGCGATCTGAAGCCCGACAATATCTGGCTCGAACCCAATCGCCTCGGAAGCTATCGCGTTAAAGTTCTCGATTTCGGTATCGCCAAGCTCGCTGAGACCGCCGGCGCGCCTTCACCAGATGACGATCCAGCGGCGACTATAATCGACGATCTCACACCATCAGAAACAGATACACTGCTGCGACCTGGTGACGAAGCTCATACACAGAAATTGAAGGCTAGAGCTGCCGGTGAAGGTGTTGGAACAGTATTCCAGGATCCGCTCACGAATCCGCTGCTGAATCACTCTGTTGACGAGGATGGAACACTACTCTTCGATGACACTCGCAGCGGCGGTCGTCACACGGCTCACATTGCAACCTCTCCACAGGGTTCAGCGCTGACTCGCGTGGGCGCGATCATGGGCACGCCGCTATACATGTCGCCGGAGCAATGTGGTGGCGGCAACGTCGACAAGCGTTCGGACATTTACAGCCTTGGTGTTATCACTTACCAGATGCTCGCAGGTGAGCCGCCGTTTGAAGGTAATACTTCAGCGGTCATGCGCGCCCATCGTGAGCAAGAGCCGCAACCTTTGCGCGAGCGCGCCGCGAAAATTCCGAAACGTGTGGCGGGTGTTGTGATGTCAGCGCTCTCGAAGAATCCTGCGGAGCGTCCGCAAACTGCTTTTGCGTTCGCGAGCACACTGCGCGGACAGAGCGAGGGTGTCGGTGCGCTTTATCGACGCGCGTTCTCGCTGTATAGCGAATACTTTCCGAAGTTCCTCAAGCTCAGCTTGATTGCTCACGTGCCGGTGATCGTCATAAATGCTTTGATGATCGGCGTGATCCTGGCGGAGAAAGAGTTACGCGGGAGTAGCATGCCCGTGAGGGTCGCGATTATCTGCGCGATCGTCATTGTGGCTCTGTTACAGATAATTGCTTACCTGGTTACCGGCGGTGTGATCTCGGGCGTCACGGCAGTGATCATCACGCAACTGGCAGCAGCGCCATTGCGTCCAGTGCAACTGCGGGTGGCATTCGGCGTCCTGCGTAAGCGTTGGAAACCGTTTGTCAAAACAATTATCAGCGTTACTCTGCGGATTCTCGGTGGATTCCTCCTCTTAATAATTCCAGGCTTTATCGCAATGATTCGTTACACGCTTTACGCGCCCGTAGTGCTGATTGAGGGACTCGAGAAAAAGGCAGCGAGGCACCGGGCGCGCGAGTTAGCATCGCGCTCGTGGCGCACGATTATCGTGGTTTCGATATTGCAGTTCCTTATTCCGATGGTTGTCAATGCGTTGGTCGGGCGCATTCGGATCGGAACGCACGCAGAGCGAAACAATGTGGCGCATCAGATCTATCAGCAGGTGATTGCGCTGGTAAACATCTTCGTAATGCCGCTTCTTTCGATCGTGCCGGCGCTGCTTTACATCAAGATGCGCCAGCTCGGCGGCGAACCTTTGAGTGCCGCACTCGCGCAGATCGAAGAAGCCGATGCACACCAGAGTGCGTGGCAAAGGCGCATGCGCACGCGCCTCAGCCTGCACACGCCCACGAGCCAAAAATCTACGACTGGTTAGAGCCACAAAGTCAGATCTTTGAGCCACAAAAAGGCACAAAACACACAAGAGGAGTATCTCAAAACACTGGGCCAGTATGCGCCGGTCATTGCCCTCTGCTTGTTGATTCTGACGTGGGTAATGCAGTTGTGGCGCGCCGACTTCAGAGTGCCGTTTGCCTATTTTGTCGACTCATTGTTCTACAGCATCGCGGCGAAAGGCACGATCGAGAATGGATGGTGGCTTCACAATCCATCATTGGGCGCTCCAGCCGGATTGCACTATGAAGCCTATCCGGCAATCGATAATTTTCATTTCGTAATAGTTAAGCTGATCTCCCTTTTCACGTCGGATCACGCGCTGGTACTGAACCTCTTTTACTTACTCACTTTCCCGCTCACAGCGATCACCGCGTTCTACTTCCTTCGCTCGTTCAAGTTGTCTTTTGGGCCGTCGCTGGTTGCGAGCTTGCTCTATACGTTTCTGCCTTATCACTTCTTCCGCCGCTATCACCTGATGATGGGAGCGTACTATCTCATTCCCTTGATGGTCCTGGTAGTTGTGTGGGTCTGTCTCGAGCCGCGGTTGACGCGTCGGAAGGCAGTTGCGAGCGTTGTGATCTGTGTGATTTCCGGATCGTGCGGTGTTTACTATCCGTTCTTCTTTTGTTTCCTGTTGCTCGTTGCGGGTGTTAGCTCGTGGTGGAATCGGCGCAGCGTTGCACCACTCGTCGCGGCGCTGGTGTTGACCGGAGTCGTTGCCGGCACGCTCCTAATTAATCATCTGCCGACGATCATCTATCAACGCACACACGGTGCTGCGTCGATGGGTAGTCGAAGTGTGGCCGATTCTGAGATCATGGGTTTAAAGATCACACAACTGTTGTTGCCGATTGGTGGTCACCGTTGGGAGAAGTTCGCTGCACTGAAATACCGTTACAATCTTGGACCACTCGTCAACGAAAACGACACCTCATCGCTGGGAATCATCGGCAGCATCGGATTCCTCATTCTCATTGGGGCGCTCTTTTCAAGACGGCAGTTACCCGCGTTGATTGAGCGACTGAGCTGGCTAAACATCGCAGCAGTTCTGCTGGGGACAATCGGCGGCTTCGGCGTTCTATTCGCGCTGTTGATTTCACCGCAAATTAGAGCCTACAACAGGATCTCTCCCTTCATCGCTTTCTTCTCATTGATTGTGGTCGCATGGTTGCTCGACATTCTTTTTAAAAAACTTCCGAGACCCCGACTACAACTCCTTTACTACGTAGGTCTCGCTGTAGTTCTCGTCGTAGGCGTGTTGGATCAAACCACTACGACATTTTTCTTCGTCCCCGAGTACGAGAAGACAAAAATGGAATATGAGGATGAAGCAGAATTCGTGAGCCGGATTGAAGCGTCATTGCCGCCACACTCGATGGTTTTTCAACTGCCGTACATGCCTTTTCCTGAGAGTCCCGGCCTCTACCAGATGCGCGCGTACGAACACTACAAGGCTTATCTCCATTCGAAAACTCTGCGTTGGAGTTACGGCGCCCCGCTTGGTGAGGAAGAGGATCGATGGCAGCAGGCTGTGGCAGCACAACCGGTACCGGAGTTGGTGAAGAGTGTTCGGGCGGCCGGTTTTTCCGGGATTTATATCAACCGTGACGGCTACGAAGATCACGCAGCGAAGCTCGACAGCGAATTAACTTCCCTCCTGCGAACCCAACCAATCGTGAACCGCGAAGGAAATCTCGCCTTCTACAAACTGGCTCAGTAGAAGCCACGAAAACCTCTTTGTGACTTTTGTGCCTCTTTGTGGCTGATTTCGAAAGTGGGACTGGGGAGTCCCGCAAGCGAAACGATCCCGTCTGATTTTTCACAAAGCCCGCACGGCCAAATACTACGAAAATCGCTCGACTTGCCTTGTTTTTCGAAGATTTCAGCCGCAAACTACTCCGTATTCCACTGCTGGCACGGGCTTTGAATCGCGCCAATGCGGAGAACTGTATAGTTGCGTGTGAAGTTTGCTAGCTCGTTTGAAATTCATTCTTCGCGCGCGCATCGCCGCTCTCTCAACTGGCTATTACAGCTCTCCAAAATTTTTGAAGTAGTAGCGTTATGGATATAAAGCGACCCCCTAAATCGAAGATCAAGAAGAAGATTCGCAATGCCATCATGATTGTGGTCGGACTGGCCGCGATCGGTGGCATTACCTACGGCCTCACCAAGCTGAAGCCCGCCGCACCGACACTCGACCGCTCGACAGCAGTAATCGAGACCGTCAAGCGCGGTGAGATGGTGCGTGACGTACGTGGCAATGGAACGCTGGTGCCCGAGATAACTCGCTGGGTACCAGCACCAGCGGATGGCCGTGTTGAGAAAATTCTTCTACAGGCGGGGGTCGAGGTTGATCCATCGACCGTCATCGTCGAGCTGTCAAACCCGCAAATGGAGCAGCAGGCTACTGACGCTGACTTTCAGGTCAAAGCCGCAGAGGCTGACCAAGAGAACCTGAAAGTGAAACTCGAAAGCGACACGATGACGCAAAAGGCGGCTATCGCCACCATCAACGCGCAGTACAGCCAGGCAAAGCTTCAGCTCGACGCGGACGAAGTACTGGGAAAACAGGGCTTAGTCAGCGAGCTCACGTTGAAGATCTCGCGTGTTAACGTTCAGGATCTCGCCAACCGGCTGAAGGTCGAACAGGAGAGACTGGCTGTCAGCTCGAAGTCAACCAAAGCGCAAATGAACGCAGCGTCGTCGCGTTTGCAACAGCTACGTGTGCTCGCCAAGTTGAAGCGAGACCAGGTGGAGGCGTTGAAAGTGCGCGCGGGAACTGCCGGCGTGTTGCAGCAGGTGTCGGTGCAGGTTGGTCAACAGGTGACGCCGGGATTCAACATCGCGCGCGTTGCGGATCCTTCATCACTGAAGGCCGTTTTGAGAGTTGCAGAAACACAGATCAAAGACGTGCGCATCGGCCAGCCGGTTATTGTTGACACGCGCAACGGATTGATTCAGGGAACCGTTTCGCGCATCGACCCGGCCGCTCGCGAGGGTACGTTTGAGATCGACGCGTCGTTGCAGGGTCCACTGCCGGCGAGTGCGCGTCCCGATTTGAGCGTGGACGGAACAATCGAGCTCGAGAGGCTCAAGGATGTCTTGAAAGTCGGCCGGCCCGCCTTTGGTCAGGCACAGCAGACGATTGGCATGTTTGTGCTGACGCCTGACGGGACTGAAGCCGAGCGCAAGACGGTTAAACTCGGGCGTAACTCGGTGAGCCAGATCGAGATTCTTGAAGGTTTGAAGGAAGGCGACCAGGTCATCATTTCTGATACCTCGGCGCTGGATAGTTATCCGCGCATTCGCGTTCGGTAAATGTGTAAGCCAGAAAAAGGCACAAAAAGCGCGTCGGCGGTGTTCAGTTTAGTAAGATCGTGTACACAAATCTGTTAAGGAGCACATGATGAGTTCTTCGGAGCCCCTGATTCACCTTTCTGATGTGAAGAAAGTCTTTTACACAGACGAGGTTGAAACGCACGCACTCTCAGGTATTCACCTCGACATTAAACAAGGTGAATACGTTTCCATCGCCGGCCCTTCGGGCTGCGGCAAATCCACCCTGCTTTCCATTCTCGGCCTGTTGGATACGCCGACCGATGGTAAGTACATTCTGAATCAACACCCGGTGGAGAATCTCTCGCTATCTGAGCGAGCAAGAATCAGAAACCGCGAAGTCGGGTTTATCTTTCAGAGTTTCAACCTGATCGGCGACCTAACGGTCTACGAGAACGTTGAGCTGCCGTTGACTTATCGCGGTATGAGCTCCGCCGAGCGCAAGAAACGCGTCACCGATGCACTTGAGCGCGTCGGCATGGCGCACCGCTCGAAGCACCTGCCCAGCCAGTTGTCAGGCGGTCAACAGCAACGCGTTGCCGTTGCCCGAGCAGTTGCCGGAGAGCCGAGCATCCTACTCGCGGACGAGCCGACTGGAAACCTCGATTCGACTAACGGCGAGGCAGTGATGGAGCTGATGCGCGAGCTGCATCGCGCTGGTGCAACCATCTGCATGGTCACACACGACCCGCGTTACGCGCAGCATGCGGATCGTATCGTGCATCTCTTCGACGGATTGATTGTCGAGGAAGAAGCAGGCTCCGATCGTCGCGAGATTCGGGAAGCGAAAGAGCAATTGGCTGAGAGCGGTTTTGGAGCGATTTCATGATCAGTCTGCGTGGCGTCGAGAAATCTTTCCAGCATGGTCCGACGAGGACATACGTGCTTCGCCGGATCAACCTGGACATCAAGCCGGGTGAGTTCGTGTCGATCATGGGTCCGTCGGGAGCAGGGAAGTCGACACTGTTGCACATCCTTGGCATGCATGATCAGTCGTGGGCCGGTGAGTATTACTTTGATGACGTTCCGGTCCACAAGCTCGACGGAAAAAAGCGCGCGGCGCTGCGGAACCAGAACATAGGGTTTGTTTTTCAGAGTTATCACCTGCTGGACGATCAGACGGTGTTTGAAAATCTCGAGTTGCCGCTCTCTTATCGCGACGTAAGCAAGAAAGACAGGCAATCGATCGTTTGCGACACGCTCGATCGTTTTCAAATGGTAGGCAAGAAGGATCTCTTCCCAACCCAGCTTTCAGGTGGACAGCAACAGCTCGTGGGTATTGCGCGCGCCGTTGTTGCGAGCCCGCGAATCATCCTTGCCGACGAACCGACCGGAAATCTCCACTCGGCCCAGGGCAAGGAGATCATGGACATGTTCAAA